>NZ_RSDT01000039.1:0-1332 GCF_004522605.1 Comamonas sp. A23
GAGGGTGTGCAGAATTTTGTGTAAACGGACAATCAACCGCCGGCGCAAGCCGGCCTGTCCGTAAGCACAATGAGCACCAAGAAACACGACGTACCCGAAGAACTGCTGTCTGGCCTGCTGGCCAACTACAAGAAGCCCGAAGACCTCATCGGCGAGAACGGCCTGCTCAAGCAGTTGACCAAGCTGCTGGTGGAGCGAGCCCTAGACGCCGAACTGTCCGAGCATCTGGGCCACGAACGCAACGAAGCGGTAGCCAACACCACTGGCAACACCCGCAATGGCAAGAGCAAGAAGACCCTCAAGGGCGATTTCGGCGAGTTGCCCATCGAGGTACCACGTGACCGCCATGGCAGCTTCGAGCCCCAGCTCATCCCCAAGCACCAGACCCGCTGGGCCGGCTTCGACGACAAAATCATCTCGCTGTACGCCCGCGGCATGACGGTGCGCGAGATACAGGCCCACCTGGAGGAGATGTACGGCACCGAGGTCTCGCCCAGCCTGATTTCCTCGGTGACCGACGCCGTGGCCGATGAGGTCAAGACCTGGCAAGCCCGCCCGCTCGATGCAATCTACCCCATCGTCTATCTGGACTGCATCCATGTGAAGGTGCGCGAGGGCGCTGTGCGGGTCAAGGCGGTGTACTTGGCCATCGGCATCACCATGACGGGTGACAAGGAGGTGCTGGGCCTGTGGCTGGCGCAAACCGAGGGTGCCAAGTTCTGGCTGCAGGTCGTCACCGAACTTCGCAACCGGGGCGTGCAGGACATCTTCATCGCCTGCGTCGACGGGCTCAAAGGCTTCCCCGACGCCATTGAGGCGGTATTCCCCAAGGCGGTGGTGCAACTGTGCATCGTGCACATGGTGCGCCACAGCCTGAACTACGTCTCGTGGAAGCGTCGCAAAGAAGTGGCCGCCGACCTGCGACGCATCTACACGGCAACCACCGCCGAGGAGGCCGAGCTGATGCTCGGTGAATTCGAGGCCCGCTGGGATGCCGAGTACCAACCCATCGGCCAGTCCTGGCGCAGGAACTGGAGCCGGCTGATTCCGTTCTTTGACTACCCACCCGAAATCCGCAAGGTCATCTACACCACCAACGCCATCGAGTCGGTCAACATGAGCCTGAGGAAGCTGACCAAGAACCGGGGCTCGTTCCCCAGTGACGAAGCGCTGACCAAACTGTTCTATCTGGCCCTGCGTAACATCAGTCAGAAGTGGACCATGCCCATCCGGGATTGGAAGGCTGCGCTGACCCGCTTTACCATTCAGTTCGGAGACCGCATCTCCGTCAATTGAAGTCCGAACCGTTTACACAAAAATTCGGACACGCCC
>NZ_RSDT01000040.1:0-1332 GCF_004522605.1 Comamonas sp. A23
GTTCATGTACTCATACGCAGACAGGATTCGTGCAGTTGAGCTTTACATCAAGCTTGGCTTGCGTGCCAGAGCCACGATTCGCCAGTTGGGGTACCCAACCAAGAACGCATTGAAAGGCTGGTATCAGCACTACCTGAAGCATCAGGATTTGCCAGCAAGCCAAGCTCCAAGAGCACCAAAATATTCTCTGAAGCAAAGGGAGGTGGCGGTTGCTCATTACCTCTCCCATGATCGCTGTATTGCTGCAACGATGAGGGCTTTGGGTTATCCGGGTCGAGGAACGTTGACTGCGTGGGTTCGGCAAGACTGCCCTGACACCTGCAAATCGAGAGTAGGCAGATCTTGGCCGGCTACAAAGCCGAATACTTTGATGTGTGAGGGCGTGGTGCAACTGTGTACCCGTCAATCAACTGCACAGGAGATTGCGGACAAGTTAGGGGTGTGTAGGGGGACCTTGTACAACTGGAAAAATCAGTTGCTTGGCCCTTGTGCCCCTGCCTCGATGAAACACAGTCCAAAGCGATCGCCAGTGTTGGATGAAGCAGCACTCAGGCGCCAAGTTGAATCATTGCGCCAGGATGTTCGGCGGCTGAAGATAGAGCGGGAGCTTCTCAAACAGGCCCATGAAATCTTAAAAAATGGGGCTGGCATTGATCTGCATAGCCTGGCAAACAAAGATAAGGCTGTGCTGGTTGAAGCGTTGCGCGGTCAGTATGAATTGCCAGAACTGCTTTCTCTTGTTGGCCTTGCTAGAAGCTCGTACTTTTACCATCGTGCCCGGCTGAAGCTGGCTGACAAATACTTGGATGTACGCCGAAGCATCACAGAGATCTTCGACAACAACTACCGTTGCTATGGGTACCGCAGGGTACAGGCATCTCTGCTCAAGGAGTGCACGGGCATCTCAGAGAAGGTGGTTCGTCGGCTGATGAAGCAGGAGGGGTTGATCGTGGCCAAGCCCAAACGCCGCAGATATAACTCCTACCTTGGAGAGATAGGTGCTGCCCCGCAAAACCTCATCAATCGAGACTTCCATGCTGCTGCGCCCAATGAGAAGTGGCTCACAGACATTACTGAATTCCAAATCCCTGCTGGCAAGGTTTACCTGTCGCCAGTCATTGATTGCTTTGACGGGCTGGTGGTGAGCTGGTCGATTGGGACTCATCCCAACGCAAATCTCGTCAACACAATGCTGGATGCGGCCATTGATGCTGCTCAAGGCAGTGAGAGCCGCCCTGTGATTCATTCTGATCGTGGAGCTCACTACCGCTGGCCGGGCTGGCTCTCGAGGATCCATGATGCAAAGCTGATTCGCTCGATGTCTCGCAAAGG
>NZ_RSDT01000041.1:0-1139 GCF_004522605.1 Comamonas sp. A23
CACTACTGGGTTCGGGCCAATGCCATTCCCATCATCCGCAATGACAAGGCCAAGGGCTATATGTCGGTGCGCACCCAGCCCGAGCGCAAAGAGGTCGAGGCGGCGCAAAAGCTGTATGAGTCCATGCACGACAAGGGCGGTTCCGCGCCTGAGCTGCACAAAGGCATAGTCTCCAAAAAGGGGCTGGGGAAGTTGCTGTCGATCTGGCGGCACATGGGGGTGCGCCGGCGCATTCGCCTGAACTCGCTGGCTTTGTGGGGCGCCCTGGTGCTTGGGGCCTGGCTGCTGGCTCAAAGCCAGATGCAGTTCCTGTCGATGGCGGCCTTCATGACGGTGGCCCTGATGGTGATGACGCTGTTGCTCGAGAGCCAGTTCGCCACGCCGCTGGAGCTGCTCAAGCGTCAGTCGCTGAACGTGGCCACCGGCAACAACCGACAGACGGAATACTTGCAGCGCTCGGATGAAATCGGCACCACGCTGCGCACGGTCAACCAGATCGGTCTCATGTTCCGCTGGCTGGTGGACGATGTGAACCAGCAGGCGCTCAATGTTCAGCAGGCTTGTAACGAAATCGAGCAGGGCAACAGCTATCTGCACGGGCAGACGGAGCAGCTGGCGGTGAATGTGGCCCAGACCTCGGCCTCCATGGAGCAGATCACGGCCCGGGTTCAGTCCAGCGCCGATACGGCGCAAAAAGCCGGTGTGCTGGCCAGCGAAGCCAGCGCGGCGGCCTTGCGCGGGGGGCAGTCCATGGATCAGATCGTCTCCACCATGGAGTCGATCACGGCCAACTCCCGCCGCATTGCCGACATCGTCGGCGTGATTGACAGCATTGCCTTTCAAACCAATTTGCTGGCGCTGAATGCGGCCGTGGAGGCCGCCCGTGCGGGCGAGCATGGCAGGGGGTTTGCCGTCGTTGCCGGTGAGGTGAGGGCCCTGGCGCAGCGCAGCGCCGATGCTGCCAAGGAGATCAAGGCGCTGATTCAGGCCAGCACGGCCACCATAGAGGCCGGCTCTCTGGTGGTCAGCGATGCGGGGAGCAATATCGGCGACATTGTCTCCCAGGCGCGCAGCGTGGCGGACTTCATTGCCGAGATCAGCAAGGCCACGCGCGAACAAAGCGAGGAGATCAGCCAGGT
>NZ_RSDT01000042.1:0-1022 GCF_004522605.1 Comamonas sp. A23
CAGTCAGAAGTGGACCATGCCCATCCGGGATTGGAAGGCTGCGCTGACCCGCTTTACCATTCAGTTCGGAGACCGCATCTCCGTCAATTGAAGTCCGAACCGTTTACACAAAAATTCGGACACGCCCGCGCGGTTTGTTTCAGGGGGCGCACACCTCGTGCCTAACACCGTCTGTAGATGTGCAGTCTGTTTCTCGTTTCAAGCACCTTGATCGTCTTGGCAGTCAGGTTAGTCAAAAGTTACTGATCAGCGCTTGCGTTGACGGGAAGTCCCTGTAGTGCAACAACGCCAATGACAGTCCCTTCTTCTATCAATGGTTCGGTTTCAATTCCGTGACCATAGCTTTGCCATTGATCGACTCTGCTTGGAACTTCACCTTATCGCCAACCTTTAAGCCGTCGAGCATCTTCTTATCGGATACCTCGAAGCCCATGGTCATGGCCGGCATCGCCAGGTTCGGAATATCTCCGTGACGCAGGACGACAAGGTTCTTTTGGATGTCAACCTTGCGGACTTCACCATCAACTAAGGGCATGGTGGAAGCTGATGCACTTGCAGCTGGCTTCTTTGGCATTTTCACGTCCTGAGCATGGACTGTTGTGAACGCTGCACATGTGAGGGCTGCGGCAAGTAAGTGAGTTGTTTTCATGGGTCTTTCTTTCAAAAAAATGGTTATGAAGCCTCGACTGAGGACGCTTTAAGGTTCGGAGAGTGGTGTTTAGTGATGGGGCGCTTCCGATGGATCAAGTACCAGGCAGCGGGGATGACAAGCATGCTCAATAGCGGGGCCGTGACCATCCCGCCGACCATGGGAGCAGCGATGCGGGTCATGACTTCAGAGCCGGTGCCATGTCCGATCAGGATGGGCAATAAGCCCGCCATAACCACGGCAACAGTCATGGCCTTCGGCCGCACGCGCATGACGGCGCCCTCGCGAATGGCGGCCAGTAGCGTCTCTTCATTGTCCGGCTCGCCTGCGGCCAGATGCTGTTTCCAGGCGTTCTGCAGGTAGACGAGCATCA
>NZ_RSDT01000043.1:0-1012 GCF_004522605.1 Comamonas sp. A23
AAGCTGCTGGCCTTTGAGGATCGCTGGCACTTTGTGGCCTTGCTGTGCCTCAAGGGCGAGGGGCTGCTGGACAAGGGCGATGCACCTGCGCTGCTGATGCGCAAGGTCGCCGTGAAGCTGGGCCTGGACGTGCGCAGTCTGGAAGAGGTGGCCCGCCGCCTGGCTGAGGTCGGTTTGATTGAGCAGGCCACCCTGCAGCCCTCCAAGTGGGCCACCCTGCAGATGCGCAGCGATACAGACAACACCGCAGCAGAGCGTAAACGCCGCCAGCGCCAGCGCAAAAAAGACGCTGTTTCAGAGGGAGAAGAGGGTGGTCACGATCAGGTCACTGATGAGTCACGCGTGACGGGTACGGATGTCACGCGTACAGATACAGATATAGATACAGATAAAGAAGAGACAGTTAACTATTCAAAGGCTGTAGGTGCTGCGGACCGTGACACTTCGCCTCCGGCTCAGCCAGAAGAGGCGAAGGGAAGGGGCAAGACTGCGACAGCGACAGGAACACGCCTGCCAGATGACTGGAGGCTGCCCAAGAGCTGGGGTGACTGGGCCATTGCCGAGCATGCCGGCTTGACCGAGGAAGAGGTGCGCCGCCAGGCCGCGATGTTTGCCGACCACTGGCGCGGCAAGGCTGGCAAGGACGGGCGCAAGGCCGACTGGGCTGCTACCTGGCGCAACTGGATCCGCCGATGCACCGAAATGCCCGCGGCCCGTCGTCCATCCATGGCGCCTGCCTCTGCAGCAGGTGGCAAGCACGCTGGCGCCATGGCCGCCATTCTCGGAGGTCTGCAATGAAATCCATTGGACAACTGGCCCATGCGGCCGCATCGCCCCGTCGTGGAGAGTCTCAGGCCGTGAGTGCTGGCGTGGCAAAGCTGTTCCTGCTGATGCAGGGCTCCTACGGCACCGCTTTCCTGAGCAAGTTCGGCTCCGGTGCTCTGGACGATGACGGGCAAGACATCGGCATGCTGGCTGCGCTCAAGGTCTGGGGTGCTGCGCTGCGCAAATA
>NZ_RSDT01000044.1:0-905 GCF_004522605.1 Comamonas sp. A23
AAGCCGCTGCATTTGCATGCAACGGCTTGTCGTGTTTGGTGCCCAGGAGAGGACTCGAACCTCCACGGAGTTACCCGCTAGTACCTGAAACTAGTGCGTCTACCAATTCCGCCACCTGGGCTTTCAGAGTGGATCGAATTATATAGCGTTCAAAGTAGCCGCTAGGCGAGTTGAGGCACTTTTTTGTGCAAGTTGCCGGCAGAGTGTTCTAGGGCTTGAGCTATTTTCCTCGACCCGCAGGATTGGGGGGCAGACGAGGGGCCAGCTTGCGCCAGTGTCTCGCTCCTGGTGTACGTGGTTCAAAGGCGCGGTGCAAAAACGAAAAAGCCGCTGCATTTGCATGCAACGGCTTGTCGTATTTGGTGCCCAGGAGAGGACTCGAACCTCCACGGAGTTACCCGCTAGTACCTGAAACTAGTGCGTCTACCAATTCCGCCACCTGGGCATTTCAGAGTGAGTGAATTATATAGCGGCTTGAGTACTGCTCATGCCGGTTTGCGCGGATTTTTCAGAAAACTTTGTGTGGCAGCCGAGATGGCTGCCAAAACGAAAAAGCCGCTGCATTTGCATGCAACGGCTTGTCGTATTTGGTGCCCAGGAGAGGACTCGAACCTCCACGGAGTTACCCGCTAGTACCTGAAACTAGTGCGTCTACCAATTCCGCCACCTGGGCATTTCAGAGTGAGTGAATTATATAGCGGCTTGGGTACTGCTCATGCCGGTTTGCGCGGTTTTTTCAGAAAACTTTGCGTGGCAGCTGAGATGGCTGCCAAAACGAAAAAAGCCGCTGCATTTGCATGCAACGGCTTGTCGTGTTTGGTGCCCAGGAGAGGACTCGAACCTCCACGGAGTTACCCGCTAGTACCTGAAACTAGTGCGTCTACCAATTCCGCCACCTGGGCTTT
>NZ_RSDT01000004.1:0-371592 GCF_004522605.1 Comamonas sp. A23
CGGCAGCGGCAGCAGCCACGGCGGTCTGCACATCGGATGCTCCGCCCTGGGCGTACGCGCCGATCAGATCGGACAGATCGCTGGGATTGGTGTTGGGGGAATAACTGTCAGCAGCCGTCCACTGGCCATTGATGAGATTGTCGTAGCGGGACATGGAGTTCTCCGTAAGAAAAAGAGGAACGCGAAGCAAGCGTCGTGCAAATCAGGGCGCGGCCCAGGCCAGAGACGCCGAGCAAGGGCCTGGCCGGCCGCGCCGCCCCGTAGCGATGGCGTCGTCCCCCTGGGGGGAAGGCGCGCAGCGCCGCAGGGGGGAGGCATTACCTCACCATGCAGGGGCGCTTGTTGTCGAACTTCCAGCCGGGGATCAGGTGCTGCATGGCAATGGCGTCGTCACGCGCGCCCAGGCCGTGCTCCAGATACAGGGCATTGGCGCGCTTGAGCGCCTCGCGGTCCACGGTCACACCCAGGCCGGGGGTCTTGGGCACCTCCACAAAACCGCCCTTGATCTGCAGGGGTTGCTGCGTGAGGTACTGGCCGTCCTGCCAGATCCAGTGTGTATCGATGGCCGTGACCTTACCGGGCACCGCGGCGGCCACATGGGTGAACATGGCCAGCGAGATGTCGAAATGGTTGTTGGAGTGCGAGCCCCAGGTCAGGTCCCAGTCGCGGCAGGTCTGGCCCACGCGCACCGAGCCGGCCATGGTCCAGAAATGGGGGTCGGCCAGCGGGATGTCCACGGACTGCAGCGACAGGGCATGCACCATCTGGCGCCAGTCGGTGGCGACCATGTTGGTGGCCGTTGGCAGGCCGGTGGCGCGGCGAAATTCAGCCATGACCTCGCGGCCCGAGAAACCGCCTTCGGCGCCGCAGGGGTCTTCGGCATAGGCCAGCACGCCGCGCATATCGCGCATCAGGCGGATGGCGTCCTTGAGCAGCCAGCCGCCGTTGGGGTCCAGGGTGACGCGTGCCTCGGGGAAACGCTTGGCCAGCGCGGTCACGGCTTCGACTTCCTGCTCGCCGGCCAGCACGCCGCCCTTGAGCTTGAAGTCGTTGAAGCCGTAGCGTGCGTAGGCCGCTTCGGCCTGGCGCACGATGGCCTCGGGCGTCATGGCCGTCATGTGGCGCACCTGGGTCCAGTCGTCCGTGCCCAGCTTGTCTTCGCCGGGCTTGACGTAGTCCAGGCCGGTCTTGTCGCTGGGGCCCACGAAGAACAGGTAGCCCAGCATTTCCACGCGATCGCGCTGCTGGCCTTCGCCCAGCAGTGCGGCCACGGGCACGCCCAGGTGCTGGCCCAGCAGGTCCAGCAGGGCGGATTCGATGGCCGTGACCGCGTGCACGCCGATGCGCAGGTCAAAGGTCTGCAAGCCGCGGCCGCCGGTGTCGCGGCCTTCCAGGGATTTCTGCAGCTCTTGCAGCAGCTGCAGGTGCTGGCCGATGGAGCGGCCGATCAACGCCTGCTTGCTGTCCTCCAGCGCCTGGCGAATGCCTTCGCCGCCCGGCACCTCGCCCACCCCGGTACGGCCCGCGCTGTCGTGCACCAGCACGATGTTGCGCGTGAAGTAGGGCGCATGCGCGCCGCTGAGGTTCATGAGCATGCCGTCGCGGCCGGCGACGGGAATGACTTCGATGGCGGTGATGGTCGGGGTAGTGGACATGGGAAGACTCTTCAACAGACTCGGAGGGAAAGGGACATCACTGCGCGGCGGACCAAGGCACCTCGGCCGCTGGGCGGCCCGTGGCGATGAACTGCTGCAGATTCAGCAGCACCAGGTCGGCCATGGCACGGCGGGTTTCGTGGGTGCCGCTGGCGATATGGGGTGCCAGCACCACGTTGTCCAGGGCCAGCAGGGCCGGCAGGGGGCGGGGCTCGTCCTCGAATACGTCGAGGCCCGCACCGGCGATGCGCTTGTTCTCCAGGGCATCGGCCAGGGCGACCTCGTCGACCACGCTGCCGCGGGCCACGTTGACCAGGAAGCCCTGCGGGCCCAGCGCGGCCAGCACTTCGGCATTCACCAGGTGGCGCGTGCCTTCACCGCCGGCGGCGGTGATGACCAGGATGTCGGCCCAGCGCGCCAGCTCCAGCAGCGAGGGCAGGTACTGGTAGGACGAGCCTTCGACGGGGCGGCGGTTGTGGTAGGCCACTTCCATGTCGAAGCCCGAGGCGCGGCGCGCCACGGTGCTGCCGATGCGGCCCATGCCGAAGATGCCCAGACGCTTGCCGCTGGCGCGGGTGCGGATGCCAAAGCGGCCCCGGCTCCAGTCGCCGCGGCGCACGAAACGGTCGGATTCGCTGAGGCCGCGTGTAGCGTCCAGCAGCAGGGCAAAGGCCAGGTCGGCCACACAGTCGTCGAGCACGCCGGGCGTGTAGCCCACACGCGCGCCGCGGCGCAGCAGGGCATCCTTGTCCAGGGCATCGAAGCCCACGCCGAAGCTGCTCACGAACTTGAGCTTTGGCAGAGCGTCGACCACATGGGCGGGCAGGCCCATGGCGGCCGAGGTGACCAGGTATTCGAACTGCGCTCCATGCTCGGCCAGGAAACGGTCGGGATCGGCTTCCTGAGAAAGGATATGTACGTCATAGGCCTGAGCCAGTTCGGCGTCGAGTTGGGCCAGTGGCATCTGGCCGTATTGAAGAACGCGTGGTCGGATGGTCGCCATGCCTTGAAATCCTTGGAACTTGCGGGGACTGAAAGCCCCGGTGAAAAGGGCCTGCGTGGTGGCTGGCCTGCGGGAAACGGCCTGGGGGCCGTCCCGTTGTTTCTAGCTCAATCTGCGGTGATCTTGCGGGTATGGATCAGTTGCTTCCAGCGCTCGTTCTCCTGTGCCTGAAAGCGCGTGAATTCTTCGGGCGTGTTGCCCACGATTTCCAGCCCTTGTTCCACAAAGCGCTTGCGGATGTCGGGCTGCTGAACGGCGGCAATCGCGGCCTTGGACAATCTGGCCTTCACATCGACCGGCAGGCCCTTGGGAGCGGCCATGCCTTGCCACGAATAGACCTCGGCCCCCTTGACGCCGGACTCGGCCAGTGTGGGCACATCGGGCAGCACGGGCGAACGCTGGGTTCCGGTCACGGCAATGGCGCGCAGCTTGCCGCTACGCAGATGGGACAGCACGGCGTTGACGTTCTGGAACGAGAAATCCACCTGACCACCCAGCAGATCGGTGATGGCCGGTGCTCCGCCCTTGTAAGGCACATGCACGGCTTCGGTACCCGTTTGCTGCCAGAACAGCTCGGCCGACAAGTGGTCCGAGGAACCATTGCCGGAGCTGGCAAAACTGATCTTGCCGGGATTGGCCTTGAGCGCGGCGATCACCTCGCTCACGCTGCGGGCCTTTTGCGTCGGGCTGGCGACAAGCACATTGGGCGCCTGCACGGGAATGGTGATGTAGTCGAAATCCTTGCCGGCGTCATAGGGCACGTTCTTCACCATATGAGGGGTCACCACGAAAGGGCCCAGCGAAGCCACCAGCAGGGTGTAGCCATCGGCCGCGGCGCGCTTGACGGCTCCCGCACCGATGGTGCCCGTGGCTCCAGGACGGTTTTCCACGACAAAGGGCTTGCCCAGTTGCTCGCCCATGCTCAGGGCTAGGGCACGCGCCACGGTGTCGGTGGAGCCACCGGCCGGGAAGGGCACGATGATGTTGACGGGCTTGTCGGGAAAGCTGCTGGCCGCCTGGGCGGCCAGGGCCAGGGTGGCACCCAGCGTGATCAGTATTTTTTTCATGCCTTGTCTCCTGAAGACGCAGGGCCCGGTTCTTGGCCTGGCCCCTGCATCGGGTCTTATTGCGGGCCGAGCTTGTCGATCAGGACCTTGAGTTCTTCCATCTCGGCAGGCTTGAGGTCGGTCAGGGGAGCGCGCACGGGACCGGCATCGTGGCCGACCAGCTTGGCGCCGGCCTTGATGATGCTCACGCCATAGCCTTCGACACGGTTGCGGATCTTCAGGTAGGGCATGAAGAATTCCTTGAGCAGCTTGTGCTGTGTGGCCTGGTCATCGCTGCGCACGGCCTCGTAGAACTGCATCGCCGTCCTGGGGATGAAATTGAAGACGGCAGAGGAGTAGACGGGCGTACCCAGAGCCTTGTAGGCGGCCGCATAGACCTCGGCCGTGGGCAGTCCGCCCAGATAGGCGAAGCGATCACCCATCTTCATGAAGATGGAGGACATGGTCTCGATATTGCCCAGGCCGTCCTTGAAGCCCACCAGGTTGGGGCAGCGCTCGGCCAGGATGGCCAGGGATTCGGGCGTGAAACGCGAACGGTCGCGGTTGTAGACGATGACGCCGAACTTCACGCTCTTGCAGACCTGCTCCACATGGGCGATCAGGCCTTCCTGGCCGGCTTCGGTCAGGTAATGAGGCATCAGCAGAATACCGTGGGCGCCCAATCGTTCGGCCTCCTGGGCATGGGCGATGGCGTTGCGGGTGGGGCCGCCGGCGCCGGCGATGATGGGCACCTTGCCGCGGCAGGTATCCACGGCGGTCTTGATGATCTGGCCGTATTCCTCGCCATACAGCGAGAAGTATTCGCCCGTGCCACCGGCAGCGAACAGGGCACTGGCGCCGTAGGGAGCCAGCCATTCAAGGCGCGCGGCATAGCCCCTGGCATTGAAGTTGCCCTGGGCATCGAAGTCCGTCACGGGGAAGGACAGCAGGCCGGAACTCATCACGTCTTTGAGGTCTTGGGGTGTCATGGTAATCCTTGAAAAGAGGAGAGCAAAAAAAGATCTGGCAGCTCAGTCCAGCTGCAGTTGGGCGGCTTGCACCACGGCGCGCCAGCGCGCGCGCTCGGCGTTGAAGAATTTGTCGGTTTCGGCGGGCGTCATCGTGACGACCTCGGCACCCTGGCCGGTCAGTCGGGAGCGGACCTCGGTGGAGCGGATGGCAGCGAGCAGCACCTGGTTCACACGCTGCACCACGGCTTCAGGCGTCTTGGCGGGCAGCACCACGCCCTGCCAGGTGCCCGAGGCAAAACCCTGTGCGCCCTGCTCCGCCAGCGTCGGCACATCGGCGATCAGCGGCATGCGGGTGTTCTTGGAAATGCCCAGCAGCTTGAGCTTGCCGCTTTGCACATGCGGATAGGTGGCCAGCATGCCGTTCATCAGCACCTGGGTCTGGCCTGCCACCGTGTCCTGGACCGACTG
The DNA here is from genome assembly GCF_004522605.1 of Comamonas sp. A23. NCBI lineage: Bacteria > Pseudomonadati > Pseudomonadota > Betaproteobacteria > Burkholderiales > Comamonadaceae > Comamonas > Comamonas sp. A23. The sequence continues at coordinate 5,144 of NZ_RSDT01000004.1, forward strand.
CACACCGCCCTTGTAGGGCACGTACACCCATTTGGCGCCAGTGATGCGGGCCAGCTCCACGCCAGCGAGATGGGGGGCACTGCCCGATGCGGTGACGGCAAAGTTCAGGTCCTGCTTCTTGGACAGCTCCACCAGCTCCTTGAGATTGCTGGCCTGGACGGAGGGATGCACCACCAGCATATGGGGCGAATAGGCCAGCATGGCTGCACCGCGCAGCGCCTTGGAAGGATCGAAGCTGAGCTTGGTATAGATGGAGGGAGAGATGGCCAGCGCGCCGAGATCGCAGAGCAGCCAGGTATAGCCGTCGGCCGGTGCCCGGGCGACGAACTCAGCGCCCAGATTGCCATTGGCGCCGGGCTTGTTGTCGATCACCACGGTCTGCTTGAGCTCCTGGGAGATCAGCTGCCCGATGGAGCGCGCAATGATGTCGGAGCTGCCGCCGGGCGGATAGGGAACGACCAGACGGATGGGCTTGCTGGGCCAGGCATCGGCAGCCAGCAATGTGGACGACAGCAAACCGCCGGCCGCCAGGGCCAGTAGAGAGCGCAGAAAGTGCGTGCGTCGGACCATGGTGAAATGTCTCCCTGTTGTGGTCAGTCATCATACAACTAGGTTTTTTTGAACACCAAGAGATTTTTTCTAAGGGTAAGCACGGGTCGCTGCCGTCTACCAGGCTTTGGTCTTCGTCATTTTCATCCAAGAAATATGCGTCAAACTCAATCCCTAAGATCGTTTTAAGCTATAAATTTGGAAGCGTTTCCAAGTACTCGGCTCAGCGGCGCACTGCGGTCGCTACATGCCGCGGGCGGTCCGCCGCGCTTTGCTGCGGAGTGCCTCTTCCATCTGGCGCCCGCCCAGGCCAGGGTTTCGGAATCAGGACTCTGCGCTCAGACTCAGGCGCTGGGCCAGGCGCAAACGCTCCCGCGAATTGGTCAGATGGATGCGCATGGCGGCGCGTGCCGAATCGGCATCCTGGCGCACGATGGCGGCATAGATCTCCTCGTGCTCGCGGTTCACCCGGCGCAGATAGTCGGGATCGCGTGCCGGCGTATGCATGGAGGCGATGCGATTGCGCGGAATCAGCAGCGTTCCGAAATGCTGCAGGATGTCCTGGAAATACCGGTTGCCTGTGGCCTGCGCGATGCTCAGGTGAAAGGCCAGATCATGCTCGACGGTGTCGTGCCCCAGGGCGAAATGATGCTCGAACTCCTGCAGAGCCTCGCTCATGACCTTCAGATGGACTTCGCTTCGGCGCTGGGCAGCCAGACCCGCAGCCTCGGTCTCCAGACTGATGCGCAGCTCCAGCACGGCCAGCACATCGACGGACTCGCTGAGCTCGCGCGCGCTGAGCATGGGGCTTGCGCTCTGACGCGCGGGCAGCACAAACGTGCCTATGCCATGGCGGGTTTCGACCAGCCCCGCAGCCTGTAATTTGGACAAGGCTTCGCGCACCACGGTGCGGCTGACGTCATAGCTGCGCACGAGTTCGGACTCGGTGGGCAGCTTGTCCCCCTCATGCAGCAGGCCCTGGCGGATCTTGTGCTCGAACTCCTCGGACAACAGATTCGCCAGACTGCGGCTGCCCTTGCTGGTTTTGCTGCGCAGCGTGTACCCCTCCGTCAGCGGCAAAGACGGGCTTGATTGGGGTAATTCCGATGTCTGAGTACTCATGAGCCTGATGATAATGGCTTTCAGTTGTACGACAACATACCACAAAGACTCTCTATTTCAACTTCGGCCCGCAGCTCCTGCGCCGCATCAGTCATCTCAAGATGAGCACTTCTCACCAGATCCGCCACATCCGCATCACGCCGATTGCCTTCCGTGATCCGCCGCTGCTCAACGCCGCCGGCATTCACGAGCCCTGGGCACTGCGCTCCATCATCGAGATCGAGACCGCCTCCGGTCTGGTCGGCATCAACGAGAGCTATGGCGACCAACCCATGCTGGATGCCCTGGCCAAGGCCGCACCGGCCCTGGTCGGGCTCTCGCCCTGGGCCCTCAATGAAATGGAGGCCCGTGTCGCCGCCCTGGTCACTCCGCCCAAGCTCACGGCCTCGGAATTTCTGGGTCAGCAGGTCTCGCTGGCTCCTGGCACCCATGTCTCCAAGACCGTGGCCAAGGTGGTCAGCGCCTTCGAGGTCGCCATGCTGGACCTGCAGGGCCAGATGGCCCAGGCCCCCATCGTCGACCTGCTGGGCGGAGCCGCACGCGACCGCGTGCCCTACTCGGCCTATCTGTTCTACAAATACGCCGAGCATGTGGGCCAGCCCTATGCACCCGACGCCTGGGGCGAAGCCCTAACGCCGGCCCAGCTCGTGGCCCAGGCCCGGCGCATGATCGACCAATACGGTTTCCAGAGCATCAAGCTCAAGGCCGGCACGCTGCCGCCCGAGCAGGAAGCTGCCGGCATCCTGGCGCTGGCCGAGGCTTTCCCCGGAACACCGCTGCGCATCGACCCGAATGGCAACTGGACCGTGGAAACCAGCCTGAAGATCGTTCAGCAGTTGCGCGGCGTGCTCGAGTACTACGAGGACCCGGCCCCGGGCTTGGACGGCATGGCCGCCGTGGCACGCGAGTGCGATGTGCCCCTGGCCACGAATATGGTAGTGACGGACTTTGCCGAGTTCCGCCGCAACGCCGACATGGGCTGCCCCGTGAAGATCGTACTCAGCGATCACCATTACTGGGGCGGCCTGCGCGCCACACAGCGCCTGTCCACGCTGTGCCGCACCTTCGACCTGGGCCTGTCCATGCACAGCAACTCCCATCTGGGCGTGAGTCTGGTGGCCATGACGCATCTGTGCGCCAGCGTGCCCCTGCTGACCTATGCCTGCGACACCCACTATCCGTGGCAGGACGAGGAAGTCGTCGAAGGCGGCCGCCTGCAGTTCGAGCAGGGCAGCCTGCGCGTGCCCACCACGCCCGGCCTGGGCGTGAGCCTGGACCGCGAGGCCCTGGCCCGGCTACACGACAACTATCTGCATTGCGGCATCCGCAACCGCGACGACCTGGGGCAGATGCGCAAGTACGACCCCGCGTTCACCGGCCACCAGCCGCGCTTCTGAACCCGCTTCCACGCCATTCCAACGACAAACCCTTCCCGGAGACAAGCACCATGCAACGCCGCACACTCATCCAACAATCCCTCGCCAGCGCCCTGCTGCTGGGCACGGCCCTGGCCGCCATGCCCGCCGCCGCGCAGGGCAACTGGCCCACGGGCAAGCCCATCACCTATCTGGTGCCGTTCCCCCCCGGCGGCAATACCGACACCCTGGCGCGCGTGATTGCGCAGCCGCTGAGCAAGGCCCTGGGCACGCCCGTGGTCATAGAGAACAAGGGCGGCGCCGGCGGCAGCGTGGGCTCGGCCCTGGCGGCACGCGCCCCGGCCGACGGCTACACCATCCTGGGCGGCACCATCAGCTCGCACGCCATCAATGTCAGCCTGTACTCCAAGCTGGACTATGACCCCGTCAAGTCCTTCACGCCCGTCGCCATGCTCGGCTCCGGCCCTCTGGTGCTGGTAGTGCCTGCCTCCAGCCCCTACAAGACTCTGGCTGACGTGCTGGCCGGCAGCAAGGCCAAGGCCTCGTCGGGCGGCCTGACCTCGGCCTCTCCAGGCAACGGGACCTCCAACCACATGGCGCTGGAACTGCTGGCCTACCAGACCGGCGTGAAGTTCACCCATGTGCCCTACAAGGGCAGCGGTCCCGCCGTGCAGGATGTCATGGGCGGACAGGTGGACATGATGTTCGACACTGCCCTGGTCGTCGGCCCGCACATCCAGTCCGGCAAGCTGCGCCCCATCGCCGTGAGCAGCTCCAAGCGCCTGGAATCGCTGCCCGATGTACCGACGATCGCCGAAGCCGGCGAGAAGGGTTTCGACATGGGCTCCTGGCAGGCCGTTTTCGCCCCTGCGGGCACGCCCAAGCCCATCGTGGACCGCCTGCATGCCGAAATCCTGAAGATCGTCGCCACCCCCGAAGTCCAGGCCCGCCTCAAGAACTTCGGCATGCTGCCGTCGAACATGAGCACCGTCGAGCTGGCCGACTACCAGAAGGCCGAGGTGAGCAAGTGGGCCAAGGTGATCAAGTCTGCAGGAATAAAGGCTGAATGACCCCCTGAGGCGCTTCGCGCCTTCCCCCTTCTCGCTTCGCGGAGGGGGACAACGCCTTCGCCGCGAGGCGGCTCTTGCTCGGCGTTCCTGAGTTGGGACGTGAAGTTTGCGAGGGCTGCCCTCCGATTGCGACAGGCACCTAGGAAATTGAGACATTGCCATGAGTACCCCACTACCGCTTTCCATCACCATGCACGCGGCCGACAACGTGGCCATCGTGGCCAATGACGGCGGCCTGCCTGCGGGCACCGTGCTGCCGTCCGGCCTCACGCTGCTCGACAAGGTGCCGCAGGCGCACAAGGTGGCGCTGGTGGACATTCCCGAGGGCGGCGAGGTGCGCCGCTACAACGTGATCATCGGCTATGCGCTCAAGCCCATTGCCGCCGGCAGCTGGGTGCACGAGCGCTTGCTACAGATGCCCGAGGCACGCTCGCTTGAGGGCCTGCCCATCGCCACCGTCAAGCCGCCCGTGCTGGAGCCGCTGACAGGCTATAGCTTCGAGGGCTACCGCAATGCGGACGGCACGGTAGGCACGCGCAACATCCTGGCCATCACCACCACGGTGCAATGCGTGGCCGGGGTGCTCGACTTTGCCGTGCGCCGCATCAAGTCCGAGCTGCTGCCCCAATACCCCCATGTCGACGACGTGGTGGGCCTGGAGCACAGCTATGGCTGCGGCGTGGCCATCGACGCCGTGGGCGCCGAGATCCCGCAGCGCACGCTGCGCAATATCAGCCGCAACCCGAACTTCGGCGGTGAGGTCATGGTGGTCAGCCTGGGCTGCGAAAAGCTGCAGCCCGAGCGCCTGCTGCCGCCGGGCAGCTTTCCCATCGTCGACGAGCGCGAACCAGCACTCGATGTGGTCTGTCTGCAGGACGAGGCCCATGTGGGCTTTATGTCCATGATCGACTCCATCATGCGCCAGGCCGAGCAGCATCTGCGCCGCCTCGACGCCCGCCGCCGCGAAACTGTACCCGCCAGCGCCCTGGTGGTAGGCGTGCAATGCGGGGGCAGCGACGCCTTCAGCGGCGTCACGGCCAACCCGGCCGTGGGCTTTTGCACCGACCTGCTGGTGCGCGCGGGCGCCACCGTGATGTTCAGCGAGGTGACCGAGGTACGCGACGGCATCGACCAGCTCACCTCGCGCGCCGCAAGCCCCGAGGTGGCCGAAGCCATGATCGAGGAAATGGCCTGGTACGACGCCTATCTCGACAAGGGCCGCGTGGACCGCAGCGCCAACACCACGCCGGGCAATAAAAAAGGCGGATTGTCGAACATCGTCGAGAAGGCCATGGGCTCCATCGTCAAGAGCGGCACGGCCCCCATCACCGGCGTGCTGTCGCCGGGCCAGCGGCTGGCCGATCGCGACATCAGCCAGGGTCTGGTCTATGCTGCCACGCCGGCCAGCGACTTCATCTGCGGCACGCTGCAACTGGCGGCGGGAATGAACCTGCATGTCTTCACCACGGGCCGCGGCACGCCTTACGGTCTGGCACAGGTGCCGGTGATCAAGGTGGCCACGCGCAGCGATCTGGCGCGACGCTGGCACGATCTGATGGATATCAACGCCGGACGCATTGCCGACGGCGAGGCCACGATCGAAGACATAGGCTGGGAAATGTTCAGGCTGATGCTCGATGTCGCCAGCGGTCGCAAAAAGACCTGGGCCGAACATTGGCAGTTGCATAACGCGCTGGTGCTGTTCAACCCGGCCCCGGTGACCTGAAGCCGTACAGCGCCCTCACCTCTGAAACGCCTACAAATCCAGAGCGCTTTGCGAAGCCGCCATCCGGGTTGCAGACAGCATCACCAGAAACGCTGCCATGGCAGCGTTTCTGGTTTGGGCATGCGCCCTCAGGCCTGCATGGAGCCCGTCTTCAAATAGCGCTGATGCCAGGCATAAGCCTGGTCGAGCAAATGTGGCGTGTGCTTGCCCGGTGCATCGCGCAGCGCGCGCTCCAGGTACTCGCTCATCGCCGCCTTGTAATCGGGATGCACGCATTTCTCGATGATCAGACGCGCGCGCTGCACCGGAGCCAGGCCGCGCAGATCGGCCAGGCCCTGCTCGGTCACGATGACCTGCACGTCGTGCTCGGTGTGATCGACATGGGAGACCATGGGCACGATGCAGCTGATCTTGCCGTCCTTGGCCGTGGATGGCGTCATGAAGATGGACAGATAGGCGTTGCGTGCAAAGTCGCCGCTGCCGCCAATGCCGTTCATGATGGACGAGCCCATGACATGCGTGCTGTTGACGTTGCCGTACATATCGGCCTCGATCAGCGCGTTCATCGAAATCAAACCCATGCGGCGGATCAACTCCGGGTGGTTCGATATCTCCTGCGGGCGCAGCATAATGCGCTGGCGGTAATAGTCGATGTTGACCAGAAAGCGCTCCATGGCCGCCGGACTCAGCGCCAGCGAGGTGGTCGATGCGGTATCTAGCTTGCCCGACTCCAGCATGTCCAGCATGCCGTCCTGCAGAACCTCGGTATAAGCATTCAGGTGGTCGAACGGGCCCTTGTTCAACCCCGCCAGCACGGCGTTGGCGATATTGCCAACGCCCGACTGCAGAGGCAGCAACTCTGGCGGCAAGCGGCCCGCCTTCACCTCGTGCTGCAAAAAGTCGATGATGTTCTCGGCAATGCGCATGGAGCCTTCATCGGGTGCCGTGAATGCCGCCAGCCTGTCGCGCTGGGCAGTGGGCACCACGGCAATCACCTTGCTCGGATCGCAATGCAGATAGGGCTCGCCGATGCGGTCGAACGGATGCTCCATGGGTATGGGCTTGCGCTTTGGCGGCACGGCCGCGCCGTAGTAGATATCGTGCATGCCTTCGAGTTCGGCGGGCTGTGCGCTGTTGACCTCGAGAATGATCTTGTCGGCCTGCTCCAGCCAGGTCTTGTTGTTGCCCACCGAGGTCGACGGAATCAGGCGACCGTCTGGCAAGACTCCCGCAACCTCGATCACCGCCACGTCAAGATGACCAAGGAAGCCGAACCACACATGCTGCGCCACATGGGACAGATGGATGTCCACATACTGCATGCGGCCCTCGTTGATCTCCTTGCGCACTGTTGGGTCCGACTGATAGGGCAGACGGCGTTCAATGCCATGTACCTTGGCCAGTGCGCCATCGAGTTCGGGCGAGGTCGAAGCCCCCGTCCACAGACTGATGCGGAAGTTTCCGCCGTTGGCGTTGCGCTCTTCAATGCGGCGTGCCAGTGCCTGGGGCACAGCCTTGGGTGCACCTGCGGGTGTGAAGCCGCTCATGCCCAGCGTCATGCCGGATTGAATCAGGCCGGCGGCCTGGTCCGCCGTCATGATGCGCTCGCGCAAGACAGGGCAAAGCACGCGATCTGCAGGAGAAGCGGTGGAAAAGGAAGTCTGCATGTAATGTGTCTCGTCTTGCCAGCCTTCTTGAAGAGGGATGGTATTTTTTTGTAGTTCAATGGTTGCACTTTGACTGGTGCAAACCCGGATTGAACTACGACACACAGAGAGTCGCCAAGCGTAGTTGACTAGAGAAAACCCCGATGCGCTTTCTTTAAAGAAGCCGCCGAAGTTGGATTCATAACTCAAAAAAGTGAGCATTCATCGCTCAACGGATAAAGGATGAAAACTTGAAACCGCTGAAATCGACCACCATGGCAGAGTTGCCAGAATGCAGGCGGAAATTACAAAATATTTGCCTGTACTCACTGCCAGCAGACATAGGCTGACAAAACCACCATGGTTCAGCAACCAGAATTCGACACATGGCTTTTGATACCTCCGGCTGGCAGCACAAGCTGCGACGCCTCGCCCACCCCCTGCAACCGCTGATCGACTCCGTACAGCTCTGGCTGCAGGCCGACGGTCTGCGCATGAGTGCCGCCATGTCGTTTTACGGCATGCTGAGCCTAGCGCCGCTGTTGCTGGCCGTCGTGGGGCTGCTGGGCTGGTGGCTGGATCGCAGCTATGTGGAAAGCACCTTGATCAGCCAGATACAAAGCGTGGTCGGGGAGCGCGCGGCACAGCTCGTCAAGAGCGCTCTGGCCAGCGCCCAGAATGCCAATCAGGGCTCGCTAGCGTCCGTACTCGGTCTGGTGATGATGCTCTCGGGCGCCACCGGTGTATTTGTGGAGCTGCAGGCTTCGCTGGACAAGCTCTGGTCCATGGGCGAAGAGTCTCGCCCGCAGGAAAACAAGCCCTGGTGGAGCATGGCCATCTCACGTCTGTGGGGATTGAGCTATGTCGTGGGCCTGGGCTTTTTGCTGCTGGTGTCCATGGTGCTTTCGACCGCCATCCAGATGATCACCAAATGGGCCAATGACGAGTTGCAGCTTGTGCCGCTGGGCCCGCTGATGGGACTGATCAACGAGGGCCTGTCCTTCTGCATTGCGGTGCTGCTGTTCTGGGGTCTGATGCGCATGGGTACCGGCATCAAACCCGTCACCAGATACCTGCTGCTGGGCTCGCTGACGGGAGCAGCCCTGTTCACCATCGGCAAACAGGCCCTGGCCTGGTATCTGTCCACCGCCGCCGTGGTATCGGCCTATGGCGCAGCCGGCTCGCTGGTGGTCGTGCTGATGTGGTTTTATTTCACCTCGGCCATCCTGCTGTTCTCGGCCGCCACGGCCAAGGCCTGCAGCAAATCCAAGGTCCAGTTGGGCATCCCGTTTGTCTCGCGCAAGCCGTCCAGCACCACACCCATGGATGTGCAGCGTCTTCCCGAAAATGCAGGGGAGAACATATGAAGCCGCCGAGATCGACTGCCATACCTGGGCTCGCAACCATCTGCGTCATGTCGACAATGTAAAAAGGCCTGCTGATGCAGGCCTTTTGCTCGGGGCGAGGTGGAATCACTTTTCCACAAATGCACGCTCAATGACGAAGTCGCCGGGCGTGGTGGTGTTGCCTTCCTTGAAGCCTCGCTTTTCCAGCAGTTCCTTGAGCTCGGACAGCATGGCGGGGCTGCCGCAGAGCATGACGCGATCGGTCTCGGGATTCAGATCGGGCAGACCCAGGTTTTGCGGGAAGGTGCCGTTGTTGATCTGGGCCGAGATACGGCCCTGGTTGCGGAAGGGCTCGCGTGTCACCGTGGGGTAGTAGTGCAGCTTGCCCTTGACGATATCGCCGAGGAATTCATGCTCGGGCAATTCCTTCTCGAACAGCTCCTGATAGGCCAGCTCCTGCACCTGACGCACGCCATGCACCACGACCACGTTGTCGAAACGCTCATAGGTCTCGGGGTCTCGCGCCACAGCCAGCCAGGGAGCCAGGCCGGTGCCCGTGCCGATCAGATACAGATTCTTGCCGGGCAGCAGATAGTCGATCAGCAGCGTGCCTGTGGGCTTCTTGCCCACGATGATGGTGTCACCCACCTGGATGTTCTGCAGCTTGGAAGTCAGAGGGCCTTCGGGAACCTTGATGGACAGGAACTCCAGATGCTCTTCGTAATTGGGGCTGGCGATGGAGTAGGCGCGCAGCAGGTTCTTGCCATCCACCTTCAGGCCGATCATGGTGAAGTGGCCGTTGGAAAAGCGCAGCGATGTGTCGCGGGTGGTGGTGAAGGAGAAAAGACGGTCGGTCCAGTGGTGGACGGACAGCACGCGTTCTTCAAGAAAAGCACTCATGATTCGTCTGAAATAAAAACTCTAAGCAGAAAACCTGCGCGGCAAATGCTGGGCGGTGGCGGGGCACTGCAGGTCAGAGCTGCTAGCGCGTTGGCTGCCGGTTGCCAAGCGGGACAAGACCTATATTGTCCGGCAATTGCACAGAAACGGGTGAATCACACATGAATGTCTTGAGATCGAATAGTGATAAGCAGAATGAAGCTGTCCGATACCGCGGTATCGACGAAAAACTGCCCCGCCGTTCTTGACTCAGGGAAAACGCTGCTCTAGGATCATTCCCCACGCGCTTTGAACAAGCGCTTTATTTGTCTATATAAATGCTCAAATTGAGCATTAGTGATTGCGGCGACCCTGTGTCTCAGGCCATGGTCGCCCATCTAGCACCAAGGAGAATGACAATGCAGCTGCGCTGGTCCCTGCCCCTGCTGACACTGGCCGCCCTGCCCGCCTGGGCACAGGGCGTGATCAAGATTGGCGAAATCAACAGCTACAAGGCTCAACCCGCGTTTCTGGAGCCCTACAAAAAGGGAATGGAACTGGCGGTTGAACAGGTCAATGCCGCAGGCGGCATTGCCGGCAAGAAGCTGCAGCTCATCGTGCGCGACGACAACGCCACGCCGGGCGATGCCGTGCGTGCCGCCGAAGAGCTCTACACGCGCGAAAAGATCGATGTGCTCACGGGCAGTTTTCTCTCGCATGTGGGCCTGGCACTGACCGATTACGCCAAGCAGAAAAAGCGCTTCTTCCTCGCCTCCGAGCCGCTGACCGACAAGATCGTCTGGGCCGACGGCAATCACTACACCTACCGTCTGCGCGGCTCCACCTATATGCAGACCGCCATGCTGGTGGAGGAAGCGCTCAAGCTCAAGAAGAAGCGCTGGGCCATCGTCTACCCCAACTACGAATACGGCCAGTCCGCGGTTGCCACCTTCAAGACGCTGATGAAGGCCAAGCAGCCCGATATCGAGTTTGTGGCCGAGCAGGCACCTGCGCTGGGCAAGATCGACGCCGGCTCCGTCGTGCAGGCGCTTGCTGACGCCAAGCCCGATGCCATCTTCAACGTGCTGTTCGCCACCGACCTGGGCAAATTCGTGCGCGAAGGCAATACACGCGGCCTGTTCAAGGGCCGTGAAGTCGTGGGTCTGCTGACGGCAGAACCCGAATACCTGGATCCGCTCAAGAAGGAAGCGCCTGTCGGCTGGACCGTGACCGGCTACCCCTGGTATTCCATCAACACCCCCGAGCACGCTGCCTTCCTCAAGGCCTATCAGGCCAAGTTCAAGGACTACCCGCGTCTGGGCACCATCGTGGGCTACAACGCCATCCAGTCGATTGCTGCGGGCCTGCGCAAGACCAAGGGCGACCCCGACACCGAGAAACTGATTGCGGCCTTCAAGGGCCTGGAAGTCGCCACACCTTTCGGCCCCATCACCTACCGGGCACAGGACAACCAGTCCACCATGGGCGCCTATATCGGCAAAACCGCCTATGACGAAAAGCTGGGGCGCGGCGTGCTGGTCAACTACCACTATGCCGACGGCAAGAACTACCAGCCCACGGACGAGGAAGTGAAGAAGCTGCGCCCCGTGACAGCGAACTGATTTCGCTTCGGCGAAAATACCAGGCCACCTGCACTGCAGCAGGTGGCTTTTTCATCTCTGAACACACTATGTCGAGCTTCAGGAGCTACGCAGCATGAGTGCATCCGGCCTGCTGGCCCAGTTGCTCAACGGACTGGCCAGCGCATCGTCGCTGTTTCTGGTTTCGGTCGGGCTGTCGCTGATCTTCGGTGTCACCCGCACCATCAACTTCGCCCATGGCTCGTTCTATATGCTGGGTGCCTTCATCGCCTACAGCAGCGTGGACCTGCTCTCGCCCCATATCGGCTTCTGGCCCGCGCTGCTGCTGGCTCCGCTGGCCTGCGGCGCACTCGGGGCGCTGACCGAGACACTGCTTCTGCGTCGCATCTACAAGGCGCCAGAGCTGTTTCAGCTGCTGGCCACGTTTGCGCTGGTACTGGTCATCAAGGATGCTGCGCTGTGGCTGTGGGGCCCCGAGGAACTGTTCGGCCCGCGTGCCACAGGGCTTGAAGGCTCGGTGGAGATTCTGGGCCGCCAGTTCCCCACTTACGATCTTTTCTTGATAGCGGTCGGTCCCTGCGTCCTCCTGGGCCTGACGCTTTTGTTGACCAGGACCCGCTTTGGCACCCTGGTGCGTGCCGCCACGCAGGACCGCGAAATGGTGGGCGCCCTGGGCGTCAACCAGGCCTGGCTGTTCACCGCCGTCTTCGCACTGGGTACGCTGCTGGCAGGCCTGGGCGGAGCGCTGCAGCTGCCGCGCGAGCCCGCGAGCCTCGAGATGGACATGCTCACCATTGGCGCCGCGTTTGTGGTGGTCGTGGTCGGCGGTATGGGCAGCATACCGGGCGCCTTCATTGCCGCGTTGCTGGTGGCAGAGCTCAAAGCCGTCTGCATCTGGCTGGGCGTGCAGGAGATTGCGGGCTTCGAGCTATCGTTCTCCAAGCTCACGCTGGTGGTGGAGTTCCTGGTCATGGCCGTGGTGCTGATCTGGCGGCCCTGGGGCCTGCTGGGCAAGCCACAGGCGCTGGCTCGCAACGCGGGCGAGCCTGAACAACCTCTGCGCCGCTCGGGGCGCGGCGCAACGGCCGCCTGGCTGGGTTTGCTGAGCGCGCTGGTGCTGCTGCCGCTGACGACGGGTGTCGCCGAAGGCGGCAGCTATGCCACCGTGCTGCTGGCCGATATCTTTGTCGCCGCGCTGTTTGCGAGCAGTCTGCACTTCATACTCGGGCCTGGCGGCATGCACTCCTTCGGTCACGCGGCCTACTTTGGCCTGGGTGCCTACGGTGCGGCACTGCTGGTGCGTACGCTGGATCTGCCCATGGAAGCGGCGCTGCTGCTCGGCCCCCTGGCCGCCGCTGCGGGCGCCCTGCTCTATGGCTGGTTCTGCGTGCGGCTGTCGGGCGTCTATCTGACCATGCTGACGCTGGCGTTTGCGCAGATCAGCTGGGCCATCGTCTTTCAGTGGGATGACTTCACGGGCGGCAGCAACGGCCTGACCGGCGTCTGGCCCCCCGACTGGGCATCGCAGGGCCCGGCGTTCTACTGGCTGGCTCTGGGCATCTGCGCGCTTGGCATCTATCTGCTGCGCCGCCTGCTGTTTTCTCCTCTGGGCTATGCGCTGCGCGCATCGCGCGACTCGGCTCTGCGGGCCGATGCCATCGGCATCGACGTGCGCCGCATTCAGTGGACGGCATTCGTGATCGCCGGGCTGTTTGCCGGTCTGGCCGGAGCGCTGTTTGCCTTCAGCAAGGGCGGCGTTGCGCCCGACACCATGTCTGTCACCAAGTCGGTGGATGCACTGGTCATGGTGCTGCTGGGCGGCGTGCAGACACTGGCCGGCCCCGTGGTGGGCGCGGCCGCCTTTACCTGGCTGCACGACACCGTGGCACGCAACACCGAATACTGGCGCGCGCTGATGGGGGCGACCATGCTGATTCTGGTGCTGCTGGCACCGCAGGGCATTGCAGGCTATGCACAACTGCTGTGGTCGCGCACATGTGGCAAGGTATGCGGCAAGGACAAAGCAGGAGCCAGGACATGAACCTGCTGCAAGTACAGAACCTCAGCAAGGCCTTTGGCGGCGTGAAGGCCGTGCAGCAGGTCTCATTCAGCCTGCAGGCAGGCGAGCTGCTGGCCCTGATCGGCCCCAACGGCGCCGGCAAGAGCACCACCTTCAATATGGTCGGCGGCCAGCTGCCGCCCGACAGCGGCCAGGTGCTGCTTAACGGCCGTTCCATCACCGGCCTGCCGCCGCGCGCCATCTGGCGCAAGGGCGTGGGACGCACCTTCCAGATTGCACAGACTTTTGCCTCGCTCAGCGTGGTGGAAAACGTGCAGATGGCCTTGCTGTCGGCCGATCGCAGGATCTTCAGTTGGTGGCCGCGTGCCGCCAGCCACCGGCGTGCGGACGCCCTGGCCCTGCTGGAACAGGTGGGCATGGCGGCTCAGGCCGATCGCCCCTGCAGCGCTCTGGCCTATGGCGATGTGAAGCGAGTGGAGCTGGCCATGGCGCTGGCCCATGATCCGCTGCTGCTGCTCATGGACGAACCCACGGCCGGCATGGCCCCGGGCGAGCGTGTGGCCCTGATGCAGCTGACGCGCCAGCTGGCGCAGCAGCGCCGCATGGGCGTGCTGTTTACCGAACACAGCATGGACGTGGTTTTCGGTCAGGCCGACCGTGTGGCCGTGCTGGTGCGCGGCCAGCTGCTGGCCGAAGGTAGGCCGCAAGCCATTCGCGACGACGCGCGCGTACAGCAGGCCTACCTCGGTACCGGCCTCGTTCTTGAAAAACAGCAATGAATCAAATGCATAGCAACCAGCGCTTGATGGATAAGGGCAAGAGCCCCAAATTGCTTGAAGTTCAGAACCTCGATGCCTGGTATGGCGCGGCCCATATCCTGCATCAGGTATCACTGGCCGTGGGACGCGGCGAGGTCGTGGCGCTGATGGGTCGCAATGGCGCTGGCAAGTCCACCACGCTCAAAAGCATTGCCGCCCTGGTTCCGCGCCGCGAGGGCAGCATTCGCTTCATGGGAGAGGCGATAGAGAAAAAAGCCTCGCACCAGATCGCGCAGCGCGGCCTGGGCTATGTGCCCGAGGATCGCCGCATCTTCACCGAGCTGACGGTGCTGGAGAACCTCGAGGTCGGCAAGCAAAAGCCTCGCCTCTGGCCCGACGGCCAGGCCGTGCCGCACTGGACGCCCGAAAAGCTTTTTGCGCTGTTCCCCAACCTGGGCGAGATGCCCGAGCGCCTTGGCGGGCGCATGAGCGGTGGCGAGCAGCAGATGCTGAGCGTGGCCCGCACGCTGATGGGCCAGCCCTGTCTGGTGCTGCTGGACGAGCCCTCCGAGGGGGTTGCTCCGCTGATCGTCGAGCAGATGGCGCGCACGATTCTGGAGCTGAAGGCACAGGGCATAGGCATCTTGCTCAGCGAGCAGAACCTGCCGTTTGCCGAAGTCGTGGCCGACCGGGCCTATGTGCTGGAAAAAGGCCAGATCGTGCACGCGGCCAGCATGGCCGAGCTGGCGAGCGACAAGGCGGCACGCCAGCAATATCTGGGCGTCTGAAACCCTGGTCTAGCGTAACGACAGCAAGGGCGTCAGCGGGCGCAAACGGGATGAGCGCAGCAGCTTGCCGGGCAGCAGGTAGCTCCCCCCGAAAATCGGCAGTTCCACTTCGGTGAAAACCACCTCTAGATCCACGCCGCTTTGCAGCCAGGCCTGCCAGACCAGCGTGGTGCAATAGACGCCCTGGCCCGAACCCTGCAGCTGAAACGGCTTACCCTGCTGCGCCATGGCCCAGGCCACGGCCCGCTCACGCGTGCCGGGGTCTGCCGTGACCTGATACAGGCGAAAGGCCTGAGCGCGCTGAACGCCCAGGAAAAAGTCCAGCGAATCCAGCACCACGGCATCGGGCTGGCCCTCGCGTTCGGACGGCGTGGCATGCAGCACCTGCCAGTGACCGGGCCGGCCCACCAGCATGCCCACATGGCTGAAGTCACCACCGTCCACGGCCTGCACCAGTTGGCTGACGTTCTCCGTACCCTGGCGAAAGATCAGATCACCCGGCGCAGCCTGCGGCGGCAGCTGCGGCGTTGCAAAAGCCAGGCCAGCACAGCAGGCCGACAGCGCCATCACAGCGGCCATTGCCAGCCGCCGAGAAATCACAGCTGCACTTTCCAGACGCCCTGTTCCTGGAACAGATTGATGCGCTCGCGGCGGGTGCTGCCATCACGATAGCTGACCAGCACCCTGAGCTTGATGACCTGCTCCTCCTCGGAAACTATTCTTTCCACCACTTCCACCTTGGCCAGACCGCCCTTGGCGTCGATCATTCCCTTGGCGCCAGCCAGCATGCGGCGCAGCTTGTGCTCAAAACTCGCCAGCTGATTCCTGGAAATATTGCGTGCCGAGATCAGGGCAATGCAGGTGTCGAAATCGCCAGCCGCCATCAGCGCGTAAAAGCGCTGGATCAGCGCATCCTGGCTTTGTTCGGGGGTAGTCGTGGCACAGGCCGACAGCCCCAGAGCCAGGGGCAGCGAAAAGGAGAAATGCAGACAGCAGCGGCGGGAAAGGGAGACAGAAGCAGACACGGACCGGGTACAGCAAAAGCAAAGAAGGCCGCAGTGTAGTCGCCACAACGGCCCTGCTCTTGCGTGCAGTCAGTGCACCGGCCTATTCGACCACCACTGGGCTGAACTCCGGTGGCGCGCCGAAGTAGGCACGCGGCGACGCAGGCTGCGCGCCATCGATGTCCTGCACGCCATACTCGCTGGCCAGCTCGGCCGTATAGAACACGCCGCCGGAGCGCTGCTCCAGACAGTCGGCATCGCCATGCAAGGCCAGTACCACCCGACCTATGAATTGCGGCGTTTCGGCGCTGTCGAAGCTGTCGCCGTACTTGTCGGGCTCGGCCGCGCAGACGCGTTCGGAGCGCTCGGTCCTGACCAGTCCGGGCCAGAGCGAAACCACACTCACGCCGGCAGGCCTGAAATCGTTGGCCATGTCGAAGCTCATCTTGTCCGTGCCGGCCTTGCCCGCGCCATAAGCCGGCCCATGCATATAGCAGCGGCTGCCTGCCGACGAGATATTGACCACCAGGCCGCGCGCCGCGATCAGCAGGCCGGCCGCGCAATGACTGGCCACGTAGGTGGAACGCAGACCCACATCGAGCAGCCCTGTCATCTCCAGCGGCTTTTGCCAGAAGGGGCCGGGAACGGTCAGCGCATCGGGAATCGCAATCGCACAATTGACCAGAATGTCGAGCCGGCCATGCTCGCGGCGCACACGCTCGAACAGCGCCGCCACCTGGACATCATCGCCATGGTCACAGGCCACGGCAATGCCGTGGCCGCCGGCTGCCGTCACATCGGCAGCTGTTCTGCCTACCGTGCCGGGCAGCGGCGAGTCGCCCTCCTTCACGCTGCGCCCCGTCACATAGACGGTTGCACCCGACGCACCCAGCGCCAGCGCCACACCCCGGCCCACGCCACGGCTGGCCCCCGTCACCACACATATCAAAGCCTGGTTCATGCTCTTTCCTTTGTGTCTTGAAGCAGCATGAATCTGGAGCAAACTGCGGCGCCCGGCAACGTCTGATAAGACTATGCCTTGCGATGCATGCGCTGCTGTGCCCGGGCGTGACGAGCCAACGTCTGCTGTGCCATGTGGAGCACCGGCGCATCGACCATGCGGCCGTCCAGCACGCAGACACCGCCGCCAGCCTCGGACAGCGCTTGGCACAGGCGCTGCGCATGGGCCACGGCTGCGGGGTCGGGGTCGAAGACGGCGTGCAGGGGCTGCACCTGGGCCGGGTGAATGCACAGCTTGCCGCCAAAGCCCATGCGCCTGGCGCGCGCCGCGTCCAATGCCAGTCGTTCGGGGTTGCTCGTTTCCACGGTCACGCCGTCCACGACCGCGCCAATGCCGGCGCGGCGCGAGGCCAGGACCAGGGCCATGCGCATGGGCAGCAGCTCTTCCTCCTCCAGCCCGCAGGCCATGCCTGCATCGACCTGGAAGTCCAGATGGCCGAAGGCCAGCCGCACCACCTGAGGACCCGCGGCCAGGGTAGCCGCAGCGTCCAGTCCGGCCACGCTCTCGATCAGGGGCAGCAAGGCCGCCTGTGCCCCCGCAGCCCGGGCCACCGCATGCAGGGTCTGGGCACGCTCGGCCTTGGAGACCACGACGCCGGCCACGCCCATCTCCACCAGCTGCGTCAGCGCGCGCAGGTCCTCGGCATGCCAGGGTGTGCCTTCGGCGTTGATGCGCACCAGCAGGCGTGCGCGCTGCGTGCCTTCCAGCGCTTCCACGGCCTGGGCCAGCGCCTGGCGCGCGCCCTCCTTGTCGGCCGGTGCCACGGCATCCTCCCAGTCGGCGATCACCATGTCGGCACCGCTGTCCATGGCCTTTCCAAGGCGTTCGGGTCGCGTGGCAGGAACGAAAAGAAAGGAGGTGGCCTGTCGCGCCAGATCGTGCATGCGTATGTCCTTGAAGAATGGCTTATTCGGCTGAAACGCCGGCGGCCTTGATGACCTTGTTCCAACGCACCACTTCGGCCTGCAGATGGGTGCGCAGGCCTTCGGGCGTGGCCTTCTCAGGCGAGACCAGGTCGGAGCTGAGTTCGGCGATGCGCTTTCTGACGTTCTCGTCCTTGATGGCCACGTTCAGTGCCTTGTTGATGGCCATGACCACCTCCTTGGGCGTGCCCTTGGGCGCATACATGCCATGCCAGACCTTGACATCAAAGCCCTTGAGGCCTTGCTCGTCCAGCGTCGGAATGCTGGGCAGGGACGACAGACGTTGAGGCGTGGTCACGCCGAAGACCTTGGCGCGCTGACCGTCCTTGATCACGGGCACGGTCTGGGTGGTCTGGTCGCACAGCAGGTCCACCTGGCCGCCCATGAGGTCGTTCATGGCAGGGCCCGCGCCCTTGTAGGGAACGGTGGTGAGCTTGACGCCCGCCTGGTGCATGAACAGCATGCCGCACAACTGGGACACGGCACCGATACCGGCATTGGCCAGCGAGACCTTGTCCTGGTTCTTCCTCACGTAGTCCAGCAGCTCGGCGAAGTTGCTGGCCGGGAAGTCCTTGCGCGACAACAGGGTCATGGGCACATCCAGCACCTGGCCGATGTACTCGAAGTCCTTGAGCGGGTCATAGGGCAGCTTCTTGTACAGCGCGGGTGCCGTGGCCATGCCCATGTGGTGGATGAGGATGGTGTAGCCGTCCGCCTTGGCCTTGGCCACGCGGGCCGGTGCAATGGTGCCGCCCGCGCCCACGGTGTTTTCCACCAGCACGCTCTGGCCCAGCACCTGCCCCATGGGGATGGCCAGCAGGCGCGCCACCACGTCGGTAGGTCCGCCCGCACTGTAGGGAACGACAAGGACAACCGGCTTCTCCGGCCAGGAACTGGCTTGGGCGCCGGCGCATGCCGCCAGCGCGCAGGCGGCGGCCGCTGCGTGAACAAGGCGGCGGCGGAAAGGGTTTGTGCTTTGCATGGTTTGTCTCCTGTGCACTTTGGTGGAAGCGGGAGGCGCTCTGTGACGGCGCCTTTCCCGTGGATCCGCCGGCCTGGACCGGCGGGAAAACTCAGTCCAGCAGGCGCCGCACGCGCGGCCATTGCGCGACCTGCCACTGCCTTGCCACCGCTGCCTGGGCATGCTCGGCGGGCACATGGCCGCCGTAGGCGATCAGCCGCAGCGCCTTGGCCGTGATTTCCTCGCGCGACAGCGTGTTGCCGGGGTCGCCCTTGGGTTCGTCGACACGGCCCTTGAGCAAACGGCCATCGGTGGTCTGCACGCTGACCTTGCCTATCCAGCGTCGGGGATAGGCAGCGTCGACCTCGGCATCAAGCTCCATGCTCACCTTGTCGCGCAGCGCCACGGTTTCCTGTGCCAGATAGTCGCGGTCGAACTCCGTCAGACCCGCATGGCCGTGACGCGCCGCCAGCGCCAGCACGGTACCCATGGAAAACTTGCTCTGGTGCACGGTGCTCGGCCTGACCACGGGGCCGAGCACATCGATGGCGCCCTGATGCACATGACAGGTGACCTGGGCCAGGTCGGCGGGGGTCAGGTCATGGTCCTGCATGACCTGCAGCAGCGCATCGGCGGCCGGGTGGGTGTGGCGGCATGAGGCATGCCATTTGAACGAGGTCTCGGCCGTGGCCCAGCGTGTGCCCAGCCCGTCGCTGAGCCGTGCCGGGTCGGCATCCGTGGACATGCCTGCCGCCAGTCCCTGCGGCCCCGTGAAGATGTCCTGTGCGCCCGTGAAACCGTCCTGCGCCAGATAGGCCGACATCAGGCCCGCGGCGGCAGCATGCGCCGTGTGCAGCTGCTTGCTGTCGGCGCCTGTGCGCAGAAACTCCCACAGCCCCGCCGACTGCGTGCCGGCCGAGCCGAAGGCATGCTGCATCTGCTCGGGCGTCAGCTTGAGCAGACGGCCCACGGCGGCAGCCGCCGCCAGCGTGCCTGCCGTGGCCGTAGTGTGGAAGATGCGGTAGTGGCTGCGGCCCAGAAACTCGCCCACCCGGATGCCGACCTCATAGCCGGCCACACAGGCCTGCATAAGCTCGACGCCGCTGGCACCAAGGCTCTGCGCCACCGCCAGCGCGGGTGGGAAGACCACGGCCGCAGGGTGGAACACCGAGCCGTTGTGCACATCGTCCTGCTCGGCCACATGCGAGGCAGCGGCGTTGGCCTGGGCCGCCATCAGAGGTGAACTGGTGGCGGCACTGCCCAGTATCTCGCAGGGGCCCGCGGCCGGGCCCTGGGACAGCGCGAAGCGCGTGATGCTCTGCACGGGGCGCGCGTTCTGGCCTGCGAGAGCGGAGCCGAACCAGTCCACCCACAGATCCTCGGCGCGGCGCTGCACCTGCAGCGGGACATCCTCCCAGCACAGCATGGCCGCGAACCGGGCCAGCGGATGAATGCTCACTTGGGTCCCGTTCTTCATGGAATCACTCCCGCGCATACGCTGCGCACAGCTTTCACAGAGTTGCTTCTTCGGCGTACAGGGCACGGATGCGCTCGGCCGACCAGCCCAGCTCGGCCAGGATGGCCTCGCTGTGCTCGCCTACGGACGGCACAGCCTCCATGCGGTAGTCAAAGGCGCTGTTGGCACCGGGCGGCAGCAGTGCCTGCACCGGCCCGGCCGGCGTTCCCACGCTGCACCAGCGCTGACGCGCGGCCAGCTGCGGATGGGCCCACAAGCCGGCCATGTCGTTGACTCGCGCATTGGCAATGCCGGCCGCGTCCAGCCGCTGCACGACCTGGGCCGCATTCAGCGCGTTGAACACATCCAGAATCAGCGCTCGCAGCTCTTCGCGGTTGGCGTTGCGCTGCGCATTGCTGTCAAAGCGCGCATCGCTGGCCAGTGCCGGCTGCAGCAGCACCTGCTCGCAAAAAAGCTTCCATTCGCGCTCGTTCTGCAGGCCCAGCATCACCGTGCCGCCGTCGCCAGCCTCGAAGGGGCCATAGGGGTAGATGCTGGCATGCGATGCGCCCGTGCGCGGCGGCGGCGGCGCGCCCTCCCAGGCGTAGTACATGGGGTAACCCATCCACTCGCCCAGCGCCTCCAGCATGGAGACATCGATATGGCTCCCCTCACCCGTGCGGCCGCGCAGCAGCAGGGCCGACAGGATGTTGGTGTAGGCGTACATGCCGGCCGCGATGTCGGCCACCGAGATACCGGCCTTGGACGGCACCTCGGGCGTACCCGTGACCGATAGAAACCCCGCCTCGCTCTGGATCAGCAGGTCGTAGGCCTTCTTGTCGCGGTAGGGACCGTCGGCGCCATAGCCGCTGATGTCGCAGACGATGAGCTTGGGGTTATGGACTTTCAGCACCTCCCAGGACAGACCCATGCGCGCGGCAGCGCCGGGTGCCAGGTTCTGCACCAGCACGTCAGCGCCTTCGAGCAGTTGCATCAGCGCCTCGAGTGCGTCGGGTCGCTTGAGATCGAGCGCCAGGCTTTGCTTGCTGCGGTTGATCCAGGTGAAGTGCGAGGACTGGCCGTTGACGCGCTGGTCGTAGCCGCGCGCGAAATCGCCGCTTCCCGGACGTTCCACCTTGAACACGCGCGCCCCCAGATCGGCGAGCTGGCGGGTGCAGAAAGGCGCAGCCACCGCATGTTCCAGCGAGACCACGGTAATGCCGTCGAGGGGTCGAAGACTATGCTTTTTCATCTTGGAAATCCATTGCACTTTGGCGAAACTCACGACCCGAACAACTGACGCGCTTAAAGCCAGGGACAGCAAGCAAGGGCCTGGGCCGGCCGCGCCGCCCCGCAGCGAGGCTGTCGTCCCCCTTTCAGGGGGAAGGCGCGCAGCGCCTCAGGGGGTGTCGCACATCAAAACGAACGTGGCAGACCCAGCAGGTGCTCGGCCACATAGGAATAGATCAGGTTGGTGGAGATCGGCGCCACCTGATAGAGGCGGGTTTCGCGGAACTTGCGCTCCACGTCGTACTCGCAGGCAAAGCCGAAGCCACCGTGGAACTGGATGCAGGCATTGGCGGCCTCCCAGCTGGCCTTGGCCGCAAGATACTTGGCCATATTGGCCTGAGCGCCCATGGACTCTCGCGCGTCGAACAGTTCGCAGGCCTTCCAGCGCATGAGATTGGCGGCCTCGACCTCGATGAAGGCATCGGCGATCGGGAACTGCACGCCCTGGTTCTGGCCTATGGGACGGCCGAACACCTGGCGGTCCTTCACGTAGTTCGTCACACGGTCCAGGAACCAGTAGCCGTCGCCTATGCACTCGGCCGCAATCAGCGTGCGCTCGGCGTTCAGGCCGTCGAGGATGTACTTGAAACCCTTGCCTTCCTCGCCAATCAGGTTCTCCTCGGGAATTTCCAGATCCTCGAAGAACAGCTCGTTGGTCTCGTGGTTGACCATATTGAGGATGGGGCGCACGGTCATGCCCTTCTTCTCGGCCTCGCGCAGATCGACCATGAAGATGGACATGCCCTCGCTTTTCTTCTTCACTTCTGCCAGCGGTGTGGTGCGCGCCAGCAGGATCATGAAGTCGCTGTGCTGGATGCGGCTGATCCAGACCTTCTGGCCGTTGATCACATAGCGCCCGTCCTTCTTCACAGCGCTGGTCTTGATCTTGGTGGTGTCCGTGCCCGTGGTGGGCTCTGTGACACCCATGGACTGCAGCCGCCATTCGCCCGAGGCGATGCGCGGCAGGTATTTCTCCTTCTGCGCCTGCGAGCCATGGCGCAGCAGCGTGCCCATGTTGTACATCTGGCCGTGGCAGGCGCCCGAGTTGCCTCCGCAGCGGTTGATCTCCTCCATGATGACGCTGGCCTCGGTCAGGCCCAGGCCGCTGCCGCCGTACTCCTGCGGAATCAGCGCGGCCAGCCAGCCTGCGTTCGTGAGCGCGTTGACAAAGGCTTCGGGGTAGACGCGCTGCTCGTCGATCTTGCGGAAATACTCGTCGGGAAACTCCGCACACAGCGCACGGATGGCATCGCGGATCTCATGGTGGTTGTTGGAGCTGGTGTGTTCGATCATTTCAAGCCTTCTGGCGACAAACGCTTGTCCAGCAAGCGCTATCAGCTATGGGTTTCACTCTTCAAGCCACGGTGGCCGTGGCCTGCATGGTCAGAAGCCCTT
This sequence comes from Comamonas sp. A23, assembly GCF_004522605.1. Lineage (NCBI taxonomy): Bacteria > Pseudomonadati > Pseudomonadota > Betaproteobacteria > Burkholderiales > Comamonadaceae > Comamonas > Comamonas sp. A23. Next base: position 28,075 of record NZ_RSDT01000004.1, read on the forward strand.
CGTGGTCCTGTGCCCACAGTTCGATGGTCCTGCCGTCCTCGCGCGGCTTGCCGTGCACGCTGAAAGGGTGCAGGTCGAAGGTCGGTCGCAAGGCCTTGAAGTCGAACGCAACCACCCTGGCGCCGGGCAGCTGGCGGCGCAGCAGATCGAGCAGCAGCGTGGCAATCAGCGGACCATGCACGATCAGGCCCGGGTAGCCCTCGACCTGGGTCACGTACTGACGGTCGTAGTGGATGCGGTGGCCGTTGAAGGTCAGCGCCGAGTAGCGAAACAGCAAGATGTCGTCGGGCACGATGGTGCGCGACCAGGCAGCCTGGCCCGCGAGCGGCGGCTGCTGCGGTGGCGGCACCGGATCGCCGGGCCTTGCAGCGGCCCGGTAGACGATGTCGTGCTCTTCGACCAGCGCCAGGCCGTCGTGATTCAAGAACTGGTGCTCCACCAGCACGAACAGCAGCTCGCCCGAGCGTCCGGTCTTGTGCTGCACGCTGCGGATGGTGGAGATGCGCTGCACCTCCTGCCCCAGGCGCAGCGGATTGTCTGCTTCCCAGCGCAGCCGCCCGCCCGCCCACATGCGGCGCGGCAGCGGCACGGGCGGCAGGAAGCCGCCGCGCCGGGGATGCCCGTCGGGGCCGATCTCGCTCTGGCGCGCATGCGGCAGGAAATACAGCCAGTGCCATAGCGGCGCCACCGGCGTGCCGGGTGCGGGAGCCGGGTCGTCCCGGTCCAACGTGGCCGACAGCGCCCGCAGGGGAGCCGCGGTGATGAGGTCGAGCGCGGTTTCGCTTTTGCTCTGCCAGGTTTGAAGATGCGCCAGCTTGGCGTCATCGATGGTTGCAGGTTGCGGTTCTGTCATGGCTGCCATGGTCGAGGCAGCGCCGCCGGCAGGCAAGCCGTGTTTTTGAAAGCATGTCTTCAGCGCTGCCTAAGGGCGTGACAACCCGTGGTGCGCGACAGCGGCTTTCACGCTGACGAAGTCCGCCCTCGGGATTGGCAAATGGCGTGCGCGCCGATTTACCGGCATGCTGGGCTCATCTCTCACGACAACAGCAAAGGACGACAAGCCATGGCCCAGAAGATGATGCAAGACAAGGTCGTAGTGGTGACCGGCGCCGGAGGCGGCATCGGTCGAGACATTGCCTTGGCCATGGCGGCGTCGGGAGCCAGAGTGGTGGTCAACGACATCGGCACGTCCACCACCGGCGAAGGCACCGACGCCGGTCCGGCGCAGAAAGTGGTCGACGAAATCAAGGCCGCAGGCGGCCAGGCAGTTGCCAGTACCGACAGCGTCTCTGAAGCGGCCAGTGCCAGCCGCATTGTGCAATGCGCGGTGGACAGCTTTGGCAGCATCGATGGCGTCGTCAACAACGCCGGCATTCTGCGCGACCGTTTCTTCCACAAGATGAGCCTGGAGGAGTGGGACGCCGTCATCAAGGTTCATCTCTACGGCAGCTACTTCATGAGCCGCGCCGCCGCCAACCACTTCAAGGAACAGGAAAGCGGCGCACTGGTCCACATGACTTCCACCTCCGGCCTGATCGGCAACCTGGGCCAGGCCAACTACAGCGCTGCCAAGCTGGGCCTGACCGCCCTGTCCAAATCCATTGCGTTGGACATGGCCAAGTTCAATGTGCGCTCCAACTGCATCGCGCCCTTTGCCTGGAGCCGCATGATCGGCTCCATTCCCACCGATACCCCAGAACAGCAGGCACGTGTGGCCAAGATTCAGCAGATGACGCCCAACAAGATCGCACCGCTGGCGGTCTATCTGCTGTCCGATCAGGCCAGGGACGTAAATGCCCAGGTCTTTGCCGTGCGCAACAACGAGCTGTTTCTGATGAGCCAGCCACGTCCGCTGCGCTCGGTGCATCGCAGCGAAGGCTGGACACCCGAGTTCATTGCCGAGCACGGCATGCCCGCGCTCAAGGCCTCGTTTGTACCCATGGATCGCTCGGCCGACGTGTTCAGCTGGGATCCTGTCTAGAAAAGCACCCCCTGAGCGGCTGCGCCGCCTCCCCCTCTCTCGCTTCGCGGGAGGGGGACGGCGCCCTCGCCGCGAGGCGGCTCTTGCTCGGCGCCCCTGGGTTGGGGTGCGCCGGTTTTGAAGGCTGTTGGTATTGCGCCAGCGCAATCAATTACCGAGATGACCCGTTCCATGACCATTCGCTACGACCACCTGAAACAGCGCCCCTTCGAGCCCGTGCGCCAGCACTATGGCGAGCGCGACACCATGCTCTATGCATTGAGCCTGGGCCTGGGCAGCGATCCGCTGTGCGCCGATGCCCTGCCCTTTTTCTACGAAGGGGCGCCGGGCGGGCTGCGCGCCCTGCCCTCGCAGGCCGTGGTGCTGGGCTACCCGGGTTTCTGGGCACGCGAGGCCGATACCGGCATCGACTGGGTGAAGCTGCTGCATGGCGAGCAGCGCATGCGGCTGCACCGCCCCCTGCCGGCCAGCGCCGACGTGGTAGGCCACAACCGCATCACGCACCTGACGGACAAGGGCGAAGGCAAGGGTGCCATCATGGTCACCGAGCGACGCCTGGAGACCACCGGCGGCGAGCTTCTGGCCACCGTGCAGCAGGTCAGCTTTCTGCGCGGCGATGGCGGCTACAGCCTGCTGGACGGCGGCCAGCCCAGCGACGCGCCCCTGGCGCCGCTGCGCCCCACGCCGGAGGACCGCGCCCCCGACTTCACCGACAACCAGGCCATACGCCCCGAGGCCGCGCTGCTGTACCGCCTGATGGGCGACTACAACCCCCTGCATGCCGACCCGACCTTGGCACGCAAGGCCGGCTTCGAGCGGCCCATCCTGCATGGCCTGGCCAGCTACGGCCTGGTGGCCCATGCCGTGCTGCGCCAATGCGGCGACCGCAACCCCGCGCGCCTGAAGGCGCTGGATGTGCGCTTCACCTCGCCCGTCTATCCCGGCGAAACCCTGGTCACCGAAATCTGGCGTGTGTCTGGTAGCCAGACGCATTATCAGTTGCGTGCCAAGGTGCAGGAACGCGACAAGCTGGTGCTCAGCCATGGTTTTGCGGAGCTGACGTGATACCCCTTAGGCGCGTTGAGCCTTCCCCGCATCGCGGCGCTCGCAGGCAGGGGATGCGGGGCGCCCCTTGTACGCAGCTCTGACCTAGGCCACGCCGGCTCTGGGCTTTGCACCACCGGTTTGCCTCCCTCTGCCAAGAAGATGTGTGAGGAACTGCCCAGCCTGCACATTCCGTTCTTTCCTCTCTTTGACTGGTACCAACCATGAACACTCCTGCCGTATTGACCGCCGTAGAAAACGGTGTGGGAACCATTAGCCTCAACCGCCCCGAAGCGCGCAACGCCCTGAGCCTGGAAATGCGCGACGGTCTGGCCCGGGCCGTGGTCCAGATGCGCGACGACGCCAATGTGCACACCGTGATTCTCACCGGCGCCGGCGGTGCCTTCTGCTCTGGCGGCGACATCGGTCTGATGATGAACAGCCGGCAAGACGGCGTGGCTCACCGCGAGCGCATGCGAGCCTTGCACCAATGGTTTGCCGAGCTGGTGAACATGGAAAAGCCGGTGATTGCCGCCGTTGATGGCGCGGCCTTTGGTGCCGGACTGAGCCTGGCCCTGGCTGCCGACTTTGTGCTTGCCACACGCCGCTCCAAGTTCTGCGCTGTCTTCGGTCGCATCGGCCTGGTGCCTGACCTGGGCGCCATGCAGCTGCTGCCACGCATCGTGGGTCTGCAAAAGGCCAAGGAGCTGGTGTTCACCGCACGCACCGTGACTGCGGACGAGGCCAAGGCTCTGGGCATGGTCTACGACATCGTCGAAGACGCCGCAGCATTGCAGCTGGCCGCCCGGCAACTGGCCGCCCGTTTTGCCGACGCATCGACGACGGCCATCGGCATGGCCAAGAACATCATGAACCAGGCCTTCGAGCTGAACGCCCATACCATGGCAGAGCTGGAAGCCAGTGCACAAGCCATTTGCCGCGGCTCCGACTACCACCTGGACGCAGTGCGCCGCTTCAAGGACAAGCAAGCACTGCGCTTTGACTGGGATCGCAAGGAATGAGCACGATTGCTGCGCGACTGCAGGCCTTGCTGCGTCCCGGCGACACCTTGTGGTGGGGTCAGGCCACGGCCGAACCGCTGACCTTGACCCGCACCTTGGTGCAGCACCGTCATGCGCTGGCGCAAGGTGGTCGGTTGCAGGTGTTTGTGGGCCTGGGCCTGTCGGACACCCTGCAGCCCGCACATGCAGATGTGCTGGATTTTCTGGGCTATGCCGCCAGCGGCCCCCACCGCGCGCTGGCCCAGGCCGGCGTGCTGGACATCATTCCCTCGCACTACTCGCAGCTGCCGCCATTGATTGCACAAGGCCATATTCCGGCCGATGTGGTGTTGCTTCAGGTCTCGCCGCCCGATGCACAGGGCCGCCACAGCCTGGGGCAGGTGCGCGAATACCTGCCCGCAGCCATGGAGCGCGCCCGTGTCATCGTGGGTGAAGTCCACCGCGATGTACCGTGGACCGCAGGTGGCCCCTATCTGCAAGCTGGCGACTTCGATCTGCTCATCGATTCCGACGCCGACTTGCTCGACATGGCCCGCACGGAGCCGGGCACCGTAGAACAGGCGATTGCAGCCCATATTGCGGGTCTGGTTGAGGATGGAAGCTGCCTGCAGCTCGGCGTGGGCAATCTGCCCGAAGCCGTGCTGACCGCACTGCACCGGCACAAGGACCTGGGCCTGCACAGCGGCGCCATCGGCGACGGGGTGGTCGCCCTGGCCGAAGCCGGCGTACTGACCCACGCGCGCAAGAGCGTAGATCCCGGCATCGGCACCGCAGGCGTTCTGATGGGCGGGGCAGGTCTGCGCCGATGGGCCCATTGCAACCCACAGCTGCAGATGCGCGACACCGCTTACACCCACCACCCTGAAGTCCTGGCAGCCATGGACAAGCTGGTGACCATCAATTCCGCCATTGAAGTGGATCTGACCGGTCAGATCAATGCCGAGGTGGCTGGCGGCATCTATATGGGCGCCGTCGGCGGCGCCGTGGACTTTCTGCGCGGTGCTGCCCGTAGCAAAGGCGGTCTGCCGATTCTGGCCCTGCCCTCCACCGCCAAGATACACAGCCGCATCGTGCCCCGGCTTGGCGGACCGGTAAGCACGCCGCGCGCCGATGCCGGACTGATCGTCACCGAGCACGGCGTGGCCGACCTGCGCGGTCAACCGCTGTCCCGGCGCGTGCGCCGCCTGATCGACATTGCCGCACCGCAACACCGAGAACATCTGGAACAGCAGGCCCATGGTCTGCTGCGCCAGTGCGGAGCAGCTTTCCCTTGCTGAGCCGCTTTCCCATCACCATCACAAGGAGCCTCCACCATGCGCCGCGCCGCCATTGTTTCCCCGCTTCGCACCCCCGTCGGTACTTTCGGAGGCAGCCTGCGCCCCGTTCCCGTGGAGGAGCTGGCTGCCACCACGGTGCGCGCCGTGGTAGAGCGCAGCGGCATAGACCCCGCCCGCATCGATGATGTGGTGTTCGCCCAGTCGTATGCCAGCAGCGAGACCCCTTGCGTGGGCCGCTGGGCCGCCTTGCAGGCCGGCCTGCCGGTGGAGGTGCCGGGCATGCAGCTGGACCGCCGCTGCGGCGGTGGCCTGCAGGCCGTTGCAACGGCAGCCATGATGGTGCAAAGCGGCGCGGCTGACGTGGTGATTGCCGGTGGCGTGGAGAGCATGAGCAACATCGAGTACTACAGCCCCGACATGCGCTGGGGCGCGCGCTCGGGCAATGTGCGCATGTACGACCGCCTGGATCGCGGCCGTGAGCGCTCGCAGCCCGTGGAGCGCTTTGGCAAGATCTCGGGAATGATTGAGACGGCCGAGAACCTGGCCCGCGACTACGGCATCAGCCGCGATGCGGCCGACGCCTTTGCCATGCGCAGCCACCAGCGTGCCGCCGATGCCTGGGCCGCTGGTCGCTTTCACCACGAAGTCGTTCCCGTGAGCGTGCCCCAGCGCAAGGGCGAGCCTCTGCTCTTCAGCCAGGACGAGGGCTTTCGCGCCGCCACCACCATGGACAGCCTGGCCAGGCTACGCGTGCTGATGCCGGGCGGCACGGTGACAGCGGGCAACGCCAGCCAGCAAAACGATGCCTCGGCTGCCTGCCTTATCGTGGCCGAGGACAAGCTGGCCGAACTGGGCCTGACGCCCATGGCCGCCCTGGTGGGATGGGCGGCAGCGGGCTGCGAGCCTTCGCACATGGGCATAGGCCCGGTTGCGGCCGTTAAGAAGCTGCTGGCACGCCTGCACCTCACGCTGGACGATATGGATCTGGTGGAACTCAATGAGGCCTTTGCCTGCCAGGTGCTGGCCGTGCTCAAAGGCTGGGAGTGGCATGACCAGGCGGCCATCGAGCACAAGCTGAACGTGAATGGCTCCGGCATCTCGCTGGGCCACCCCATTGGCGCCACCGGCGTGCGCATTCTGGCCACGCTGCTGCACGAACTTGAACGACGCAAAGGCCGCTATGGCCTGGAGACCATGTGCATCGGTGGTGGCCAGGGCATTGCCGCCGTTTTCGAGCGTTACTGAACACCGTCTCCTCGGTTGTGCTTGCCACCGGCAGTCTTGGCCGGTGGCTTTTTTGCGTGGCTGTGCAGGGATGGCTCAGGGTTACTACCCCATAAAAACGCGCAAAGCCCGGGTTTGCAAAATGCAGATTCCCGTAGGCAACAGGCTCGCCCACCATGGCGTCTTGTCGGTAAACCAGGCCCGATATGCATGGCCTTCATGCATACCCACAACGGCCCCATCACCAGGAGACAAGACATGCACACCTGCACACGTCGCAACGTTCTACTGTCCGCGTTGGCGCTGAGCGCTGCCACCACGGCCATGGCCCAGATTGGTGCCAGCAGCGCCCCTGTTCGCCTGCTGGTCGGCTACTCGGCCGGCGGCCCTGTGGACCAGGGCGCCCGCCTGTTTGCACAAGCACTTTCCAAGGAACTGGGCAGCCCGGTCACCGTGGAGAACAAGACCGGCGCCAATGCCACGCTGGCGGGCAGCGAAGTGATGCGCGCCAAGCCCGACGGCAAGACCCTCTGGTTTGCCGCCAGTCCCACCATCACCATCAGCCCCAATGTGATGAAGCAGATGCAGTTCGATCCGGCCAAGGACCTGAGCGCACTGGCCCCCGTGCTGAGCTACTACAACGTGCTGGTGATCAACAACAACGAGCCCTACAGAAACGCAGCCGAGCTGGTCAGCTACGCCAAGGCGCATCCCCAGAAACTCAGCTATGGCTCGGCAGGCATCGGCGGCTCCAACCATCTCGGCGCCCTGCTGTTCGCCACGCGCAGCGGCATCGAGATGAATCATGTGCCCTACAAAGGCAATGCCCCGGCCATGAACGATGTGATCGGCGGCCAGATCAGCATGATGATGGACATCATCAGCACCGCCAGCACCTTTATACACAGCCATAAGGTGCGGGCCGTGGCGGTGACCTCGCCCAGGCGCAACCCCTCTCTGCCCGATGTACCGACCTTTGCCGAATCCGGCATCGAGGGCCTCAAGGGCTTTGACGTGGGCGGCTGGTATGGAGTCTACGGACCCAAGGGCATGTCGCCGGAGCTGGTGCAGCAGATGAACAAAGCCATCAATGCCGCACTGGGCCAGCCCGAGCTGAAAAAGCGCTACGCAGAACTGGGCTATGACGAATGGACCGGCTCTGCCCAGACGCTGGCCGACCGCGCCGCCAAGGAGCGCGCCATGTGGGCCACCGTGACCCATGGCATCGAGATCAACTGACCATGACTGCACGCATCCACCATTTGCTGGAACGCAGCCTGGAGCAGGGAGCCGATGCCCCTTTCATCCTGCTGCCCGATCGCAGCCTCAGTTTTGGAGACATCTCCCGCCTGGCCGATCAAGCCGAGAAGGAGTTGCGCAGCCTGCAGGTACGCCCCGGCGACCGCGTGATGGTCGTGGCCGAGAACTGCCCCGAACACGCAGCGCTGATCTTTGCATGCAGCCGCATAGGTGCCTGGTCTTGCGGCGTCAACGCGCGCATGGCGCCGACCGAAATCGATGCCTTCGCCGAACGTGCCGATGCGCGCACCGTGTACTTCACGGCCAGCGCTTCCGCCAGCGCACAAGCACATGCCCGGCGCTACCAGGCCCTGCCCAGCTGTCTGCCAGGCATGGCCTACAGCCCGATCAGGGCGGACAGCCTCAGCGAAACCGGGCCGCTGCAATCCGAGGTGGCAGGCCTGATCTTCACTTCTGGTACCACGGGCCAGCCCAAGGGAGTGATGCTGGGCCATGATGCGCTGTGCCATTTTGCGCAGCAGTCTGCGGCCTCGCGTGCGCTGTCGCCGGCTGACCGCTGCTATGCCTTCGTACCCATGACGCACATCTTTGGCCTGGCCACCGTCATGCTCACGGCCTTGCATGCGCGGGCCCAGCTGGTAATGCGCCCCCAGTTCGACCCGGCCGATCTGCTGGATGCACTCGAATACCATGGAGTCTCGCAACTGCAAGGTCCGCCCGCACTGTTCTCTCGTCTGTTGGCCTACCTGCAGGAGCAAGGCATAGATCAGGTCAAGGCTCCGGCGCTGCGCTTTGTCTATACCGGTGCCGGCCCTCTCGACATGGCGCTCAAGGAACGTGTGGAAAACCTCTTCGGTCAGGCCCTGCACCACGGCTACGGCCTGTCGGAATACGCGGGCTCGGTCCACATCACCCGCATGCGCGAGTGGCGCAAGGACACCAGCGCTGGCTATGCCGTGGCCGAGGCCGAAGTACAGGTGACCGACCCAGCCACCGGCCAGGCCCTGCCCTGCGGAGAGCGCGGAGAGCTGTGGGTGCGCGGCCGCGGTCTGATGCCCGGCTATTTCCGCGACCCGCAAGCCACTGCGGCAGCCATGCGCCCCGGAGGCTGGTATGCCAGCGGCGACCTGGGCGAGCTGAGTTCAGACGGCGCTCTGTGGGTAGTGGGCCGCCTGAAGGAAATGATCATTCGCTCCGGCTTCAACGTCTATCCCGCAGAGGTCGAGACCGCACTCAATGCACATCCCAGCATCGAGCGCTCGGCCGTGGTGGGACGCAGGGAGGCCGATGGCAACGAACAGGTGATTGCCTTCGTGGAACTGCGCCCCGGTTCCCAGCTGGATATCCCGGCCCTGCAAGCCCATTTGCGCGAACGCCTTGCGCCCTACAAGCGCCCATCCCGCATCGAGACGGTGGCAGCGCTGCCTACCAACCCCAACGGAAAAATCGTCAAGCGCCTGCTGCATGCCCAGGCCGAGTCCCTTCCCATGTGAGGCCCGGGCCTCCGCCAAGATCCAGTGAGACATCCTCCATGCCATCACACGTCGTTTCCCTGAACCGCCGCCATCTGCTCGCAGCGGCCTTGCTCAGTTCCCTGGGCAATGCCTCCTGGTCCCAGGCCAGCCACTGGCCAGTCAAGGCCGTGAAATTCACCGTGCCTTTTCCTCCCGGCGGCCCAGTAGACACCACGGCGCGCATCTTCACGCAAAAGCTGGCCACGATGTGGAACCAGGCCGCCATCATCGACAACCGCGCCGGCGCGGGCGGCGTGGTCGGTGCCGCGGCTGCAGCCAAGGATCCCGCCGATGGCTACAACTTCTTTGTCGGCTCCATCCACCATGCAGTGAATCCCTGGCTGATGGGCAAGCTGTCCTATGACATCGAAAAGGACTTTGTCCCCGTCAGCTTTGCCGCGCTGTTCCCGGTCTTTCTGGTAGCCCATCCCTCCGTGCCGGCAAACAATGTCAAAGAGCTGATAGCCCTGTCCCAAAAAGGCACGGTGCTCAGCTATGGCTCCTCCGGCAATGGCGGCGGCACCCACCTGGCCGGCGAACTCTTCAACATGGAAGCCGGCACCCAGCTGCAGCACATTCCCTACAAGGGCAGTGCACCGGCCATGACCGACTTGCTGGGCGGGCAGATCCAGCTGATGTTTGCCGATGCCCCCTCGGCCCTGCAACACATCAGGACAGGCCGTATCAAGGTACTGGGCGTGGCCAGCAAGAAGCGCTCGGACATGCTGCCCCAGGTTCCGACGATTGCCGAATCCGGCGGTCTGCCGAACTATGAAGCCTATTCATGGGCAGCGCTGTTTGCACCAGCCAAGACGCCGGAGGCAGTGCTGGCCAAGCTGAACGCCGACTTCAACCTTGCCTTGAGCGATCCTGCCGTCAGGACCCGTCTGCTGGAGGCCGGCGCCGAAGGCGATCCTGGCACGCCCGAAGAGATGCGCCTGCGTCTGAAAGGCGAGCTTCGGAAGTGGCAGAAGGTGATACAGACCGCAGGCATCAAGGCCGGCTGATCTTCTGTCTCACCGCGCAGCCATGGTTCCGGGGAAAAACAGCATGCCTGAGGCGCTTCTGTCGCTTGCGCGCCATGCCCGGTCGCAGTTCCGCGGCACTCCCGGATGCGGTGCCATATTCCGTGAAGACGGTGTTTCAGATTCACGAATTGAGACCGGGGCGCGATGCAGGCATGCTGACCTCAAAACAAGGAAACCCGGAGCTTCACCCATGCACTTAAGCGCGCAGACCCATTACCAGGCCGAACTGGATGCCGGCCGATTCGCCATCCAGCAATGCACGGCCTGCCAGCAGCATGTGTTCACCCCTCGTGAGCTGTGCCCGCACTGCGGCGCCAGCCCGCTGCGCTGGGTACGCCCCAGCGGCCAGGGCACGGTCTACTCCACCACCACCATCGCCCGCAAAGCCGAAGCTGGCGGTGACTACAACGTGGCGCTGATCGATCTGGATGAAGACGTGCGCATGATGAGCCGCATCGAAGGCATTGCACCCGAGCGCGTGCAGATCGGCATGCGGGTCACTGCCCAGACTATCCAGCACAACGGCAAGGGACTGGTCATATTCCACCCCTCCGTCAATGCACCAGGAGAGGTCGCATGAGCGTTTCTCTGCCTTCATCCAGCCTGGATGCCGCAGCCGTGAATCGTGCCCTGCGCGGCAAGGTTGCCATTGCGGGCGCTGCCACCTATGGCTGCGGCGAAGCCCCCGGCATGGACGATATGACGCTGCTGGTACGTGCTGCCCACGCGGCCGTGGCCGATGCCGGCCTGACCATGCAGGACATCGACGGCCTTGCCACCTGCAGCGTCACCGCCAGCATGTGGGCCATGCCGGTGATCGAACATCTGGGCATCAATCCCAGCTACATCGACGGCACCATGCTGGGCGGCAGCAGCTTCGTGGCCCATTTGCTGCCCGCCATGCGCGCGCTGGAAGCCGGCCAGTGCAAAGCCGTGCTGATCTGCTACGGCAGCGCCCAGCGCTCCGGTTCCGCGGGCCGCAAGGACATCGTGGCCGCGCGCCGCACCATGGACCCTCAGCCTTATGAACACCCTTACGAGCCGCTGCTGCCGGCCTCGGCCTATGCGCTGGCTGCCCAGCGCCATATGCACCAGTACGGCACCACGCGCGAGCAGCTGGCCGAGGTGGCGGTAGCAGCCCGTGCCTGGGCCCAGCTCAACCCCGAAGCCTTTATGCGCGACCCGCTCACCATCGACGATGTGCTGAAGGCGCGCATGGTCTCCAGTCCCCTGGGCGTGCGCGACTGCTGTCTGGTCACCGACGGTGCCGGTGCCATCGTGCTCACCCGCGCAGACCGTGCCAGGGATCTGCCACAGCCCCCCGTCTACATCCTGGGCAATGCCACGGCCTGCTGGAACCGCCAGATCTCCTGCATGCCCGATCTGACCGTGACCTCGGCCACCCAATCCGGCCGGCAGGCCTTTGCCATGGCGGGGCTGACGCCAGCCGACATGGACATGGCCCAGCTGTATGACGCTTTCACCATCAACACCATCCTGTTCCTCGAAGACCTGGGCTTTTGCCGCAAGGGCGAGGGCGGTTCCTTTGTGCAAGGCGGCGCCATCGCCCCCGGCGGCCGTCTCGCGGTGAACACCAATGGCGGCGGCCTGTCCTGCGTCCACCCGGGCATGTATGGCGTGTTCCTGCTGATCGAGGCCGTGCGCCAGCTGCGCGGTCAGGCCGGCCTGCGGCAGCTGGCACGCCACCGCACGGCCGTGGTCCATGGCAATGGCGGCACGCTGTCCAGCCAGGCCACGGCGGTTCTGGGAACCTCGCAGGCACTCTAAGCCCAGGCCGCTACGCGTCATCCCTGGCAAGGCACCCACTTTTCGGTGCAGGCCAGCCTCCGCGCGAAGCTGCACCGGCTTTTTCCTCACGGACAGCAGCTGCTGAGTGGTTCTTGAAGAAGCTATCCAACAGGCAAGACATAGCCATACGAGACAAGGAATAAATTACATGATTCGCGATCCCGAAACCCTTGAAGCCCTGCTCGACAGCGTGCGCCGCTTTGTGCGCGAGCGTCTGGTGCCTGCCGAGAACGAAGTGGCGGACACCGACGAGATCCCCGCCACCATCGTGCAGGAGATGCGTGATCTGGGCCTCTTCGGTCTGACCATTCCAGAGCGCTTCGGGGGGCTGGAGCTGACCATGGAAGAAGAGGTCCGCGTGCTGCTGGAGCTGTGCCAGACTGCACCGGCATTTCGTTCCGTCATCGGCACCACCGTCGGCATTGGCTCACAAGGCATTTTGATGGATGGCACGCCCGAGCAGCAGGCACAGTGGCTGCCCAGGCTTGCCACCGGCGAGGTAATTGCTTCGTTCGCGCTGACCGAGCCCGAGGCCGGCTCTGACGCGGCATCGCTGCGCACCACGGCGGTCAAGAACGGCGACCACTACATCGTCAACGGCACCAAGCGCTTCATCACCAATGCGCCGCACGCGGGCATGTTCACGCTGATGGCCCGCACCAACCCCGAGGACAAGGGCGCGGGTGGTGTGTCCTCCTTCATCGTCGACGCCAGGTCTGCGGGGATCAGCTTCGGCAAATACGACAGGAAAATGGGCCAACGCGGCGCCCACACCTGCGACGTGATCTTTGACAACGTCAAGGTGCCGGCCGCCAATCTGATCGGCCTGCAGGAAGGCAAGGGTTTCAAGACTGCCATGAAGGTGCTTGAAAAAGGCCGCATCCACATTGCCGCCGTGGCCGTGGGCTGCGCAAAGCGCATTCTGCACGATGCCTTGCAGTACGCGCTGGAGCGCAAGCAGTTCGGCCAGGCGATCTGTGACTTTCAGCTGGTGCAGGCCATGCTGGCCGACAGCCAGGCCGAGCTGTACGCGGCTGAATGCATGACGATCGATGCAGCCCGCCGCCGTGACGACGGCAGCAATGTGTCGACCGAGGCCTCCTGCGCCAAGATGTTCGCCACCGAGATGTGCGGCCGCGTGGCCGACCGCGCGGTGCAGATCCTAGGCGGATCGGGCTATATGTCGGAATACGGCATCGAACGCTTCTACCGCGATGTGCGCCTGTTCCGGCTGTACGAAGGCACGACGCAGATCCAGCAGATCATCATTGCCCGCAACATGGTGCGCGAAGCGCGGGCCAACGCATGAGCGTCATCACCCCGCCGACAACAAGGCCTGTGGCATCCGGCCATGAGCGCAGCGCTTTCATGCGCCTGCTGGGTGCCTGCCAGGTGGCCGATGCGCCCCCCGGCATGGTGCAGATACGACTGCCCGAGTTGCGAGAGGAGCTGCTCAACCAGCTGCCTGCCGCTCATGGCGGCGTGCTGATGAGCCTACTGGATTCTGTGATGTCGCGCGCCGCCAGCGCGCTGCCCCAGGCGCCGTCGCAGACCGCCGTGACGGTGGAGATGAGCAGCCGCTTTCACCGTCCCGGTCGCGGCGGTTTGCTGGCCGAGGGCTGGGTAGTGCAAGCCAGCCGCAGCCTGTGCAGCTGCGCCGCCAGGATCACCGACGCACAAGGAACGCTGGTGGCTACCGCCCAGGGCACGTTCAAGTACTGGAAGGCCCCCACCAGACTGGAAAATTGAGCAGCTTCCGCTCATGGAGTCACGTTTTTAGGATTGAATCACCTTGAAATCGATACTTTACGTACGCAATGCGCTCTCGTTTTAGAAAGTGCTTGCGCTCCTAAAGCAGCTTGCCGGTATCGGACGTTCCCGCGGCATCGATCACCAGCAGCTGCACCAGCTCCTTGGCAAAACTGGGCAACGCATCCAGGCTGCGCATGCAGATCTGCATATCGCGTAGCGACCAGGCATCCGACAGCGGCACGATGGCGATGTTCATGACCGCCGCATGGCGGCTGGCCGCCGACTCCGGCAGCACGCCTACGCCCACGCCGGACTCGATCATGCGGCAAGCCGTCTCGAAGTTGCCGACCTGGATGCGCTGCTTGATGGGCTTGTGCAGATGGTCCGAGGCCTGACGCAGAAAAGCATGGATGGCGCTGGACTCGTGCAGGCCCACATAGTCCAGATCCAGCGTGTCGGAAAACGCCAGCTGCATCTCCCCATCCAGCGCATGCCCCTTGGGCACCACCAACACCAGCCTGTCCTTGCGATAGGGCAGGGTTTCCAGGTTCTCTGTACGCACCAGACCGGCCACGATGCCGATGTCGGTCTGCCCTTCGGTCACGGCGCGCACGATGTCGTGGGACAGGCGCTCGCGCAGATCCACATTCACATCCGGATTGCGGCCCAGAAACTCGCGCAATACCGGCGGCAGGAATTCGCTCAGCGAGGTGGTGTTGGCATACACGCGCAGATGGCCCTTGATGCCACGCACATACTCCTGCATGTCACCACGCAGATGCTCGATCTGGCTGAGCACCATGCGCGCATGGGTCACAAACGCCTGGCCGGGCGGCGTCAGGGTCACGCCCTGGCTGGTGCGATAGAGCAGCTTGGTGCCGATGCTGTCTTCCAGATTCTTGATGCGCGTGCTGGCAGCCGGCAGCGAAATGCACGAGAGCTCGGCGCCACGAGTCATGCTGTTGGCCTCCGCGATATGGGTCATCAAGCGCAGGTCTACGAGGTCAAAGTGCATGGACATGGCCCATTGTAAGAACGCCGCCAGCTGGCTGACTGTCGCGTATTGGCGCGACCGGCCCGGATAAACCCGGCTTTCAGAAATGCGAAGCACGCAACAGACCAGCCTGCCTACGATGGCTGCCAGCCCTCTATCCGAACCCGATCTCTTCATGACCGCTGCAGCTGCTTCTTCCACCACTGCCCGCACAGGTGCCCTGAGCCATCTGCGCGTGCTCGATCTCTCACGCGTGCTCGCAGGCCCCTGGTGCACACAGAATCTGGCCGATATGGGCGCCGACGTGATCAAGATCGAAAAGCCCGGCGAGGGCGATGACACCCGCCACTGGGGCCCGCCCTTTTTTGCAGATGCACAGGGCGACGCCTCTGCACACGCCTGCTACTTCGCGGCCTGCAACCGCAACAAGCGCTCGGTCACGGTCGACATGGCAACCCCGGAAGGCCAGGCCATCATCCGCGAGCTGGCCAAGGACAGCGACATCGTTGTCGAGAACTTCAAGACCGGCGGCCTGCAGCGCTACGGCCTGGACTACGCCAGCCTCGCGGCCCTCAATCCTCGTTTGATCTACTGCTCCGTCACCGGCTTCGGCCATACCGGGCCCTATGCGCCGCGCGCAGGCTATGACCTGCTGATCCAGGCCATGAGCGGCCTGATGAGCATCACCGGCCGTGCGGACAGCGAACCCGGCAGCGGCCCCTTGCGCGTGGGTGTGGCCGTGATCGATCTGTTCACCGGCATGTATGCCACCAGCGCCATTCTGAGCGCGCTGGAAGCACGGCACCACACGGGCCGAGGCCAGCATATCGATATGGCGCTGCTGGACGTGGCCATGGCAGTGCTGGCCAACCAAGGCACAGGTTTCCTGAACACCGGCAGCATTCCGGGCCGCCAGGGCAACACCCACCCCAGCGTGGTTCCTTATCAGGACTTCCCCACGGCTGACGGCAATATGCTGCTGGCGATAGGCAACGACGGCCAGTTCGCACGCTTTTGTGAAGCGGCCGGCGTAGCCTGGCACCAGGACGCACGCTTCACCACGAACGCGGGCCGGGTCATTCACCGGGTGCAGGTGGTGGACATGATGTCCGAGCTGACCCGCAGCCGCAGCACGGCCGACTGGATCGCGTTGCTGGAAGCCCGAGCCGTGCCCTGCGGCCCCATCAACAACATCCGTCAGGCCTTTGAAGACCCCCATGTGCAGGCACGTGGCTTGCGCATCACGCAGCAGCGCTACCCGGATGGACAGCTACCAGAGGGCGAGTGCATCAACCAGGTGACCACCACGGCCAGCCCTCTACGCCTGTCCGACACGCCGGCCACGCTGCGTTATGCGCCTCCAGCCCTGGGCCAGCACACCGAGGAGGTGTTGCGTGAAAGACTGCAGCTCGACGCTGCACAACTGCAGGCGCTTCGCGACAAACAAGTGCTCTAGCTTCGGAAGGCCGCTTCATGCCTTGTTGGGCGGCTCTCTCCAGATTCGGACTAGGCCGAATTCGCCGCATCCAGCTCCTGCGCCAGCGTGCGCACGAGTTCGGCCGCTGGCATGGCGCGAGCCAGCGGTGCGCCCTGGCCGGCCCAGTGTGCGGCATAGTCGCTGCTGCCCTGCGCGCTGGCGGCCTGGTGCAGCGCCTTGCCTGCGTCATACACCATGGGATAGGCGGGCAGTGCTCCCGCATAGTCTCGTCCCAGCTGGTGCAGACGGTTGAACATGCCGCGCGCAGGACGGCCGGAAATGGCGGCGGTGATGGCCGTGTGCTGCGCGCTGTCGCCTTGCAGCTCGGCGCGGTAGGCCTGGCTGGCTGCGGATTCGGGGCAGAGGATGAAGGCCGTTCCCATCTGCACGGCACAGGCTCCCAACTGCAAAGCGGCAGCGATGCCGGCACCGTCCATGATGCCGCCTGCGGCGACCACGGGCAGACGGGACTCGCGCGCCAGCAGCCGCACCAGCGCCAAAGTCCCCATCAGTCTGTCCTGCTCGGGCACGAAAGCGCCGCGATGGCCGCCCGCCTCCATGCCCTGGGCCACGATCACATCCACCCCGGCCTGCTCGATCTGGCGCGCCTCGTCGAGGCTGGTGGCGCAGGCCAGCGTGGTGATGCCGGCGGCGCACAAGGCATCGACAAAGCCCTGCTCCGGCAGGCCGAAATGAAAGCTCACCACGGCAGGGCGCAGCTCCAGCAGCATGGCCTGCAACCGCTCATTGCCCAGCGCTGACTCGTAGATGCAGCGCAGGCTGGGCGGCGCGGACGCGCCGTAGCGCTCGAACTCCGGCGCCAGGTAGCGCAGCCACTGTGCTTCGCGCTCCGCATCTGCTACCGGCGCACGGTGACAAAAGAGGTTGACGTTGAAGGGGCGATCGGTCAGCGCACGCGTCTGTTCGATGTGCTGGCGCGCCTGCTCAAGGCCGTAGGCGCCTATGCCGATCGAGCCCAGGGCGTATGCATTGCTCACGGCAGCCGCCAGCTGCGGGGTCGAGGTCCCGGCCATCGGGGCCTGAATGATGGGATGCTGCAGACCCAGGCCTGTCATCCACAAAGGTAGTTTGCTCATCGCACGTCTCCTGGTTGTCACTTCTCGATCCTGATCATTGCGCTGTGCGGGCCAGGCGGCTAGAGGCCACCAGCAGCGCCCCCAGGCCCAGCGCCGCGCAGCCCAGCACGAACAGCTGGCGATAGCTGCCGCTGCTGGCGTAAACAAATGCCATCAGATAGCCGGAGCTGGCCTGCAGCAGCGCAAATGCCGCCGTGGCGTAGCCCCACATTTTCTTGTGCTGGCCGGGGCCGATCAGCTGCATCAGATAGCCCGAGGTGATGGCAGCCATGCCCGGTGACAGCGCCCCCACCACAAAGCCCGACAGCGCATGGCCACCGAAACCGGCCCAGGCCAGCGGCAGGCCGATGGCCACGGCCTTGAGGGCATAGGCGCCCGTGGTCGTACCCCACCAGCCCCAGCGCGTGGCACAGTAGGCCGCACACAGCGGCCCGACCATCGCGCCAAGCCCGAAGAATGCCCATTGCGTCGAGGCATAGGCGCCGCCCAGCTGCAGCTCGCGATCCAGGTAGTCCACCCAGAACACGGTGTGCGGCACAAAGCCGAAGGCGTCGCAGGCATAGGCGACCAGCACCAGAATCACCGCCAGGCTCCACGGCGTTGTGCTTGAGGCTGCGACCGCCGTGGGCTGGATCGCCACCGGTGCATGCAGCGGGATCTGGCGCGCAGCATGCCGGCCGCTGTAAAGCGCCAGCGCAGACAGCGCCGTCAACGCCCACCATACGGCACTCAGGCTGCTGCGCGCAAACATGGGCACCAGCGTGGCGGCCAGCAAGGCGCCCACGCCAATGCCGCAGAACATCAGCGGGCCCAGCGTGGCACGGCGCTGCGGCGCTGCTGCAGCCATGGCCACCGACGGGCCCAGCACCATCAGCGCGGCACCGGCAATACCCGAGACCAGCCGCCAGACAAAGAACAGAGCCATGGGCTGGGGCAGGCTGCAGCCTGCAAAGCTCAGCATCACGGCCACCCAGCAGATCACCAGCACGCGCAGCGCGCCCATGCGCTCGGCCAGCGGCGCGGCGACCAGGGCGCCGATCAGATAGCCGAGCAGATTGGCGGCGCCCAGATAAGCCACCTGCTCGCCGCTGAACCAGCCCGCATGCACCATCTGCGGCATCAGCGCGGTATAGGCGAAACGGGCCAGGCCGACGCCGCTCAGGGTGGCCATGAAGCCGGTCAACAGCAGGGGAAGTTCTTTGCGTTCGATCACAGCTCGGGTTATGGAGGGGAAATTGGCATCAAGCCTAAACGCTGCGACTCGATCATGTCCAATGATTCAAAATGATGACTTGCATCTCAATTCGAGATATTGGAGCCGCATATGCAACTCAAATCCCTGCGCATGTTCGAAGCCGTCTGCGAAAGCGGCAGCTTTGGTGCCGCAGCCCAGCTTCTGCACACCGTGCAATCCAATGTCACGGCCCATATCAAAAAGCTCGAGGACGAAGCAGGCGTGCAGCTGCTGATGCGGGCCAACCCGGTCTTTCCCACTCCGGCCGGACGTACGCTGCTGGAATCTGCGCGGCAGATGCTGCAGTCGCATGACCAGGTGCTGGCCATGCTGCAAGCCCGGCAGTTTGCCGCCGGCCAGGTCAAGGGCGCCTTGCGCATAGGCTCGATGGAAACCACGGCCGCACTGCGTCTGCCGCCACTGCTGGCCGAGTTGCGCAGGCAGCATCCGGGTATCGACCTGGAGCTGGACGCCCAGCCCAGCGCCGCATTGCTGATGGAGCTGGCGGCTGGTCGCATCGACTGTGCCTTCATCAACGGTGCCGCACCACAAAACGAGCTGCAATCCTGGCCGGTATTTCGTGAAGAGCTGGTGCTGGTCAGCGGACAGCCGCTGACGCGCTTCCCCACCGCCGCAGAGTTCAGCAGCTCCGTGTTTCTGGCCTTTCGCCAGGGCTGCAGCTACCGCCAGCGGATCGAGCTGCTGATGGCCTCCATGGGGGTGACGGCGGTACGCATCATGGAGCTGGGCATGCTGGACACCATCCTCGGCTGCGTGGCTGCCGGCATGGGCTATGCGCTGCTGTCGCGCTCTCTGGTCGAAGCCCAGCAGCAGCGCTTTGGCGTGCACTGGATGACTCTGCCCGGCAGGAGCGGACAGGAGCTGGCCTTTGTCGACACCTGTTTTGTGACCGCTGCCATACAAGGCTGGTCGCCGGCACTGCATGCATTTGCGCAGGTACTGGGTGTCAATCCGCAGGCCACACGGGCACAGCCCGTGGCGCTGGCTCTTGCCGCCTGAGAGCGGCAGGACATCACGGCTGCATCAGCGCTCGGCGGTATTGCAATGCCTCGGCCAGATGGGTTTGCGTGATGGAATCCGAGTCCGCCAGATCGGCAATGGTTCGCGCCACCTTCAACGCCCGGTGCGTGCCGCGCGCCGACCAGCCAAGGCGAGCTGCAGCCTTGTGCGCAAAGGTCAGCGCCTCGGGCGCCAGCTGCAGATGCGTGTCGAGCTGTGCCCCCTGCAACTGATGATTGGGCAGGCCCTGACGCTGCAAGGCCTTGTCCCTGGCCGCGCTCACGCGTTGCTGCACGGCAGCGCTGCTCTCGCCTTCGGGCGCTGCAAGCAACTCCTCGGGCGACAGCGCCGCCACCTCCACATGCAGATCGATACGGTCCAGCAAGGGCCCGCTGATGCGCGCCTGATAACGTGCCACCTGATCGGGGGAGCAGCGGCAGGCTCTCAGGCGCGAGCCCCAGTAGCCGCAGGGGCAGGGGTTCATGGCTGCCACCAGCTGGAAACGGGCCGGAAACTCCGCCCTCTGCACAGCCCGCACGATGGTGATGCGCCCGGACTCCAGCGGCTCGCGCAGGGCCTCCAGGGCGCTGCGCGCGAACTCGGGCAGCTCATCCAGGAAAAGCGCCCCGCAATGGGCATATGAAATCTCGCCGGGCCGGGGCGGAGAGCCGCCGCCGACCAACGCGATGGAACTGGCCGTGTGATGAGGAGCGGCAAATGGCCGCTGGCGCCACAGCTGCGGCGTGAAACGACCGCTGAGGCTGGCAATGGCGGCGGCTTCGAGCGCTTCCTCATCGGTCATGCCCGGCAGCAAACCCGCAAAGCGCTGGGCCAGCATGGATTTCCCCGAGCCCGGAGGGCCGACCATCAGCACACCATGTGCGCCGGCAGCTGCAATTTCAAGCGCGCGCTTGGCCTGCATCTGGCCGCGCACCTCGCGCAGATCCAGCGACGGCAAAGAAGCTTCAGCAGGTCTGGAGTGCACCCGCTGCCAGCCCTCCACGCCATCGCCATGCTCCGACAGGGTGCAGTCATGCGCGATGAACTGCCTGACCACATCCAGCAGATGCGCGGCGCCGAAGACTTCGATGGCCGGCACAAAGGCGGCCTCCAGCGCACTGTCTGGCGGCAGCACCAGCCGCACACGCTGTTGCTGACGCTGCAGGGCCAGCGCAGTAGCCAGGGCGCCGCGTACCGGGCGCAGGGCACCGGTCAGCGACAGCTCTCCTGCAAACTCATAATCGGCGAGCCGCCGTGCATCGATCTGCCCGCTGGCCGCCAGAATGCCCAGCGCTATCGGCAGATCAAAGCGGCCTGAGTCCTTGGGCAGATCCGCCGGAGCCAGATTGACCGTGATGCGCTGGTTGTTCGGGAACTCCAGCCCCGCATTGACGATGGCCGCGCGCACGCGCTCGCGAGCCTCCTTGACCTCCACATCCGCCAGACCCACCAGGGTGAACGAAGGCAGTCCGTTGGCCAGATGGACCTCCACCGTGACAGCCGGTGCCTGCAAGCCCAGCAGTGCACGACTTTGAACCAGTGCCAGACCCATCACGCTCCTCCCCTTCAAGCCCGACTGTAGGGCCTAGCGTATGCGCCAGCGGCTCAAACAGGCAATAGGGGTGTGCACAGGCCGTCAGCCGGCGTCGTCGTCACGGGCCGGCTGTTTGCCCGCGGCCCGGCCACGGCGGCGCTCGGCCTTGGGAAAGCTGCCCTGCTCCTGCATGAGCGCCGCCCGATTGCGCACGCGCTCGAACACCTGGGACAGCACCTCAAGCTCGGCATCGCTGACGTCGCCGAGCAGCTCCTGGTTGATCGCCTGTATCTGCGGAAACAGCTTGGTGTGCAGCGCCAGCCCGGCGTCGGTCAGCTGCACCATGGCCTGGCGCCCGTCGCCGGCCATGCCCTGCTTGTGCAGCAGCCCCTTGGCAATCAGCGTGGAGATGGTGCGCGAGGTGCGCGTGCGATCGAGCTGCGCCAGCTCCGCGAGCCGGGACGGCTGCATGGCACCCTTGGTGGCCAGCAGGCCGATCATGCGCCACTCGCGCCGGGTGATGCCGAAGCCGCCCTCGCACAGGCGCACCACCATGGTTCCGGCCGAACTCATCAGGCGGGCCAGATGGTAGAGGAACAGATCGTCCAGCTCGGACGGCTGCCGCCAGGGGTGGCGCTGCGCCTTGGTCATGGGTCTTTGTGGGTTTTCTCTAGGAATGATGGATTAGATCCATTATCGAGTCACTGCTTACAGTGGCTCCAAAGAAAACGACAGGAGACACCATGCCTTGCACCCGTATCGCCCGCCGCACTCTGGCCGGGCTGGCGGCCGCCGCGCTTCTGACGGCATCCCATGCTGCCGACAACTGGCCCGCCAAGCCCATACGCATCATCGTTCCCACGCCGCCAGCCGGCCCTTCCGACATCGCCGTGCGCCCGCTCGCGGCGGCCGTGCAAAAGGTGCTAGGTCAAGCCGTGATCGTGGAAAACCGGGCCGGTGCCAACGGCAATATCGGTGCTGCCGAGGTCGCCCGAGCCCCGGCCGACGGCTACACCTGGCTGTGGGCCATGGACCCGGTGCTCACCGTCAACAAGCATATCTACAAGAACATCGGCTACTCCAGCGATGCCATCGTGGTGCTCAACGCCGCCGCCAGGTTCTCGCAGACCCTGATCTGCAACCCCGGCCTCGGCTTCAAGTCCGTCAAGGACATGCTGGAGGCCGCCAAGTCGCGCGAGCTGACCTATGCCACCGGCGGCGCGGGCTCGCCCGGCCATCTGGTCATGGAGTCGCTGCTGTCCAGCACCGGCGTGAAAATGGTGCATGTGCCCTACAAGGGGCCGGCACCGGCCATGCAGGACCTCATGGGCGGCCAGGTGAATTGCGGCTTCCTGGCAGCACCCACGGTGCTGCCCCAGATCCAGAGCGGCCGGGTCACCGCCCTGGCCACCTCGGGCCGCACGCGCTCGCCGCTGCTGCCGACATTGCCCACGATTGCCGAGTCGGGCTACCCCGATTTCGACGGCACTTACTGGCTCCTGCTGGCGGCTCCCAAGGGCGTTCCTGCCGAGATCCAGAAGCGCTTTCTCGCAGCCATGGATGCCGCCATCCGCTCGCCGCAGCAGCAGGAGCGGGTCAAGGCCGTGGATATCGAGATGGTGGGCAGCAGCCCCGAGCAGGCCCAGGCCAGGGTGCGCGAGATCTCCGACAAATGGGAGGCGCTGACCCGCAAGATCAATCTGAAACCCGATTGATGCCCCAAGCCCGGGCGCCGGCCATCTGAGCATTTCAGGCCGGTGCCGGAGCCCACCTACACTGCCCGGTTTCCAATCATTAATGGTGTGAATTCGCGAGCCGGTACCAGCGCGGACCACAGACCAGGAGAGACATGACGATGCAAAGAAGAATCTTCGGCAAGCTCGCCGCGGGGCTCAGCCTGAGCGCAGGCTTGCTGGGCGGCGGCGCGCTGCAGGCCCAGGAGAGCCATGCCCTGTTTCCCAACAAGACACCGCTGCGCATGGTGGTCGGCTATCCGCCTGGCGGTGCCACCGACCGCGTGGCACGCATCGTGGCCGACCGGCTGCAGGCCCGCCTTGGCAGCCCGGTGATCGTGGAAAACAAGCCCGGCGCGGGCGGCCGCCTGTCGGCCCAGTACGTGAAGAACGCGCCCGCATCTCAGCCCGCCGTGCTGCTGGCCAATCCCGCCGTGATGGTGGTGGCGCCGCTGGTGTTCCCGGACTCCGGCTACGAGCCGGAAAAGGACTTCCGCCCCATCAGCGAGGTGAACCGCTACGAGTTCGGCCTGGCCGTGGCCAGCGCCGTGCCCGTGAAGGAGCTGCCGCACCTGCTGGCCTGGCTCAAGGCCAATCCGCAGCAGGCCAATTTCGGCGTGCCGGCCACGGGCAGCCTGCCGCACTTTTTTGCGCTGATGCTGGGCGAGACCGCCAAGGTGCCCGTCGAGGTCGTGGGCTACAAGGGCTCGGGCCCGCTGCTCACCGACCTGATGGGCGGGCAGGTCCCCATCGCCGTGGACACTCTAGACACCCAGATCGCCCAGCACGAAGCGGGCAAGCTGCGCGTGCTGGCCACCTCGGGCGAGCGCCGCAGCACCATGGCACCCGGCATTCCCACGCTCAAGGAGCTGGGCGTGAACCTGGTCGGCACGGGCTGGAACACCTTGTTCGCGCCGCAAAGCATGGCGCCGGCCACGGTGCAGCGCCTGTCGCAGCTGGTGCAGGAGGTGATGAAGGAAGCCGACACGCAGCACAAGTTCGCCGCCTCCAACCTGGTGCCCGTGGTCAGCAGCGCGCAGGACACGGAAAAAATGCTCAAGGCCTACCGCGCGCAATGGGCGCCGGTGGTTCAGCGCTCGGGCTTCAAGCCCTGATATTTGAGGAGCATCTATCGCTTGCTACCAAATATTTCCAGCATCAAATCCATCCAGAATTCTTGCATAACAAGCGATAGAAGCTCCTGTTTTTGAATGTTCCACGCCCTCTCATGACCGACTCCCGCCCCAATCTGATCTTCATCCTGGCCGATGACCTCGGCTATGCCGACCTGGGCTGCACCGGTGCGCGCGATGCGCACAACAACGCCACCGACGTCTCGCCACGCCTGGACGCCATGGCCGCCCAGGGCCTGCGCTTCACGCGCGGCTACTCCAACTCCTCGGTGTGCTCGCCCACGCGCTTTGCGCTGGCCACGGGCCGCTGGCAGTACCGCCTGCGCGGTGCGGCCGAGGAACCCATCGCCAGCGTGCATGGCGACAAGGTGCTGGGCCTGCCGCCCGATCACCCCACGGTGGCCTCGCTGCTGCGCGATGCCGGCTACGCCACGGCCCTGGTCGGCAAATGGCACCTGGGCTACCCCCCGCATTTCGGCCCGCGCCTGTCGGGCTACGAGGAGTTCTACGGCTTTCATGCCGGCGGCGCCGACTACTTCGCCCACTGCGACCCGCGCGGGCGCCCCGACTTCTGGATCAACGAGGAGCCGCACACCGAAGACGGCTACCTCACCGATCTGCTGAGCCGCCGCGCGGTGGACTTCGTCAAGCGCCAGAGCGCCGAGCAGCCCTTCTACCTCTCGCTGCACTACAGCGCCCCGCACTGGCCCTGGCTGACGCGCGAGGACCGCGCCGAATCCGAGCGCCTGCAAGGCATGGGCAAGCATATCGACGGCGGCTCCATCGATACCTACCAGCGCATGATCCATCACATGGACGAAGGCATAGGCTGGCTGCTGGATGCGCTGGAGGAAAAAGGCATGAGCGAGAACACGCTCATCGTCTTCACCAGCGACAACGGCGGCGAACGCTTCTCCAATACCTGGCCCTTCGTGGGCCAGAAGATGGACCTGCTCGAAGGCGGCATCCGCGTGCCTTTGCTGGCACGCTGGCCGGCGCGCATGACGGCCGGTGCCGTCTGCGACACGCCCAGCCTGACCATGGACTGGTCGGCCACCTTCCTGGCCGCCGCCGGCGTAGCCGCACATGCCGACTATCCACTGGACGGCATCAGCCTGCTGCCCCTGATGCAGGATCAAAGCTGGATGCCCGAGCGCGACCTGGCCTGGCGCATGAAGCACCGCGAGCAAAAGGCCTTGATACGCGGCGACTGGAAATATCTGCAGATCGAGGGCATCGAATACCTGTTCCACATCGGCAACGACCCGCGCGAGCGCGCCAATCTGCGTGATCGTGAGCCCCAGAAACTGGCCGAGCTGCGCAGCGCCTGGGAGCGCTGGAATCAGGAGCTGCCGCCGATTCCGCAGGAAGCCAAGGTCTCGCTGGTGTTCACCAAGGCAGACCTGCCCCAAGCCAGCTTCTGAATTGCGGCCGCCCCCCAAGCCCATCGCCCAGCCGATGGGCTTTTTCTTTGCCTGCGCCCAGATAAAGAGCATGTGCTCACTTTCAAATCCCCTGATTGGTGCAAAAAGCCGGGGAAAAGCAGAGCCATGGCGGTGCACAGCAAAAACGCACCATCTTGGTGCAATGGATTCCAGCTAGCGCCCAGGTGGCGAAAGTTGCGCTCAGCGATTGTGAAAATTCGTAGCTTTTTGTACTGGCAGCTATGGCCCGCTGCCTGTTCTGGGGCTTTGGACAGCGAACCGTGCCGCAGCCGCCGCAGAGACTGGCACGGTCTGTGCTTTGAGAGTTCATCCGAGATTTTTGCCACGAAATTTTCAAACCGGAGGAACCCTGAATGCCTAGTCCCGCTGCAAGCCGTTTCAAGACTTTCGCCAAGACTGCCGCCCTGGCCTGCGCCGTTGTCGCCCCCATGTGGGCCCATGCCCAGCTCTCCGCCAACGTTGCCCTGACCACCAACTACAAGTTCCGTGGCCAGGATCAGGACGCCAGCCGCACCAGGGCCGTCAAGCCTGCGCTGCAAGGCGGTTTTGACTACACGTTCGGCGACAGCGGCTTCTACGTCGGCAACTGGAACTCCTCCGTGGACTGGCTGCCCGGCAACTCGCTGGAAACCGACTTCTACGGCGGCTACAAGTTCAAGGCCGCCGATGTGGACTGGGACGTGGGCATGCTGACCTATGTGTACTCGGGCAATGCCAACGGCAACACCACCGAGATCTACGGCTCCGGCACCTACGGCCCGTTCACGGCCAAGTATTCGCACACGGTGTCCAAGGACTACTTCGGCTGGGCCGGCGCCAAGGCGGGCTCGGGTCTCAAGGGCCGCAACACCGGTTATCTGCAGTTCTCCTACAGCCAGGAAGTGATGCCCAAGGTGACACTGAAAGCATCAGTTGGTTACACCCATTTCTCCAGCGACATCAAGGACCTGGGCGTTCCCAACTATGTGGACTACAGCGTCGGTGGTGCCTATGACCTGGGCGACGGCTTCTCTGCAGGTGCAGCGGTGACCGGCGCCAACAAGAAGGCCTACTTCGGCGATGTGAACAAGGCGCGTCTGATTCTGACGCTCTCCAAGACTTTCTAATTTTTCAGGAGCCCGTCATGAAAATGGTGATCGCCATCATCAAACCCTTCAAGCTCGACGAAGTGCGTGAAGCTCTTTCCCAAATCGGTGTTCAAGGCATCACCGTGACCGAAGTCAAGGGCTTTGGCCGTCAGAAGGGCCACACCGAGCTGTACCGCGGTGCCGAGTATGTGGTGGACTTTCTGCCCAAGCTGAAGATCGAGGCCGCGATTGCCGACGATCTGGTCGATGCCGCCATCGACGCCATCGAGGGCGCAGCCCGTACCGGCAAGATCGGCGACGGCAAGATTTTTGTGCAGGCGCTGGAGCAGTCGATCCGTATCCGTACAGGAGAAACCGGCGACGCGGCCCTGTAAAGGCCCAGTCTCTCTGGAACCGTTTTGAGAAAGATTGCCATGATCAAGAAACTATTGAGCGCAGGCCTGGGACTGGGCCTGCTGGCTGCCGGCGCCACCGGCTTTGCCCAGGAAGCTGCAACGGCTGCCGCCGCCGCAGCGCCTATGGCCGAAGCAGCGGCCGAGGCCGTGCCCACCCTGAGCGCCGGCGACACCGCCTGGATGCTGACCTCGACCATGCTGGTGATCCTGATGGTCATCCCCGGCCTGGCGCTGTTCTACGGCGGCTTGGTGCGCAGCAAGAACATGCTGTCCGTGCTGGCCCAGGTCTTCGTGATCTTTTCGCTGATCACCGTGCTGTGGGCCATCTACGGCTACTCGCTGGCCTTTGGTGGCGAGGGCAAGTTCTTCGCAGGCTTCGACAAGCTGTTCCTCATGGGCATCACGCCTGACACGCTGTCGTCCATGCTCAAGACCATCCCCGAATATGTGTTCGTGGCCTTCCAGTCCACCTTCGCCGCCATTACTGTGGCGCTGATCGTGGGAGCGTTTGCCGAGCGCATCAAGTTCGCGGCCGTGATCGTGTTCTCCGTGCTGTGGTTCACCTTCAGCTACATCCCCATGGCCCACATGGTGTGGGGCGGCGGTCTGCTGGGTGCAGACGGCGCGCTGGACTTCGCGGGCGGCACCGTGGTGCACATCAACGCCGCCGTGGCCGGTCTGGTGGGTGCCTACATGCTGGGCAAGCGCATCGGCTTCGGCAAGGAAGCCCTGCCCCCTCACAGCCTGACGCTGACCATGGTGGGCGCTTCGCTGCTGTGGGTGGGCTGGTTCGGCTTCAACGCCGGCTCTGCCGGTGCCGCCAATGGCGCTGCCGGCCTGGCCTTCATCAACACCATCCTCGCGACCGGCGCTGCCGCCATCTCCTGGATCGTGGCCGAAGCGCTGCTGCGCGGCAAGGCCTCCATGCTGGGCGCTGCCTCAGGTGCCGTGGCCGGTCTGGTGACCATCACCCCCGCCGCCGGTTTTGTCGGCCCCATGGGCTCCATCGTCATGGGCATCATCGCCGGCCCTCTGTGCTTCTGGGGCGTGTCTGGCCTCAAGCACCTGCTCAAGGTTGACGATGTCTGCGACGTGTTCGGCGTCCACGGTGTCGGCGGTATCCTGGGTGCCATCCTGACCGGCGTGTTCTGCGCCAAGGGCCTGGGCGGTATCGAACCCGAGGGCTACAACATGGCCCATCAGCTGTGGGTGCAGGTCGAGAGCGTGCTGGTGACCATCGTCTGGTCCGGCGTGGTCTCCTACGTGGCCTACAAGATTGCCGATCTGACCGTGGGTCTGCGTGTCTCGGAAGAGTCCGAACGCCAGGGCCTGGACATCACATCCCATGGTGAGGTGGCCTACACCCGTTAAGCGGCAGGCTCTTCGCAAGTTCAGTTTCATTACGTTGCCCCGCAGTGCGAACTGCGGGGCTTTTTTATTCACGCCTGCTTTTCAAAAAAATCAAAGACCAGGCCTTCCTGCCCAAGGGGCGCCCCGGCTACCATGCAGGCCATGGATTCAGCCACCAGCCAAATCAATCAGCTCGGCGAGCGCATTCGCGCCGCTGCCAGTGACAAGACCCCGCTGCGCATCTGCGGCGGCGGCAGCAAGGACTTCTACGGCCTGCGTCTGCAGGGCGAGCCGCTGTCCACGCGCGCGCTCAGCGGTATCGTCAGCTACGAGCCCAGCGAGCTGGTGGTGACCGTTCGCGCCGGCACGCCGCTGGCCGAGCTGGAGGCAACATTGGCCAGCCAGGGCCAGTGCCTGGCCTTCGAGCCGCCGCACTTCGGCACCGCCAGCACCGTGGGCGGCATGGTCGCCGCTGGCCTGTCGGGCCCGTCGCGTGCCAGCGTTGGCGCAGTACGCGACTTCGTGCTGGGCCTGGAGATGATCAACGGCCAGGGCGAGCTGCTGCGCTACGGCGGCCAGGTCATGAAGAATGTGGCCGGCTATGACGTCTCGCGCCTGATGACGGGCAGCTGGGGCACGCTGGGCCTGATCACCGAGATCAGCCTCAAGGTCCTGCCCGTGGCTCCGGCCGAGGCCACTCTGCGCTTTGATAGCTGCAGCCAGGCGCAGGCGCTGGACTGGCTCAATCACTGGGGCGGCCAGCCTCTGCCGCTCAATGCCAGCAACTGGCTGGAAGAAGACGGCAAGGGCACGCTGTATCTGCGCCTGCGCGGCGCCCGCGCCGCCGTTCAGGCCGCCACGCTGCGCCTGGGTGGCGAGCGGCTGGACAGCGACGCCGTCGCCGCCGACTGGAGCGCAAGCCGCGATCTGAACCTGCCCTGGTTCCAACAGCGCGCTGCCGATCATTGCCTGTGGCGTCTGTCCACTCCTGCGACCGCAGCGCCGCTGCCATTGCCGCAAGGCGCGGCAGGCCCGTTCATCGACTGGCATGGCGCTCAGCGCTGGGTGCAGGCCCCGCGTTCGGCCGCCGCAGCCTTGCAGCAACTCGCGCAGGCAGCCGGCGGATCCGCTTCTCTTTTCAGAGCCGAGGACGCCAGCCAGACAAGCGCCAACAGCGATCTCGATGTGCATGCACAGGCCAGCCCGGCAGGCCGCACATCGGCACAGCTGCATGCCCGGCTCAAGCAGGCCTTCGACCCCGCCGGCATTCTCAATGTGGGCCGTCTCTCGGCGCATTGGTAAGAACAAGGACAGCACCCCATGCAAACCAATCTCGCGCCCGAATACCGTGCCACGCCAGAAGGCCAGGAAGCCGAAGCCATCTTGCGCAAATGCGTGCATTGCGGCTTTTGCACCGCCACCTGCCCCACCTATCAGACCCTGGGCGACGAGCTGGACGGCCCGCGCGGCCGCATCTATCTGATCAAGCAGGTGCTGGAAGGGCAAACACCCACGCGGGCCACACAGCTGCACCTGGACCGCTGCCTGACCTGCCGCAACTGCGAATCCACCTGCCCCAGCGGCGTGCAGTACGGCCACCTGGTCGATATCGGCCGCAAGATCGTCGATGAACAGGTCGAACGCCCGACGGGCGAGAAGCTGCAGCGCTGGCTGCTCAAGGAGGGCATGAATTCCCCGCTGTTCGCACCTGCGCTGAAGCTGGGCCGCGCCGTGAAAGGCCTGCTGCCCGAGTCCCTGGGCGAAAAAATTCCGGCCACCCAGGAGGCCGGAGCCTGGCCCTCACGGGAACATGCGCGCAAGGTGCTGCTGCTGGCAGGCTGCGTGCAGCCGGCCATGATGCCGCGCATCAACTACGCCACGGCCCGCGTGCTGGATGCCGTAGGAGTGCAGACCGTGATTGCCGACAAGGCCGGCTGCTGCGGCGCGGTGAAATTCCACCTCAACGACCAGGACGGCGGCAAGGCCCAGATGCGCGCCAATATCGATGCCTGGTGGCCGCTGGTGGAGCGCGGCGAGGTCGAGGCGATTGTGATGAACGCCTCGGGCTGTGGCGTCACCGTCAAGGAGTACGGCCATCTGCTGCGGCTGGAGCCGCAATACGCAGACAGGGCCGCGCGCATCAGCGCCCTGACCCGCGACCTCAGCGAACTGCTGCCCGACATGCTGCCCGAGCTGGTGGACAAGCTCAAGGACCGCATCACGGTGCCCCGGGCTCCCGTGGCCTACCACCCGCCCTGCACGCTGCAGCATGGACAGAAACTGCGCGGCGGCGTGGAAGCGGGCCTGCGCGAGCTGGGGTTCGATCTGCGCGTGGCGCGCACCGAATCCCATCTGTGCTGCGGCTCTGCAGGTACCTACTCGGTGCTGCAGCCTGAAATCTCGCACCAGCTGCGCGACCGCAAGATCGCCGCACTGGACGAGCCGTTCGCCCCAGAAAAGCCCGCGGCGATTCTCTCGGCCAATATGGGCTGCATCGTCCATCTGCAAAACGGCACCGAGGTCCCGGTCATGCATTGGGTGGAGCTGCTGGATCAGGCCCTGGCCGCCGGCTGACACCCCCGCATGCCACTGCAGTTTGCAATGCTGGCATGATTGGGGGTTTTGTTTTCCCAGGCCCACGGGCTTTGCCATGACTGAAATCGTGTCTGAATCACAAGAGCAGAAAGCCTCGCAAGCGGCGTCGCAGCACAGCGTGCAGGACTCGCAGCCCGGCTCACGCTCGCGCCGAGGCGGCCGTGGCCGCCAGAACCCGGCTCCCGCAGCCAAAGCCGCCCCGCAGGCCGCACGTCCGCAACACCCCTTGCTGGAGCAGCTGGCACAGTGGCACCCGGCCCTGTTCGGCGAACAGCTACTGCCCTTCAAGCGCGGCATTTTTGAAGACCTGCTGGCCGCCCACCCGGAGCTGG
The DNA here is from genome assembly GCF_004522605.1 of Comamonas sp. A23. Lineage (NCBI taxonomy): Bacteria > Pseudomonadati > Pseudomonadota > Betaproteobacteria > Burkholderiales > Comamonadaceae > Comamonas > Comamonas sp. A23. The sequence continues at coordinate 59,413 of NZ_RSDT01000004.1, forward strand.
ACAAGGATGCACTCAAGAGCGCGCTGCAGCAGCACACCCGCTCCGGTCGCTATCTGGCGGCCATGGCCAGCGGTCAGCAGCGCCATGACCTGAGCGGTCAGCCCGTGGAAGCCACTCTGCCCGAGCATGTTCACCACGCGCTGATCGAAGTCTTCCGCCGCCGCCAGCAGCGCACGCAGGAAGACCTGACGCCCAAGCTGCGCAACCGCATCGTCATCGCCTACGAAGCCTCCGGTCTCACGCGCGAGGAATACGCCGAGCGCGTGCAGGGCCGTGACGAAAAGACCAACGCCCTGGTGGTAGATGCCCTGGCCGAGGCCGATGCCCGCGCCGCCAAGGACGAGGCGCTGCTGCGCTCCTTCCAGCTCAGCGGCCAGACTTCGGAGCAGGAGTTCGCCGAGATGTACGGCATGAATCCGCGTCAGGTCGTACAGCAGCTGGAACGCGCGCGTCGCCGTCAGCAGAATATTCAGTAAAAATAGCTGCTGGCGCCCATCAGACTGGCACCAGCAGCTATTGATTTTGAATAGATCAGGCCGCGCCGTAGCCCATGACTGCCTTGGTTTCGAGGAAATCGCGGAAACCGTGCTCGCCCCATTCACGGCCATTGCCTGACTGCTTGTAGCCGCCGAACGGCGCATTGAAGTCAGGCCCCGCGCCGTTGAGGTGGACCATGCCTGTGCGCAGGCGTGCGGCCACGCGGCGCGCACGCTCCAGGCTGCCCGATTGCACATAGCCCGAAAGGCCGTACACCGTGTCGTTGGCCATGCGGATGGCGTCTTCCTCGTCATCGTAGGGAATCATCACCAGCACGGGACCGAAGATTTCCTCGCGCGCAATGCTCATGTCATTGCTCACGTCGGCAAACACCGTGGGTTTGACAAAGTAGCCCTGGACCAGCCCTTCGGGGCGGCCTGTGCCGCCCGCCACCAGGGTCGCCCCCTCTTCAATGCCCTTGCGGATCAGGGCCTGGATCTTGCCCCATTGCGCCTCGCTGACCACGGGGCCCATGTGCATGCCCTCGGCCAGCGCATCGGCCACGGTCGCTGCGCCGGCGACGCTACGGGCGATCTCCACGGCCTGCCCATGCAGGGCGCGCGGCACAAACATGCGCGTGGGTGCGTTGCAGCTCTGGCCCGAATTCATCAGCACCGCCTGCACGCCCTGGGTCACGGCCTTCTGCAGGTTGGCGTCATCCAGCACAATGTTGGCAGACTTGCCGCCCAGTTCCTGGGCCACACGCTTGACGCTGTCGGCTGCGGCCTTGGCCACGGCAATGCCCGCGCGCGTGGAGCCCGTGAAGGTCATCATGTCTATGCCGGGGTGGGAGGACATGGCCTCGCCCACACCGGGGCCGTCGCCGTTGACGAGGTTGAAGACGCCGGCCGGCACGCCCGCCTCGTGCAGCACCTCGGCCACGAGCAGGGCGTTGAGCGGGGCGACCTCCGAGGGCTTGAGCACCATGGTGCAGCCGGCGGCCAGGGCCGGGGCGACCTTGCACATGATCTGGTTGATGGGCCAGTTCCAGGGCGTGATCATGCCGACCACGCCCACGGGCTCATGCACGACGGCCGTGCTGCCCTGCACATGTTCGAAGGCGAAGTTCTTGAGGACCTCGATGGTGGAGCTCAGATGGGCCACGCCCATGGCGGCCTGTGCCGCCTTGGACAGCCACAGCGGCGCCCCCATCTCCTGCGAGATGGTCTGCACAAAGTCGCCGTAGCGGCTCTGGTAGACCTCCAGCACCTTGGCCAGCAGGGCCAGGCGCTCTTCGCGGCTGGTGCGCGAGTAGCTCTCGAACGCGCGACGCGCGGCGGCCACAGCCTTGTCCACATCGGCGGCCGATCCCATGCTGATGCGGGCAATGGCTTGCTCGTTGGAGGGATTGATGACCTCCAGGCTGCGCGGGCTGACCGGATTCACCCATTGGCCGTCGATATAGAACTGCAGATGGTCTTGCATGAGGCTATTTCCTTGGTGTCGAGTCAAAAGAAGAGGTTTGCGATCCGGGGCCGCCGGTGCGTGGCTCGGGCGCACCGGTGGTCCAGCGTGGTGAAGTGCAGGCTTCAGGGCTTGGGCCGGATGGCGTCCGCCGTGCCCTGGATGAAGGCCTTTATGGACTCCACGTCATCGCCCGACAGCTTGCCCGTGAAGTCCGGCATACCGCGCGCCATGGCCGGGCCCTTGAAGACGAAGCTGGGCAGGTTCTCGATATAGCTCGCGTCCATATAGCCCAGGTTGGGAATGTTGCCGCCGCGGTCCACGCCAGGCACGCCATGACAGAACACGCAGTTGGCCACGTACAGCATGGTGCCGGCCTCGACCTTGGCGGGGTCGTATTTCACGCCCTGCAGCAACTGGCCTGTGCGCTGGGCCACGAATTCCGGCATCCTGGCCTTGCCGCCCACGACGAAGGTATAGACCGTGCCCGGGCCCTGGCGCTCGGTGGCGCGCGCAGCCAGGCCGTAGACACCGCCCCAGCCCACGGCCACCGAGACATACTGCTTGCCGTCCACCATATAGGTGCTGGGCGCGGCCACCACACCGGTACCCGTGGGCGTTTCCCACAGCTTTTCGCCACTGGTCGCGTTGTAGGCCACAAGGCGGCCATCGGCCGTGCCTTGGAACACCACATTGCCCGCCGTGGTCAGCGTGCCGCCGTTCCAGGGCGAGACATGTTCCACACTCCAGGCAGCCTTTTGCGCAACCGGGTCCCAGGCCAGCAGGCGGCCAAAAGGCTTGCTCTTGGGCGGCTCGGCATTGAAGAACTTGGCCGTGTTCCAGCCCGTGCCCGACTGGGGCTTGCCCGGTCCGGCCTGGTTGAACTCCCACTTCTTGTCGTCCATCAGATTGACGGGCACGTTCTGCGCAGGCAGATACACCAGGCCAGTCTGGGGGTTGAAGGACATGGGGTGCCAGTTGTGCGCGCCATAAGGGCCGGGAACCGCGTCATGGGGCTTGCTGCCGTCGCGTGCCGCGGCAATGTTCATGGGCTTGCCGTTCTTGTCGTAGCCGCTGGCCCAGTTCACAGGCACGAAGTTCTTGGCCGAAATGAACTTGCCGTTGGTGCGGTCGAGCACGAAGAAGAAACCGTTCTTGGGCGCATGCAATATGACCTTGCGCGGCTTGCCGGCGATCTTGATGTCGGCCAGGATCATGGGCTGGGTGGAGGTGTAGTCCCAGTTGTCGCCCGGCGTTTCCTGGTAGTGCCACTTGTATTTGCCGGTGTCGGGATCCAGAGCCACGATGGAAGCCAGATACAGGTTGTCGCCGCCCTTGGGGCTGCGCACCTTGTGCGACCAGGGCGAGCCGTTGCCCGTGCCCACGTACATGGTGTTGAGCTCGGCATCGAAGGTCATGCTGTCCCACATGGTGCCGCCGCCGCCGGCCTCCCACCATTTGCCGCTGGGATCCCAGGTCCTGGCGGCGCGTTTCATGGATTCGTCCTCAAAGGGTTTGGACGGATCGCCGGGCACGCTGAACCAGCGCCATTTCTGCTCGCCGGTCTCGGCGTCATAGGCCGTGATGTAGCCGCGCACGCCATATTCGGCGCCGCCGTTGCCGATGATGACCTTGCCCTTGAACACGCGCGGCGCACCCGTGATGGTCAGCGACCCCTTTTGCCCCTCGAAGGTATTTTTCTGCCAGACCTCCTTGCCGGTGGCGGCATCGAGCGCGATCAGGCGGCCGTCCCAGGCACCCACAAAGACCTTGCCCTTCCACAGCGCCACGCCACGGTTGACGACGTCGCAGCACCCCTTGAAGCCGGTGCTGCGGTCGACCTGCGGGTCATAGGTCCAGATCCTGTTGCCGGTACGGGTGTCGATGGCGTGCACAACGCTCCACGAGGCACTGACGTACATGATGCCGTCCACGACCACAGGCGTGGCCTCCACGCCGCGCGTGGATTCGAGGTTGTACGACCAGGCCAGGCCCAGGTCCTTGACGTTGGTGGCATTGATCTGATCGAGGCGGCTGTAGCGGGTCTCGGCATAGTCCACGCCGATGGTGGGCCAGTCGGGCGTCTTGGCGGCATTGGCGCTGATGAAAGCGCCATCGACTCGCTGCACGGCGGCCGCGGCCTGCGCCGCAGGGTCGGCTTGCGCGAGGGCCGCTGCGCTGCCCAGGCAGGCGGCCAGCATCCAGGCCATGCGGCCGGGCCGTCCATGAGAGTTGTCGATCAGCCGTTTCATCGAGGTCTCCTGTTGTGATTGCTATGCCGCAAAGCATGGTGTATCGCCTGTTTTTCTTCATGATCGGGATTTCCCCAGGCTAGAACTGTTCCATTGCGGAACACATTGACCGCTCCTGCGGACAGCCTGGACATGACATGAACGTTGATGAGCCACGCGCGATGGACGCGCTACAGCAGTGCTTCTCGAGCACCGGGGCGGAGCGGGCCTTGCAGGCTCGCCGCCAGTTCTTCGAGGCCGGCATACGCCCCTCGGGCCTGGTCAGCGAGGCGGTCATCCAGTCCTGGCTGCGCAGCCAGCGCCAGCACTGCAATGGACGGCGGCTGGCTCTGGCTCCGGTCAGCCCCAGCCGGCTGCATGCCACGCAGGAGCGCTGCCGCGGCCTGCTGCAGGCATTGCAGCACGAGTTGCCGACCCTGGAGCAGGCGTTAGCGGGCACCGGCACGCGCGTGATGCTGACGGACGACAAGGGCATCGTGCTCCATGTCTCCCCGGCATCCATGCGGCCCCGTGACGAGCGGGTCGGCCTGAATATGTCCGAGCAGGCCATGGGCACGAACGCACCGGGCATCGTCGCCGCCACCGGCCAGGCCTGCACCGTCACCAACGGCGAGCACTATTTCGACGAGCTGCACGCCTTCCGCTGCGCAGCAGCACCCATACGCGACGTGCACGGCCGCCTGGCCGGGGTGCTCAATCTGATGGTGGAGGAGCAGCATTTCAGCTTCGATGCCGGTCCCGTGGTCGGCATGTACGCCACGACCATCGAAAACACCTTGCTGCAGGCTCAGTCGCACGAGCATCTGGTGCTGCGCTTTCAAGTGACGCCAGCCCTGCTGCACACGCCGCTGCAGGCGCTGATGGGCGTGGCTGCCGATGGCCGCGTCGCCTGGATGAACGGCACCGCAGCCCAGCTCATCGGCCAGCCCTTGGATACAGCGTGCAGCGCGCAGGAACTGCTGGGCCATGATCTATCGCGCCTGCTGCAACTGAGCGGCCAGCCCAGCCCCGCGCCGCTGCGCCTGGCCAGCGGCCTGGGCGTCTGGATGCAGGCGCATCTGCAAACCTCGCATGGCCTTGGCTCGCACCTGGACGCCTGCAGCGCGGAAGACCTGGCCTGCCCTGCAACCACCGAAGCAACGCCCGTCGCCGAGGCGCAGCCTCTAGCGACGCTGCGCGAGCACAGCGCGCAGCTGATCAGGGAGACGCTGGACCAGCATGGCGGCAATGTCTCCCAGGCAGCGCGCGCCCTGGGCATCTCGCGCGGCACGCTGTACCGCCGCCTGCGCGGCGGTCGGGACTAGGGTTTCTGAGCCCATTCCCGACCCATGGTGCAAGACTCTTTTGCGTTCGCCCAGGGTTCCGCCCCGCCCCGCTCGGCCCCACAATCCTCGCCGCGCTGCACCGGCCTGCAGCCAAGGAGCGTGTATGTGGTTGGGTTTGTCGCTGTTTTATGTGGGTGCGGTGCTGTTTCTCAACGGCCTGTGGATGCTGGGCAAGATTGCCGACAAGGAAATCTGGGTCATCAATATCTTCACCGGGGTGGTGTCGCTATGCATCGGCCTGGCCAGCATCTTCGGCCCGGCGGCCGACGCGGCATCGGTCAAGAGCGGCGCTCTGACCCTGCTGTTCGCCTTCACCTATCTCTGGGTGGCTTTCAATCGCTTCAGCGGTGCCGACGGCCGCGGTCTGGGCTGGTTCAGCCTGTTCGTGGCGATCACCGCTGTTCCCGTCGCCCTCGATACGCTGACCAGCGCCAGTTCGGGGCTGGACTGGTGGATGGGCGTCAACTGGGCCGCCTGGGCCGTACTCTGGGCCTTGTTCTTTGCTCTGCTGGCCCTCAGGAAAAGCATTGAACGCCCCACGGGCTGGCTGTGCATTGCCCAGGGCGTGCTCACGGGCTGGGTACCCGGATACCTGATCCTGGCGGGGAAGCTGATGTGACCCCCTGAGGCGCTGTGCGCCTGGGCGGCCCCGCCTTCCCCCTCTCTCTTCGGGAGGGGGACTACACCTTCGGTGCGGGGCGGCGCGGCCGGCCCAGGCCCTTCCTCGGTGTCCTTGATGTGGTTTGGGCTATTTTTTCGGGGCTCGGCCCAAGGTGGCCAGCAAGGCTGCTCCCATGATGAGCGCACCGCCGGCCAGCGTGCGTGCGCTGAGCTGCTCGTGGGCGATGAGCACCGAGGAGATGCTGGCAAACACCACTTCCGACAGCATGACCACCGAGGTCACGCCCGAGGGCAGACGCGCTGCGCCAAATTGCAGAGCCCAGTTACCAAACATCAAAACCACGGCCAAGCCAAGTGCGAGAAAGGCCCAACCGCCATCAAAAGCAGGAAAGCCCGGCACCATGCCAGCGCTGCTGGCGCTCAAGGCGGTCAGCAGGCCCATGCTCATGCAGCCGGCAAACATGGCCAGCATGCGGGCCTGGGCCGGAATGCCTTGAAAGCGGCGCAGCAACACATTGGTCAGTGCAAACATGAAGCCGCCGAACACGGCCAGCGCATCGGCCAGGGTGAGACCGGCAAACAACCCGGAGAGCGAGGCATCGGCGGGCAGCAACACCAGCACCACACCGCCAAAGGCCAGCAACAGGCGCAGCAGCGCCATGGGCGTGGGCTTTTCGCCCAGCAGCTTCCAGGCCAGCAGCACCGCCCAGGCCGGCATGAGATAGAACAGAAGGATGACGCGCACCACGTCGCCCACGGTCACGGCCCAGTTGAAGGCCACGTTGTTCAGGCCCGAACTGGCAGCCAGCAGCAGGAGCACCGGGTATTGCCAGGCCTGCCTGAGGCTGGCCGGGCGCAGTATCAGCAGACCGGCCAGCACCAGTGCATACATCGCTGCCGTGGCCCACAGCGGATGCAGTCCGGCCTCATGCATGAGACGAAACGGCCACCATGACAAGCCCCAGATCAGGGCATTGAGCAGCAGCGCAAATACAGGCAGTGGACTATGCATAAAAAAGGCTTCTAACGTTTGCTCTGCAAGCGTTAGAAGCTATTGATCGTGTAGTGAATGCAGCTTGTCGGCGCCAGCTGCAGAGCTTCAATGGCAGTCGCGGCGGGCGACTTCCAGCAGCTTTTCAACCTCTGCCGGGTGCCTTCTGCAATTATTCCAGTGCCAGATGCCGATCAGCACCATGCTAGCGGCAACCAGCAGACCGAATACCGTGATCGCACCAAAGGCAGTCAGCCCCATCTTGGTGGACAGGCTGTAGAAGCCGCCCATGGCCAGAATGGCCAGTTGCTCGTTGAAGTTCTGCACCGCAATCGAGCGGCCCGCGCCCATGAGATTATGGCCGCGATGCTGCAGCAGCGCATTCATGGGAACGACCAGAAAACCGCCCAAACCACCAAGCAGAATGAGGAAGGGCACGGCCACCCAGAGATTGTCGATAAAGATCATGCAGACCACGAGCAGGCCCATGAGCACGCCCAGGGGGATCACACGCGTGGCGTTGTCCAGGCGCATGCGCATGGATGCCAGCACCGCACCGACGGCCGTACCGATTGCCACCACCCCCACCAGGGCCGAGGCCTGGGTGGTGCTGTAACCCAGAGCCGCAGCTCCCCAGGCCAGCACGATATAGCGCAAATTGCCCGAAGCCCCCCAGAACAGCGTGGTGGTGGACAGCGAAATCTGGCCCAGCTTGTCGGCCCACAGGCGCTTGCTGCACTGCCAGAAGTCGGGCAGCAGGCCCAGCAGATTGGCAACCAGGCTCTTGTTCGGGTCTTCGCGCAGCGGGCGCATGGCCACGCCCGTCAGCGGAATATGCAGATTGAACCAGGCCGCAACGACGTAGATCAGGATCAGCAGGGCAATTGCGGCCTCGGCAGGGGTGTCCACGCCGGTATTGAAATACGGGAAGTCAAAGCCCAGCAGATGCTGGGAAACGGTCGGCCCCACCAGTTGGCCGCCCACCAGCACGCCCAGAATGATGGAGGTGATGGTCAGCCCCTCGATCCAGCCATTGGCCTTGACCAGTTGAGAGGCCGGCAGCAGCTCGGTCAGGATGCCGTACTTGGCCGGCGAATAGGCGGCCGCGCCCAGCCCGATGACGGCGTAGGCGATCAAGGGATGATGGCCGAAGAGCATCATCAGACAGCCCATCACCTTGATGGCATTGCTGATGAACATGACCCTGCCCTTGGGCAAGGCGTCCGCAAAGGCTCCGACAAAGGGGGCCAGGACCACATAGAACAGGGCGAACATGGGCACCAGGGCAGCACGTTGCCACTCGGGGGCACCATTGGCACGCAACAGCTCTACAGCGGTCACAAACAAGGCGTTGTCTGCCAGCGAGCTGAAAAACTGCGCTGACATGATGGTGTAGAAACCGCGCTTCATGAATTAGCTGTAACTGGCACCGGACGGACCGATGCCAAGGAAATAATAGACCCCGTGGCAAGTGACTGGCGGTTATATCACGCAGGCTCCAGCTGACAGTGCCAGAATCCCACTGGTCTGATTGAGAAAAACCATGCCTCGTCCCATTACTGCCACCATCCATCCTGAAGCCGTTCGCCACAACCTGGAGCGGGTACGGCAAGCCGTCCCTGATGCCAAATTGTGGTCCGTGATCAAAGCCAACGCTTATGGCCACGGTATCGAAAACGTGTTTGAGGGTCTGCGAGCGACGGACGGTTTTGCCATGCTGGACCTCGATGAGGCCCAGCGCGTGCGCAATCTGGGATGGCGCGGCCCCATCCTGCTGCTCGAAGGCGTGTTCGAGTTGCGCGACCTGGAAATCTGCTCGCGTCTGGGCATCTGGCATGCAGTGCACTGCGACGAGCAGATCGACTGGCTGGCCGCCCACAAGACCCAGGTCGGCCACCGAGTTTTCCTCAAGATGAACAGCGGGATGAACCGGCTGGGCTTTACACCCGAGCGTTTTCGTGCGGCTTATGCGCGGCTGAACGCTCTGCCCCAGGTCGACGAGATCTCGTTCATGACCCACTTCAGCGATGCCGATGTGGAGCATGGCCTGGATCACCAGCTCAGGGTCTTTCACGAAACCACGCTGGACCTGCCCGGCGAGCGCAGCGTCAGCAACAGCGCTGCCACCTTGCTGCATGGTGATGAAAACAATGTGCGCTGCGACTGGGTGCGGCCCGGCATCGTGCTCTACGGCAGCTCGCCCGACTTTCCCACCCATGATGCGGCTCACTGGGGTCTTGAGCCGACCATGACGCTGTCGTCAAAAATCATCGGCACGCAGGAGCTGCATGCCGGCGACACCGTGGGCTACGGCTCGCGTTTTCAATGCGACGGACCGCTGCGCCTGGGCGTGGTGGCCTGCGGCTATGCGGACGGCTATCCGCGCGTCTGCCCCACGGGTACGCCCGTGCTGGTGGACGGTGTGCGCACCCGCACGCTGGGCCGCGTCAGCATGGACATGATGGCTGTGGACCTGAGCCCCGTTCCCAAGGCCAGGCTGGGCAGCGAAGTCACGCTCTGGGGTCGCGCCAGCAATGGTGCCGTACTGCCCATCGACGAGGTCGCCGCTGCTGCCGGCACGCTGGGCTACGAGCTGATGTGTGCCGTGGCTCCCCGCGTCCCCAAGCAGGTGGAGGGTGCGGGCAAGTAGACCGGCCTGCTCCCGACGCGATGCAGGCAGGCAGGCAGGACCGCGCATCAGAGTCCGGAATGCGGCGCCAGGAACGACCTCATCGGACCAGCGACGACTTCGGCCGCAGCGCTCACGCACCGGCAGCTAAACAGCGTGGCGGCTTGGTGCGCTGTCCTGGCACAGGCTGGCGACTCTGGCAACGATGTCGTCAATCTGTGCCTCGTCGCAGATCAGCGGCGGCAACAGCCGGATCGTGCGCTCACGGGTCACGGTAATCAGCAATCGCTGTTCGGCCAGCGCGCGGCCGACCAGCTCCTGGCAGTTCCGGTTCAACTCGATCCCAGCCATCAGGCCCAGGCCTCGGATGGCCTGCACACCCGGGTGTCCTCCCAGAGCCCGCCGCAGCCCGGCCAGCAGGCGCTCGCCCAGCTGTGCTGCCCGCTGCGCAATGCCGTCTCTTTCCATGATGTCGAGCACGGCACAGGCCACGCGGCATGCCAGCGGATTGCCACCGAAGGTGGAGCCGTGCTGGCCGGGACAGAACAGGTTCGCGGCGGAGCCACGCGCCAGACAGGCGCCAATGGGAACACCGTTGCCCAGTGCTTTGGCGAGGGTCATCACATCGGGCGTGATACCGGCGTGCCGGTGCGCGAACCAGGCCCCCGTACGGCCCAGGCCGGTCTGGATCTCGTCGAGCATCAGCAGCCAGCCCTGGCTGTCGCAGAGCTCGCGCAGAGCGCGCAGGTAGCCGGGACTGGCGACACGGATGCCGCCTTCGCCCTGTACGGGCTCGACCAGCACGGCGACGATACCTGGTACTTCCTGGGCCGCACGGCGCACTGCATCGATGTCGTCATAGGGCACGCGCACAAAGCCCGGCATCTGCGGCTCGAAGCCCTGTTGCTTGGCCGCGTTGCCCGTGGCGGCGAGTGTCGCCAGCGTGCGGCCATGAAAAGCGTTCTCCATCACGAGAATTTGCGGCTCGGCCACCTGCTTGCGATGCCCGTGCAAGCGGGCGAGCTTGAGAGCCGTCTCATTGGCCTCGGCACCCGAATTGCAGAAGAACACCTTTTCCATGTCGGCGAGCGCGCACAAGCGCTCGCCAAGCTGCTCCTGCCAGTCGATACGGAACACGTTGGAGGTATGCAGCAGCGTCGCGGCTTGCTCGGCCATGACGGCGGCGATCTCCGGATGGGCATGGCCCAGGCTGGTGACCGCCACGCCGGCGATGGCGTCCAGGTATTCCACCCCCTGCTCGTCCCAGAGGCTGGCGCCGCGACCGCGCACAAAAGAAACAGGTTGGCGGGCGTATGCCCTCATCAAATGGGAGTCGGTTTGTGGCATGCAATGCTCCGGTGGGATGTAAAAGAAAACTGGCGGACATCAGCCAGCTCAAGAGAACTCTGCAGCAGGCCAATGCCCGGTCTCAGCGGCAAAAATCGCGCATTGCGCTTGCCGGGCATGGCGCAGCACCCGCAGGACCTGGCGGCAGATTGGCCGGCTTGCTACGGCCGCAACGCACAGCGCGGGCACAAGCCACCTGCGATTGCGCCTATGCCATATCAATCGGTAACGGATTCCGGCGTCTGCGGATCAGAGCGCGTTGGCCAGTAATAGCTATCGGGTAACGGACGCGCGCCGAAGATGGCCTGCCCCACGCGCACCACGGTAGCGCCCTCCTCGATGGCGATCTCGAAATCGCCGGACATCCCCATCGACAGCGCATCCAGCTCCATGCCCGCAGGCGCGCTTTGCTGCAGCTGATCGCGCAGCTCGCGCAGGAGAATGAAACACCGACGCACCCGTTCGGCTTCGGCGGAAAACAGCGCCAGCGTCATCAGACCACGCACGCGCAACGCGGAAAACACGGGCAGTTGTTGGATGAAACCCGGCACATCCTCGGGATTCAAGCCATATTTGCTGGCCTCGCCCGAGGTATTGACCTGCACGAACACGTCCAGCGACCGCCCTTGGCCCTGCAGATGCCTGTCCAGCGCCTCTGCCACGCGCAGGCTGTCCAAGGCCTGGAACTCGCTGGCAAAACGTGCCACCAGCCTGGCCTTGTTGGTCTGCAGGTGGCCGATGACCGACCAGCGCAGATCGGCCAGGTCCTGCATGGACTCCCATTTCCCAAACGCTTCCTGTACCTTGTTCTCGCCCAACAGGCGGCAGCCCGCTGCATAGGCCAGACGCAGGCTGGCTTGCGGCTTGGTCTTGCTGACGGGCAGCAAGCGCACGCTGGCTGGATCACGCCCCGCGCGCTGGCAGGCCGCTGCAATGCGCTCCTGCACGGTGGCGAGGTTGCGGCGAAAGTCCTCTACCGTGCCGGCCTCGGGGTACAGGCCATGTTGATCGTGACGGGTCGGGGTTTCTGAAGTCATGGGCATCACCTCATCCTTTTTCCATGGCGGCTATCGCGCCCGACTGTGCGCTCAACGGCAGCCGGCCGTTGAGGACCGCATAGGCGAGCAGCCCTATGACCAGTCCCCAGAAGGCGCCGCCAATACCCAGCAACGTGATGTTGGCGGCAGCAGCCAGGAAGGTGATCAACGCGGCCTCGCGCACCTTGGCATCCGCCAGGGCCGTGGCCAGGCTGGCGCCAATGGTGCCCAGCAGGGCGAGGCCTGCCAGCGTGGTGATGAAGGTGGCAGGAAAAGCCATGAAGACCGCCGCCAGCGTGACCCCGAACACGCCGACCAGGATGTAGCACATGCCTGCAGCAACGCCGGCAATCCAGCGCCTGGAGGGATCTTCATGCGCCTGCGGGCCCGTAGCGATTGCAGCCGTTATCGCGGCGATGTTGAACGCATGCGAACCAAACGGAGCCATGAGCAGCGAGCCCAGGCCCGTGATCGTGACGATGGGATTGGCGCTGGTCTTGAAGCCATCGTTGCGTAGCACCAGCATGCCGGGCATGTACTGGCCGGTCAGCGTAATGAGAAACAGCGGCAGCGCGACGCTGAGCAGGGCATTGAGCGAGAACTCCGGCCTGGTGAACACTGGGGCAGCAAGCTGCAACTCCAGCCCGGACAGATCGACCCGATTCTGCGACAGCAAAAAGACCAGCCCCAGCACCAGGATGCCGACGACGGCATAGCGTGCCGAAATCCGTTTGAGCACCACATAGGTCGCGATCAGCAGGCCCGCCAGCATGGGATCGACGCTCATGCCACCAAACGCCTTGATACCGAATTGCAGCAGGATGCCCGCGAGCAGTCCGGCCGCAATGCCGGCAGGAATAAGCCGGATGACGCGCTCGAAATATCCCGACAGTCCCAGCACCACGAAAGCCAGCGCGGAGAGCAGGTAGGCCCCCACTGCTTCGGCATAGGGCGTGCTCGCCAGGGCAGTCACCAGGAATGCCGCAGCAGGTGTGGACCAGGCCGTGATGATGGGCTCGCGCGTCACCCAACTGAGCAGCAGACCTGTCAGCCCTACGCCAATCGAGATCGACCATACCCAGGAGGCCGTCAGCTCGGGGCCGAGGCCCGCCACCTTGGCCGCCTGGAACACAAGGATGAAGGTACCGCCGTAGTTGACGATGACCGAGATCAGGCCTGCCACGACGGGATGTGTGAGATCGTTCCAGCGAAGAGACGAAGGCGAGTGGGTGGTTGACATGGTCTTGCAAGGGCTCCCGGAAAAGTGTTTGACCCCATGGGGTAGCAGATTTATAGAATCGAAATGGCCTGATACTCCCGGCCACTTTTTTGCAGGAATACAGACCATTTGTTCAAGCACGCCCAACTCGAATCCGTCAAAGCCTGGATCGGCGACCCCGCTCATGGCGCCTTGCCGCTGCATGTCCGCATCCAACGGGCCATACGGCAGCTGATCCTCGATGGCGCGCTGGACGTGGGCCGGCGCCTGCCGGCATCGCGAGCCCTGGCCCAATCCTTGGGTGTCTCGCGCGATACGGTGGAGGCCGCCTATGGCCAGTTGCATGCCGAAGGCTTTATCGAACGACGCACGGGCAGCGGCAGCTTTGTGTCCGAGCAGGTGCAACGCCTTCCGGGGCGCGGCCTGATGCAAAGTCCTTTGGCGCGCGTTCCCGCCCTGCGTTTGAGCCAACGCGGCGCAGCCATGTTCGCGGGCGGTGGCCTGCGTGACTTCCTCGCGCCACGCGCTTTTGCGCCCGGTGTGCCTGAGACACGCAACTTCCCGCTTCAGACCTGGGAGCGCCTTCAGCGGCAGGTGCTCAAGGAGCACGGCACCCGGGCTCTGCTGCACAGTCCACCGCAGGGCACCGAGGCTTTGCGCCAGGCCATTGCCGCCTATGTCAACCTGGAGCGCGGCGCGCGCGCCACGCCCGAGCGCGTGCTGGTGCTGACCAGTTCGCAACAGGCTCTGACCCTGTGCGCCAATGTACTGCTCGATGCCGGTGATCGCATCTTCATCGAAGACCCTGTGTATCACGGCGCACGCAAAGCCTTCGATGCGGCGGGGCTGGAATGTGTGCCCGTGCCGCTGGACGGCGACGGCATGCGGGTGGACTTACTGCAGACCCTACCCGCTGCCAGGGCGGTGTTCCTGACTCCATCCCACCAGTTCCCGACGGGCACCACGCTGGCTCTGGATCGCCGGCTGGCCGCCATAGCCTGGGCGCAGCAGGAGCAGGCCTGGATCATCGAAGATGACTACGACAGCGAATTTCACTACGCCGGCAAGCCCATGGCCTGCGTACAGGGGCTGGATCAGCACGAGCGCACGATCTATGTCGGCACCTTCACCAAATCGATGTTCCCTGGGCTACGCATAGGCTATATGGTGTTGCCGGCTTCGCTGGTCGCCCCCATGACGGTGGCGCGAACCTTGCTGGATGGACACAGCGCAGCGATTGCGCAATTGACGCTGGCGCGGTTCATCGAAGGCGGGCACCTGGGAGCGCATGTGCGTACCATGCGCGCCGTCTACGCCGAGCGACGCGATGTGCTGGCGCGGCTGGTGCGCGAGCATCTGGGCGACTTCCTCGAGCCACGGGTGCCGGCGGGAGGCATGCAGATGCCGTGCACCCTGTTGCACGACATTGCTGAACGCGCCGCCGTGGATGGTGCGCGCAGGGCGGGCATAGACCTACTCGGCTTGACGCAGCTGCATGCATCGAGCCCGCAACAGACGGGTTTTCTCATGGGATTTGCCGCTCACGCACCGCATGAACTGGAAGTCGCCGCGAGGAAGCTGGCGCAGGTGCTGCAGGCGCTACGCCACTGACAGCGACCGGCGCGCCAGCGCAAAACGGCCAGGCCTCAGCCGGCAAGCTCCTGCAGCGCCGCCAGCAATTGCTTCACATCGGCCTCGGTATGCAGCGCCGACAAGGCGATACGCAGCCGAGCCGTGCCCACGGGCACGGTGGGAGGGCGAATCGCGGGCACCCACAGGCCATGGCGGCGCAGCCCCTCCATAAGGCCGAGCGCAGCGTCGTTGCCGCCCACCACCAGTGCCTGCACGGCCGTGTCCGATGGCAAAAGCCGCCAGCCCTTGCCCTGCAACAAGGGCTGCAGACCCGCGCGCAGCTGGGCAATACGAGCCTGCAGCTGCTCGCGCAAAGCGCTCTGCTCCTCAATCAGCTGCAGACTGGTTTGCAATGCACGCGCCAGCATCGCAGGGGCGGCCGTCGCAAAGGTGTAGCTGCGCGTTTTCTGCAGCAGCCACTCGATCAGCAACTCATGACCTGCCACAAAGGCGCCCGAGACGCCGGCCGCCTTGCTCAGCGTGGCCATGTAAAGCACACGCGGCGAGGCCTTGACCCCCGTCAGCCCCGCAGCCGCGAGGCTGCCACGGCCTTGCGGGCCGAGCACGCCGAAGCCGTGGGCATCGTCGAGCAGCAGCAACGCGTCGTAGCGCTCGCACAGTGCCAGCAGCCCCTCGATATCTGCCACATTGCCATCCATGCTGAAGACGGCATCGCTCACCACCAGCTTGCGCTGCACCGGGCAAGCAGCCAGCAGCTGCTCCAATGCAGCCAGATCGCCATGCTCGAAACGGTGGATCTGGCCACGCGACAGGCGACAGCCGTCGATCAGGCTGGCGTGGTTCAGAGCGTCAGAGAAAATGGCATCGCCCGCCCCCACCAGGGCCGGAATGATGCTGGCGTTGGTGGCAAACCCGGCATAGAAGTAAAGCGCACGGGGCAGCTGCACAAAGCGGGCCAGTTCCTCCTCCAGCGCGGCATTGGCCGAGCTATGGCCGTTGACCATGGGAGAGCCGCCCGAGCCCACACCGAAATCCTGCGCACCGGCGCAGGCCGCCTCAATCATGGCCGGGTGCTGTGCCAGCCCCAGATAGTCGTTGCTGCAGAACTGCAGCATGGGCTGCCCGTCGACCAGAATGCGCGCGCCTTGCAGGGGCGCCACGGTACGGCGGGTACGGCGCAGCGCGGCGGCGTCCAGGGCTGCCAGCTGCCGTGGAATGTCCTGCAGCCAGAAATTGGAAGATGCTGTCATTGCCATTCCTTGGGTAAGGAGAAACTGGTCAGGCGAGGATCGGGAGTGGCCTGCCACGGAATATCGGCCAGCAGCGGCGCGCCAAGCCGTCCCAGCTGGTTGCGCAGCCAGTCCATGTTTTCCTCGGGCACCAGCATCTGCGGCTCCACACGGCTGGCCACCCAGCCCGCCAGCGGCAAGCCTGCTGCGCGAATCGCCTCGGCGGTCAGCACCGCATGGTTCAGGCAACCGAGCTTGAGGCCCACCACCAGCACCACCGGCAACTGCAGCGCCACGGCCAGATCGGCAATGCACAGAGTCTCGGACAGCGGCACGCGCCAGCCACCCGCCCCCTCGACCACCACGGCATCGGCCTGCGCGGCCAGCTGCCGGTAGGCGTCGAGAATCGGCGTCAGCGTCACCTCCACGCCCGCGCGCCGGGCCGCGATATGCGGCGACATGGGGTCTGGCAGCAGCACGGGGTTGTCCAGCACTGCCGGCACGGCCAGCGTGGAGGCAGCGCGCAAGGCCACCGTGTCTTCGTTGACCCAGCCGCCCTGCCCGTCGGGATCGGCGCCTGCAGCCACGGCTTTCATGCCCACCACGCGCGGATGATGGGCTGCCAGTGCGTGCAGCAGTGCGCAGCAGACCAGGGTCTTGCCCACACCGGTATCGGTGCCCGTGACGAAACAGCCGATCATGCGTTTCCCTTCTGCGCGGCAAGCTCCGCTTCCTGCTGCAAGGTGGTGTTCAGCGCGGCCAGCGCGGCCTGACCCAGGTGGGTGATATCGGCATCGTCCAGCACATAGGGCGGCATGCAGTACAGCGTGCGCCCAATGGGGCGCAGCAGCAGACCGAGATCCAGCGCCGCCTGGTGATAGAGCTGTGCAAAGTCCGGCAGGGAGGTATCGATGTCCCAGGCCCAGATCATTCCCTGCTGGCGCGGGTTGCTGACACGGGGGTGAGCATTCAGCCCGGCGAATGCTGCACTGATTTTCAGGGCCAGCTGCCGATTGGCAGCCAGCTGGTCCAACTGCTCGAACAGCTCCAGCGTGGCCACGGCAGCGCGGCAGGCCAGGGGGTTTCCGGTATAGGAATGCGAGTGCAGAAAGCCGCGCACAGCATCGTCGTCATAAAAAGCGGCATAGACCTCATCGGTCGTCAGCACGGCAGACAAGGGCAGCGTGCCGCCGGTCAAACCCTTGGACAGACAGATGAAGTCCGGCCTGATGCCGGCCTGCTGGTGGGCAAACAGGCTGCCGGTACGGCCAAAGCCCACGGCGATCTCATCCACCACCAGATGCACGGAATAGCGATCGCACAGCGCCCGGGCAAGGCGCAGGTATTCGGCGTCATGCATGGCCATGCCGGCTGCGCACTGCACCAGCGGCTCCAGAATCAAGGCTGCAGTCTCCTGGTGATGCGCTTGCAGCCAGGCCTCCAGGCCCTCTGCTGCGCGGCGCGCCACATCGGCAGCGGATTCGCCGGGTCTGGCCTGGCGTGCATCGGGGCTGGGCACGGTGGCCGACAGACGCACCAGAGGGCCGTAGGCGTCGCGGAACAGCGCAATATCGGTGACCGACAGCGCGCCTACCGTCTCGCCGTGGTAGCCGCCGGCCAGGCCCACGAAGCGGTGCTTGGCAGAATGCCCCTGGTTGCGCCAGTAATGGGCACTCATCTTCAGCGCGATCTCGGTGGCCGAAGCGCCGTCACTGCCGTAGAACGCATGACCGAGGCCGGTCAGGCCGGCCAGGCGCTCGGACAGCTCGACCACGGGGGCATGGGTGAAGCCGGCCAGCATCACATGATCGAGCTTGCGCATCTGCTCGGTCAGCGCCGCCCGGATATGCGGATGCGAGTGACCGAACAGATTGACCCACCAGGAACTGATGCCGTCCAGATAACGGCGGCCCTCGGTGTCCACCAGCCAGGGCCCGGTGGCGTGGTCAATGGCAATCGGCGGCGCGGCTTCGTGCCGCTTCATCTGGGTGCAGGGATGCCAGACATGGCGCACGCTGCGGCTGGCAAGACTGTGTTCCATCAAAAACTCCTGAGGCGAATCACCCGCCTTGTCAAAACGCAGGCGCAGCGCGGCCTGGCCCGCACCAGAGGCAGGGCCATGCAATTTGCAATGAGAAAGCCCCGGCGCGATGGCCGGGGAAGAATCAGGGATCAGCTCGCGGCCGATGCCCCCAGGCCCTTGAGCCCCAGCTTGCGCATCAAGGTGGTATCGGCCTCCACATCGGGATTGCCGGTCACCAGCAGCTTGTCGCCGTAGAAGATGGAATTGGCTCCCGCCATGAAGCACAGGGTCTGCACGGCCTCGCCCAGTTGCTGGCGGCCCGCCGACAGGCGCACGCGGGCCTTGGGCATGGTGATGCGCGCCACGGCGATCACACGGACAAAGTCCAGCGGATCCACCGGCTCGCTGTCGGCCAGCGGCGTGCCGGGCACGGGCACCAGGCTGTTGATGGGCACGGACTCGGGATAGGGCTCCATGTTCGCGAGCTGGGCAATCAGGCCGGCACGGTGGACCTCGGTCTCGCCCATGCCGATGATGCCGCCGCAGCAGACGCTGATGCCCGCATCGCGCACGGCAGCCAGCGTGTCCAGCCTGTCCTGGTACTGGCGCGTGCTGACCACATCCTTGTAGTACTCGGGCGCGGTGTCGAGGTTGTGGTTGTAATAGTCGAGACCCGCATCGCGCAGCGATGCCGCCTGATGGGGCTGCAGCATGCCCAGCGTGGCGCAGGTCTGCATGCCCAGCCCCTTCACGGCACCGATCAGCTCGTTCATCTTCTCGATGTCGCGGTCCTTGGGCGCGCGCCAGGCAGCGCCCATGCAAAAGCGGGTGGCTCCGGCATCCTGGGCCGCCTTGGCGGCGCGGGTGACTTCCTCCACGCTCATCAGCTTCTCGGCCTTCACGCCCGTATCGAACTCGGCCGACTGCGGGCAATAGCCGCAATTCTCGGGGCAGCCGCCGGTCTTGACGGACAGCAGGGTCGCCAGCTCGATCTCGCCTGCAGGCCAGTTCTCACGGTGCACGCTCTGAGCACGGTGCAACAAGTCCAGAAAAGGCAGGTCCAGCAAGGACTGCACTGCCTCCACGGGCCAGCGCTGCGCTTCGGAGGCCGCGGCGGGCTTGGCCGGCGCATGCCAGTGCATGGTCTGGCTGCCGCAGGCGGCGGCTTGCTGCGCGTCGGCGGCGCGCACTGGGTTGTCTTGCTCGGGCACGGAATAGGACATCGCGGTCTCTCCTCAATCGGGGGAATGCCGCGCATTTTGGGCAAAAAAATCAAGGATTTACAGAGCCAGCATGCAAATAGTTGCCAGCCAAAGAGTTGCAGCAAGAAGCGCTATTTTTGAGCGCCATTTCAATGCATTTGACAGATTTTCAGCACTCATTAGAAACAGCCAGCCATAACTTCTGCCAAATTGAGCTCTTGTGCACTCAATTAAATGGAATACACCAGATTCAGACCTTGGATTTCAACGAGGAAGAGCGTAGATATCGGCAAAAAACATGGTTTTTGGCGATTTTTACCCGGACAAGGCCTGGATCAGGGCCAGAAACAGTGCTGTACCGCCCGTGCAAAGGCGCACAAACACCCCAAACTGGCGGATTTAATTCCCTCAACTCTTGTTGGACATTCGCACCGGGCGCAAAAAAGCCGCAGCAAGGCTGCGGCTGTGGGGCTGGAGGCCTGGGCTTAGAAGGCGTGAGCCATGCCCACGCCGAACGAAGTTCCCGAGTCCGCGCCGTACTCGTAGCTCTTGCGCCCCAGGCTGGCATAGAGCGTGGTGCGCTTGGACAGCGCGTAGTCGGCGCCCAGGGAGTAGAAATGATTGGTCTGCTCCTGCATGCGCTGGCGTCCATAACCGGCCTTCAGCGTGGTCTGTCCCATCTGATAGGTGGCGCCCAACGTCACGGCCTTGGCCGAGAGTGCCGTCTGTGCCACGCGCGAATAGTCCCAGGCGGCCATCACGGCGGCTGCGCCAAAGCGGTATTTGCCAGCCACGAAAGTGTCCTTGTCACCGCTGCCGTTGCGCTCGAAGGCCAGCATCCCGCTCAGGCTGTCCGAGTCGTAGTTGAGAGAGGCCGAATAACCGCGCCCTTCGCGGCGCAAGGTCAGCGGTACCTCGGTGCGCTCCGGCGAGGCACTCAGATGCAGGGTGAAGCCGGCCACCGTGGGCGAGTCGTAGAAGATGCCATTGGCCATGCGCCCATACTCGGCGGTGCCGTTGTTGCTGTAGCGGTCGGTAGGCGTGAGGTAGTGCCACTGATACCAGGCCGGCGAGGAAATGCGGTTGAAATTGGCCCAGGGGTCGAACTTCCAGTCCTGCGACCACATGGCCGACAGGGCGCGGCCCAGGCGCAAGTGGCCAAAGCCGCCCTGCAAGCCCACCGTGGACTCGTCGTGCCAGAACGGCTTGCGGCCCTGATCCTCCAGGCGCCCGGTATCGATATCGAAACGTGCGCTCAGGCGGAAGGTGGCCTTGAGGCCACCGCCCAGGTCCTCCCAGCCGGCAATCGCAAGATTGCTGCGCTGAATCGTGCCGGCCTGCGCCGTGCCATCAAAGCCGCGATAAATGCCGCCGTCGATCAGACCGCCAATGCTGACGCTGGACGACTGGGCCGCCGCAGGCAGCACGGCAGACAAAAGAGTGAAACATGTGGAACAAGCAATGCCAGTACGCAAGCGCATGCCGGTGGTTCTCCTTGAATTGTGAAGTCACTGCCCCCCGCAGCCAGCTCTTGGCACAGCAGAAGACAGAGAAGGTCGAAGACCTGTGAGATGAGGTGATGACAGGCAGTCAGGCCCTGCCTGATGCACTGAAGACAGCCGGAACATGGCTGGCAGCCTGGCTGCCAATTCCGACCCGAGAAGCCTGCTCAAAAAGCAGGCAACGGGAAGCATTATGAAAGTGCGGCCCGCGCAGAGTCCAGCCCTGCGTCAGCTTGGTTCAGCCGCTGCGCGCCACGCCGGAGGCTGCCCAGATGCGATTCATCTCGCTGCAAAACGGCTGGGCGCAGGGTGCCAGGCCCTGGTACTGGCAGCCTTCGGTCATGCACAGATGCGAACGGTGCTCGCCGCTGCGGCGCGGCACAGGCAGGGCATTGGCGGCCTGGGCCGCGGCCATCATCAGCCAGGGATCGGACTTGTTCTGCAGCAGTTGCTGCACTTCCTGCGCCAGCGCCGGTGCGGGCAGGTTCAGGGGCAGACCGGCCATCTGTGCCGGCGTCGCCTGAGCAGTGCTCGCCGTGACGGGCTGCAGCTCCAGCCACAGCAATGCGCTGGTGGCAAGTGTGCTGGTCGCCGCGGGCGACTGCGGCTGCACCACCAGAGCCAGAGGACCGCGGCTCAAGACACCCGGATCCGCCATGGGCAGACGCAGGGCCGCCCCCGGCCCCTGGACTGTCGGGATGCTTGCCGCGCCCACAGCCTGCGCCCAGGCGGCGGGCACCTGCAATGTCAGGGAAAAGCTGCGCTCGCCTTGCGGCGTGACCAGCGTGCCTTGTTGCACCAGCCAGTTCTGCAGCTGGGGCAGACGCGGTGCGGCAGCGCCACCTGCAGGTGCTGCCGCCATGCCCTGCTGTGCCTGCTCCAGCGCCACGGCCGCCGTGGGCGACAGGGCCGCGGCCGTCTGCAAAGCCGAGCTGGGCGGCTGCGCGCCAGACACCGCGGCCTGCGCCAAGGCCTGCATCAGCGCAACCGATCCCTGCTGGCCGGCCAGCAGCTGCAAGGGCTGTGCCTGTCCCTGCAGGCTGACCTGAACCTGCGCGAGCAGGCTTTGCACAAACTGCTGCACGGCCGCTGGCAGGCCCTGACTGGGCCAGCTTGCCGCAGGCACACCGGGTTGGGCTTGCACCTGCAGTGCCAGCTGCGCAATCAGATGCTCAAAGGCCTGGAGCTTGAGGTTCTGCAAGGTTTGCGGCGACCACTGCACCATGCTGGTCGCCGGGGGCGTCGCCTGAGCGGCGGGCAGCTGCTGGGCTGCGGGAAGATCCGAGACAGCGGCTGCTGCCACATTGCCGACCTGCACAGCCGCCTGGCCCGTGGGCACGGGCAGTACGGGGGCAACAGGTTGCAGTGGTGCAGTCATGCGGTCGACGGTGGCAGGGTATCAAAGCCGGAATCAGGCCATTGTGCCCGCCCCTGCGAATAAGCATCGGAAAAAGATGCTGCCAATGCTTGTGGCTCAAGCACCAGGGCTGCCCGGATCGTGCCGGGCCGCATGGTTCACGCCGGCGATCCGATGCGCGGATCAGGGGCGAACCATTCCAGGCGGAATCAGGCCTCGGCCGGGTAGAACAGCTTGCGCGTGGCCGTGGCCTGCACGGCCTTGGCAATGGCACCGATATGGTCGGGCGTGGTGCCGCAGCAGCCGCCCACGATATTGACCAGACCTTCGGCCGCGAACTCGTGCACCAGACGGCTGGTGATCTCGGGCGTTTCGTCAAAACCGGTGTCGCTCATGGGGTTGGGCAGGCCGGCATTGGGATAGCAGCTGATGAAGGTGTCGGGAGCCGCCTTGGCCAGTTCCTGCACATAGGGACGCATCAGCGTGGCGCCCAGGGCGCAGTTCAGCCCCACGGACAGCGGGTTGCTGTGGCGCACGCTGTGCCAGAAGGCCGTCACGGTCTGTCCGCTCAGAATCCGGCCCGAGGCATCGGTCACCGTGCCGCTGATCATGATGGGCAGGCGCTCGCCGGTCTGCTCGAAGGCCTCGTCCACGGCAAACAGCGCGGCCTTGGCGTTGAGGGTGTCGAAAATGGTTTCGACCAGGATCACGTCGGCGCCGCCTTCAATCAGCGCCAACGTCTGCTCCAGATAGGCCTGGCGCAGCTGCTCGAAAGTGATGTTGCGCGCGGCAGGGTCGTTCACATCGGGGCTGATGGAGGCCGTCTTGGGCGTGGGGCCCAGGGCGCCGGCCACATAGCGCTTGTGATCGGGCGTGCTGTACTTGTCACAGGCCGCACGCGCCAGCTGGGCGCTCTTGAGGTTCATCTCATAGGCCAGGTCGGCCATGTGATAGTCCTCCTGCGCAATCGTGGTCGCGCCAAAGGTATTGGTCTCGATCAGATCGGCGCCGGCAGCCAGGTATTTCTCATGGATGTCGCGAATCACGTCGGGACGGGTCAGCGACAGCAGTTCGTTGTTGCCCTTGACGTCATGGGCGAAGTCCTTGAAGCGCTCGCCCGCACCGTCGGCACCGGCATAGCCCTCGCCGCGATACTGAGCCTCGCCCAGCTTGAAACGCTGAATCATGGTGCCCATGGCGCCGTCAAGAATGACGAGGCGCTTGGCAAGCGTTGCGGGCAGCTCCTGGGCTCGGGTGTAGGCGGGGGTGGGGTGCGACTGGCTCATAGAACGCCATTGTAGGAAAGCTGGCCGGCTTTGCCGGGCAGCCGGGCATTGCCCTGTCGCCAGCGCCTATTCCGATGGCTGGCCTGCCGGGTAGCGAGCCTTGGCCATGCGGAACGTCAGATTCCAGCGCTCATTGTCAAGCAGCGGGTGCTGGCCCTCCCTGAGCGGAGCGACGCCATGGAACACCAGGCGTGAGGGCCCGCCCCAGACCAGCACATCGCCATGGGTGAGCGCAAGGCGCCGGGTGGGGCTCTGGCGCGTCAGCCCGCCCCAGAGGAAACGGCAAGGCAAGCCCAGCGAGACCGAGACTATGGGCGCAGCAAAGTCATGCTCGTCCTGGTCGCGGTGCAAGCCCATGCGCGCGCCCGGCTGATAGCGGTTGATCAGGCAGGCATCGGGTGCAAACCCCGGATAGCCGGCCAGCGCCGCCGCCCTGGCGGCCTGCTCGCCCAGAAAAGCCGGTATGGCAGGCCAGGGCTTGCCGGTCTGCGGATCGACGGCGCTGTAGCGATAGCCCTGCAGATCCGAAATCCAGCCCCAGCCGCCGGCGTTGGTGATCGCCACCGACATGAACTTGCCGCCGGGCACCTGCATGGTGCGAAATGCGGCCCGCGTCTGCAAGGCTGTCACCTCGGCCACCCAGCGCTGCTCCTCGGCTGCCGCAAAGCCGCGCAGCAGCACGGCACCGTCATCAATGATTTCGGCGGGCAGGGAGTCGGCAGGAAACAGCGAAAGCGTCATTGCAACGCCATCATAGGCCTGGCCGGCGACTGGCCCTCCCAGCCGCCAGCCAGCGCCTGGTACAGCGCCACGGCGGCACGCAGGCCGCGCGCGCGGCTGTCGGCCGCCGCGTCCTGGGCCGCGTAGAGGTCGCGCTGCGCGTCCAGCACCTCGTACAGGCCCACGCTACCCAGGCGGTAGCGGCGCTGCGCGAGCTGCTCGGCCCGTGCTCGCTGCTCGGCGGCCTGGGCCAGATGGGCGTCCTCGCTGCGGGTGCGCGTGAGAAGCACCAGGGCGTTCTCGGTGTCCTCCAGCGCCAGCAGCACGCTTTGCTGGTACTGGGCCAGCGCGACCTGGGCGCCCGCTTCGCTGGCAGCGATGCGCGCGCGTACGCGGCCCACGTCGAGGAAAGACCAGTCCACGCCCAGGAACACGCTGCGGCTGACGCTGCCGGCCTCGAACAGCGCGCCCGTGCTGAGAGCGGAGCTGCCCAGCAGACCGCCCAGCGACAGGCGCGGGAACAGCTCGGCCGTAGTCACGCCCACCCGCGCCGTGGCCGCATGCAGACGCGCCTCGGCGGCGGCTACATCGGGGCGACGACGCAACAGCTCGGCGGGCGTGCCGGGAGCGATGGTCTCTGGCAACTGAGGCAACGCGGTGGGCGCGTTCAGCGCCGCGATCAGTGCCTCGGGCACCTGGCCGGTGAGCACGGCCAGCCGATGCTGTGCCACGGCAATCCGGGCTTGCAGCACGGGAATGCGCGAGCGCGTGGTCTCCAGCTGCGCCTGGGCGCGCGCCAGGTCGAAATCGGTGCCGCTGCCATGCGCCAGCCGCAGCTGAACCAGGCGCAGCGTGTCCTGCTGATTGGCGGCATTGGCCTCGGCCAGCTGCAGGCGCTGCTGCCAGCCGCGCAGGTCGGCGTAGCTGGCCGCGACCTGGGCCGCAATGGCGACCTGCAGCGCAGCCATATCGGCGGCACTCGCACGCAGCTCAGCGCTGCCGGCTTCGATGTTGCGGCGCACGCGACCGAACAGATCCAGCTCCCAGGTCGCATTGATTCCGGCGCTGTAGCTGCGTTGGCTGCGCGACCCGCCCATGGCTTGGCTTTCGCTGCGTCTTTGCTGCAGCGCCTGGCCCGACAGGGTAAGCGTCGGGAACTGATCAAGACGGCTTTCGCGCAGCAGGGCCTGGGCCGCATCGAGCCGCGCCAGCGCAGCGCGCAGATCCTGGTTGGCCCGCAGGGCCTGCTCGACCAGCTGCGTGAGTTGCGCATCCTGGAACTGGCGCCAGAACGCGGCATCCGAACCGGCCTCGGGCGATGCCTGCTTCAGGACTGCAGACGGCTCGGCCCGCGCAAACTGCGCGCCGGCCTGAGGCAGCTCGGGCGTGCGGAAATCGGGGCCGACGGCGCAGCCTGCCAGCAGGGTCGCAAGGCCCGCCACGGCATATGCCAGAGCATGCCGGCGCAGAGGTTGGGGGATCTCAGACATGGCGGCCCTCCAGGGATGCGGGTGCAACAGTTGAAGCGGGTTGGACAGGCGTGCGGGTCGCCAGCGACCGGCCCGACAGGCGGCGCAGCGTGACGTAGAACACCGGCGTGAGGAAGAGGCCGAACAGGGTCACGCCCAGCATTCCCGAGAACACCGTCACACCCGTGGCCGCCCGCACCTCGCTGCCTGCGCCGCCGCCGATCAGCAAGGGCACGGCGCCCGCGATGAAGGCGATGGAGGTCATGACGATGGGGCGCAACCGCAGGCGGCAGGCCTGCAGCGCGGCATCGACTGTTGGCGAGCCGCGCATCTCCAGCTCTCGTGCGAACTCCACGATCAAAATCGCGTTCTTGCAGGCCAGGCCCATCAGCACCACCAGGCCCACCTGCACGAAGACGTTGTTGTCGCCCCCGGCCAGCCACACGCCGAACAGCGCCGCGCAGATACAGACGGGCACGATCAGGATCACGGCCAGCGGCAGGGTCCAGCTTTCGTAGAGCGCGGCCAGCACCAGGAAGACCAGCATCACGGCGATCACGAAGACCACGGCCGCGGCATGGCTCTGCTCGACCTGCTGGTAGCTCAGATCCGTCCAGGCCAGCTCGATGCCGCGCGGCAGCGTGCGCTGCGCGATCTCCTGCAGCTTGGTCAGCACCTCGGCCGAGGACAGCAGGCGCGGATCGGAGTCGCCGATCAGGTCGGCGGCCGGAAAGCCGTTGTAGCGCAGCACCGGATCGGGTCCGTAGCTGGGCACCACGGTGACCATGGAGCCTATGGGCACCATCTCGCCGCGCGCGTTGCGCGTGCGCAACTGGGCAATGTCCTCCACGGCCTGACGGTAGTCGGCATCGGCCTGTAGCATCACGCGCCAGACGCGGCCGAAGGCATTGAAGTCATTGACGTAGACCGAGCCCAGATAGGCCTGCAGGGTCTGGAACAGATCGGTCAGCGCCACGCCCTGGGCCTTGGCCTTGATGCGGTCCACCTTCACTTCCAGCTGCGGAATGTTGGACTGGTAGCTGCTGACCGGGTAGGTCATGCCCGGCGTCTTGGCAATCTCGGCCTGAAAGGCCTCAAGCGCCTGCTGCAGCGCTGCATAGCCCAGGCCTGCGCGGTCCTGCAGGAACAGCGAATAGCCCGATCCGTTGCCCAGGCCCTGGATGGGCGGCGGCATCAGCGCATAGGCGAAGCCGCCCTCGATCTGCGCGAACTTGGCACCCAGTTCGGCATTGATGGCCTCGGCGCTGCGTGTGCGCTCGCCGAAGGGCTTGAGCATGATGTAGGAGCTGGTCAGATTGGGCGTGGTCGTGGACTGCAGCGCATTGAAGCCCGCGAAGGCCGCGACCATGTCCACGCCATCCACGCTTTTGGCCGTCTCCACCATCTGGCGCGTGACCGCATCGGTGCGGTTCAGCGACGCGCCTTCGGGCAGCTTGGCGCCGGCAAACAGGTAGAGCTTGTCCTGCATGGGAATGAAACCGCCGGGCACGGCATGGAACAGCACGGCGGTGCCGGCCAGCAGCGCCGCATAGACTGCGAACACCAGGCCGCGTCGGCGCAGCGAGCGGCCCACCGAGTTCTGGTAGCCGTGGGCGCTGCGATCGAAGAAGCGGTTGAAGGGCCGGAAGAGCCAGCCCAGGCCCTTGTCGATGACGCGCGCCAGCGCATCGCGCGGTGCGCCGTGCGGCTGCAGCAGCTTGGCCGCCAGAGCCGGCGACAGGGTCAGCGAGTTGATGGCCGATATCACCGTGGAGATGGCGATGGTCACCGCGAACTGCTGATAGAACTGGCCCGTGACGCCGCTTAGAAAAGCCATGGGCACAAAAACCGCGCACAGCACCAGTGCGATGGCGATGATGGGCCCGGAGACCTCCTTCATGGCCAGATGGGCCGCCTCCTGCGGGCTGTGGCCCTGTTCGATGTAGCGCTCCACGTTCTCGACCACGACGATGGCGTCGTCCACCACGATACCGATCGCCAGCACCAGGCCGAACAGCGTCAGCGTGTTAATGGAATAGCCCAGCAGATACAGGCCCGCGAAAGTGCCGATGATGGACACGGGTACGGCCAGCAGCGGAATGATGGAGGCGCGCCAGGTCTGCAGAAAGACGATGACCACCAACACCACGAGGATCACGGCCTCGATCAGCGTGTTCTGCACGGCCTTGATCGAGTCGCGCACAAAGACCGTGGGGTCCCAGACGGACTCGAAGGCCACGCCTTCGGGCAGGTCCTTGGAGAGCCGGTCCATGGCCGCGTAGACCTGCTCGGCCACGCCCAGCGCATTCGCGCCCGGCGACAGGAAGATGCCCACGGCCGCCATGTTCTTGGTGTCGCTCCACGAACGCAGCGTGTAGTCGCTGGCGCCCAGCTCGATGCGCGCCACGTCGGCCAGACGCACGACCTGGCCGCCTTCGCCGCTCTTGAGCACGATGTCGCCGAACTCCTCGGCCGTCTTCAGCCGCCCGCGCACATTGATGGACAGCAGCTTGTCGGACTTCTGCGCACTGGGCTCGGCGCCCAGCTGGCCGGCCGAGACCTGGATGTTCTGCTCGCGGATGGCGGCGATCACCTCGCCGGCCGTGAGCTGGCGTGCCGCCACCTTGTGCGGGTCCAGCCAGACGCGCATCGCATAGTCGCCCGCGCCATAGATGCCCACGTCGCCCACGCCGGGAATGCGCGCCAGCACATCCTTGATCTTGAGCGTGACATGGTTGCGCAGGTACAGCGCATCATGCTTGCCATCCTTGGAGACCAGGCCCACGTACATCAGCGGCGTGGACGCCTGCTTCTGCGTGGTCACGCCGAACTGCCGCACCTCCTCGGGCAGCCGGCTCTGGGCCTGGCTGACACGGTTCTGCACGCGCACGGCGGCGGTGTCGGGGTCGATTTCGGGGCGGAAGGTGGCGACCACCTGCAGGCTGCCGTCCGAAGCCGCGACCGACTTCATGTACATCAGGCCTTCGACCCCGTTGATGGCTTCCTCCAGCGGCACGGCCACCGACTCTGCGACCTCCTTGGGATTGGCTCCCGGATAGGTGGCGCGCACCACCACGCTGGGCGGCACGACCTCGGGGTACTCGCCCACTGGCAGCTGCGGAATGGCCACCAGACCGACGGCGAACATGATGATGGAGAGCACGACCGCGAAGATGGGCCGGTCTATGAAGAATTTGGAGAAGTCCATGGCACTCCCCCTTACTGCGCAGCGGCGGGCACGGGCTGCGCGGTAGCTGATGCCACCGGCCTGGGATTGACGGGCATGCCGGGGTAGTAGATGCGCTGCACGCCGCCCACCACCAGCCGGTCACCCGCAGCCAGGCCTTTTTCTACCAGGCGCCGGCCATCGACCATGCGACCCAGCGTAAGGTCGCGGCGCTCGGCCAGATTGCCTGCGCCCACCACATAGACGTACTTGCGGTCCTGGTCGGTGAGCACGGCCTTGTCGTCGATCAGCAGCGCCTGGGTCTCGGCCTCCTGCCGGTCCGGGCCGCTTTGCATCTGCACGCGTGCGAACAGGCCTGGCGTCAGCATCCGGTCTGGGTTGGCCAGGCGCGCGCGCAAACGCATGGTGCCCGTGCCCGACTGGAGCTGGTTGTCGCTGAAGTCCAGCGTGCCCGCATGGGGAAAGCCGCTGTCGCCGACCAGGGCGACGCGCACCGCGCGGCCCTGGCCGCTCAGGCCGGCCAGACCTGCCTTCTGGTAGCGCAGAAAGCTGTGCTCGTCGGCATCGAAATACGCATACACCGGGTCCTGCGAGACCAGGGTGGTCAGCACGCTCTGGTCGGCCTGGGCCATATTGCCCACGGTGAGCAGGGCGCGGCTGGCACGGCCCGTGATGGGCGCACGCACCTCGGTGAAGTCGAGCTGCAGCCGTGCGGTGGCCAGCTCGGCCTCGGCCGCACGCACCTGGGCCGTGGCCTGGGCCAGCGTTGCGGCCCGCGTGTCGGCCTCCTCGCGCGAGACCGCATTCTCGGCCACCAGCTGGCGCGCGCGCTGGTCCTGCGTCTGCGCCAGCCCGGCAGCGGCACGCGCGCGTTCGAGCTGGGCCTGGGCGCTGGCCAGGGCCGCACGATAGGGCCGCTGGTCGATCACGAACAGCAGCTGGCCCTTCTTCACCTCTTGGCCTTCGACGAAGGCGATGCGCTCGATATAGCCCGACACGCGCGAGCGCAGCTGCACCGACTCCACGGCCTCGATGCGGCCATTGAACTCGTCCCAGGGGCGTATGGCCTGCAAGGCAACCTCGACTACCTGCACCTCGGGCGCGGGCGGCGGGCCGTTGCCGGCATGGGCATCGCCCGCGCCGGGACGGTCGCAGCCCGAAAGCAGGACCAGCGCCGCGAGGCCGCTGGCCAGCAGCAAGGGCCGCAGCGGCGGCGTGGAATGGACTGACATATGGACTCTCCCAGAATGAATGCGCCCGCCCTGCTGGCGGCAGCAGGCCTGACGGAACGGCCACCTCTGCCTACAAGACGCAGGAGCAGCCAGGCTTGTGACAAGCATTGGCAGGTGGCTGAGAGAGATTCAATAAAGATAGCTGCTGCCGCAATTCACCAAATGACTTCAGGCACAAAACCATCTGAAGTCGTTTTTCATCAAGCGAATACAGCTACGGATATCAGAAGAACTCCGGCCAGCACTTGGGCCGCTGATTGCGGCTCCACCGGCTATCGATCACAATGGCGGCATTCTTCAAGTTCAAGTGAACTTTAAGTCAAGCTCCGGAGAAAGACATCATGAAAACTGAGGATGATCCGCTGATGAGCATCAGCGACTTCGCGCAGCGCAGCGGCGTCAACGCATCGGCGCTGCGCTTCTACGAGTCGCTGGGTCTGATCGAATCGGTGCGCAGCCCCGGCGGCAGGCGGCGCTACCACCGCTCGGGCCTGCGGCGCATTGCCTACATCGTGTTTGCGCAGCGTGTGGGCTTCACGCTGGAGGAGATCGCCGCGCAGCTGGCACGGCTGCCGACGCGGCACGTGCCTACAGGCGGCGACTGGCAGAAGATGTCGCGCATCTGGCAGCAGCGGCTGGACGAGCGCATCACCGAGCTGCAGCGCCTGCGCGACAGCCTCAACCAGTGCATAGGCTGCGGCTGTCTGTCGCTCAAGGCCTGCAGCATGTACAACCCCGGCGACCAATGCCAGCGCGGCGGCCCAGGGCCCCGCCGCTGGCTAGGCGACGAGCTGCAGGCCGAGGGCCACTAGCCTGGGCTCAGCGGCCGCTGGCTTGGGCGAAGGCCAGCACGGCCTGCAGCAGACGCTGCATGGTGGGCTGGATACGGGCCGCGACCTCGGGCAGGTAGTCAAAAGGCATCTGCTCCTGCATATAGCTGGACTGCGTCATCTCCAGCTGCACGGCGTGAAAGCCCTGCTCCGGCTGACCATAGTTGCGCGTGATGAAGCCACCCTTGAAGCGACCGTTGAGCACGCTGGTGTGGCCCGGTGCCTGCCGTGCAATGTCCAGCAGTTGCTGGGCCAGCGCCGGCGCGCAGCTCTTGCCGTCGGCGGTGCCCAGGTTCAGGTCGGGCAGCTTGCCCTCGAAAAAGCGCGGCAGCACCGAGCGGATGCTGTGCGCATCCCACAGCATGGCCACGCCGTGCTGGCTCTTGATGCGATCGAGCTCGGAGCGCAGCTGCGCATGATAGGGCTGCCAGTAGAGTTCGCGGCGGCGCGCGACTTCCGCCTCGTCGGGCTCCAGGTCCTTGCTGGCATACAGGGGCTTGCTGTCGAAGCCGTCAACCGGACACAGCCCGGTCACGCTCTGGCCCGGATAGAGGCTGGCACCATCGGGCGGACGGTTCAGATCGATGACATAGCGCGAATGCGTGGCAACCAGAATGGATGCGCCCAGCGCCTTGGCGAAGTCGTAGAGCTGCGGCATATGCCAGTCGGTGTCGTGGACTTCGCGCCCTTCGGGCGTGAGCCTGGCCGCAATGTCGGCCGGTACATGGGTGCCGGTATGCGGCATGGAAATCAGCAGCGGTGCCGTACCCTGGTGGAAGACAAAGGGGGCGATGGCTTGGCTCATGGAGCGTCTCTCTTCTGTCAAAAATCTGAATGCAGCCGCCCTCAGGCGCCTTGCAGCAATGCCCTGCGGGCCAGGACAAAGCCCTGTTGCGCGACCTCGTGCAGCGCATGGCGGCCTGCCTGCACGCGCTGCTGGCCGCGAACCCAGACATCGGCTATGGCCGAGGTGCGATGGCTTGCAAACACATGGGCTGCATGGCCGCTGTCGGCTGGCAGGCCGTTGAGGGCCACATGCCGGGCATCGAGCACCACGAAGTCGGCCTGCTGGCCCACGGCCAGACCGGAAATGGCGCGGCCGGATGCCTGGGCACCGCCGGCCACCGCCTGCAAGGTCATGGAGGTCGCCACCTGGGGCTGGGCACCGCCGCCGAGCACATTGCGCTGGCGCAGGTTCAGGCGCTGGCTGTATTCGAGCATCAGCAGCTCTTCGGCCGCGTTGACCGTGGCGTGGCTGTCCGAGCCAATGCCCCAGCGGCCGCCATGCCTGAGCCACGCCGGCATATCGAAAATCCCATCACCAAGATTGGCTTCGGTGGTGGGACAGATGCCGACCACGGCAGCGCTGCGCGCCGCGCCCGCATATTCCTCGGGCGTCATATGCGTGGCATGAACCAGGCACCAACGCGCATCGACGGGCGCATGCTCGAGCAGCCATTGCACGGGGCGCTGGCCACTCCAGGCCAGGCAGTCGTCCACCTCCTGGGTCTGTTCGGCGATATGGATGTGCACCGGCGCCTTGGGCAGCATGGCGTGCAGGCCTGCGAGCGCGGTCTTGAGGCTGTCCGGCGGCACGGCGCGCAGCGAATGCGGAGCCAGGCCCAGGGCTGCCTGCTGCACCCTGGTCACGGGCTCCAGCTGCTGCAGCAAGGAGAGCATGTTGTCCGTGCTGCGAATGAAGCGGGCCTGATCCTCGCGAGGCGGCAGCCCCCCGAAGCCGCTGGTCTGATAGAGCACGGGCAGCAAGGTCATGCCGATGCCGGTCTTCTGCGCCGCACGCAGCAGTGCCAGGGACAGGCTGGCATCGTTGGCATAGGGCTTGCCGCCTACATCATGGTGCACATAGTGGAACTCGCAGACCGAGGTGTAACCTGCCTCCAGCATCTCCAGGTACAGCCAGGTCGCAATCGCTTCCAGCGCCTCGGGTGTCATGCGGTTGGCAAAGCCGTACATCAGCTTGCGCCAGCTCCAGAAGCTGTCCTGCGCCTGGCCACGGAACTCGGTCAGACCGCCGAACGCACGCTGGAAGGCATGCGAGTGCAGATTGGGCATGCCTGGGATCACCGGGCCGGCGGCGCGGATGGCGGTATCGACCTCGCCGGCCTCGCCGCTTTGCGGATCCACATCGGTGAGCACCTCGGCCAGACGCCCGCCCTCATCCCAGCTGAGCAGGACATTGCGCGCCCATCCCGTGGGCAGTAAGGCGTCTTCGGCAAAAAGTGTGCCGCTGGAGGAGGAAGAGTGCATGATCATTTCGAAATGCCTGAAGGAGAGGAAACCAAACGCTGGCCACGGGCCGCAAGCGCCAGCGCAGCCACAGCCAGCAAGGCCAGCGCAGCGCTGACCTGGATGGCCTGGGTGTAGCCGCCAGTCTGGTCGAACACCCAGCCGGACGCGCTGGCGCCGACGACTGCCGCCAGCCCCACGCTGATGTAAAGAATGCCCAAAATGGCACCCAGCCGCAAGGTGCCGAACCACTGGGCGGCAAGGACGGGAAACAGGGCGATGCAGCCGCCATGCGCCGCGCCGAACAGCAGGGCAAACACGGCAAGCGCGGCCCAGCCATGGGCCTGCCACCACAGCAAGTGCAGCAGGGCCAGAAAAATGCTCAGACCCATAAGCAGACGCAGAGCTCCCAGCCTGTCGCCGAGACCGCCCAGCAGCGGCCGGCCCAGCACATTGCCAGCGCCTATCAGGGCGATCAGCCACTGGCTTGAAACGGCATCGATATCCAGGCCCTGGGCCATGGGAGCGATATGCACCAGGGCCGCAAACAGGCTCACCGAAGCCAGGAAAATGGCGAGGAAAAACCAGCCGAAGCTGCTGCTGCGCACGGCCTGGGACAGCTCCATGCCCTGCGCCTGGGCTGCAGCCTGGGCAGGGTGAGGATCGCCGTCGCAGCTCAGACCCAGCTGCGATGGCTGGCCGACCATGGACAGCGCGGCCGGCAGTCCCAGCAGCAAGATGGCCAGCGCAAACCACTGCATGGTGATCTGCCAGCTCTGCAACTCCAGCAGCCAGCCCGCAAACAGCGGCGCGGCGAAGGTGCCGACGCCGGTGCCGGCCGAGGCCAGGCCGGAGGCACGGCTGCGCAGCCGTATGAACCAGCGCTGCACGGCCACCAGGGCCGGTACGTAGATCAGGCCCACACCACCGCCCACGAACAGGCCGAAAACCACGAACAGCTGCGCCAGCGAGCGGGTCTGGCTGGCCAGCGCAAAGCCTGTGGTCAGCAGCAAGACCCCCGCACCGGTCACGCGGCGCAGGCCTATGCGGTCGGCCAGGGGGCCGGCAACAGCGCCCATGCAGTAATACAGCAAAGCTGTCACGGCAAACAGCGAGCCCACCGAGAAACGGCCCGCATCGAACTGCGTCTGGATGCTCTTGAAAAAAGCGCCAAAGGAATAAGCTGCACCGAAGGCCAGGGCGAGCAGGCCATGGGCCGCCGCCACAATCGTCCAGCCCCGGAACGGCTTCATGGCTCAGGCCTCGAGTGCGGCCAGCAAGGCCTGTACAAAACGCGCGTTGTCGCCTTCGGTGCCTATGGACACGCGCAGGAAATGCTCGAAGCCCGGCTCCTTCCAGGGTTTGACGATCACGCCCTGCCTGAGCAGCGCTTCGGTCACCGGGCCATTGGGACGGCCCAGGTCGAGAAACAGGAAGTTGGCTACCGAGGGCGCAATGCGCAGGCCTTGTAGCGGCCGGCCCGGCCCTGCCAGCGCCAGCAGCTGTCTGCGCAGATCTTCGCGCAGCGCCACCGTGGTCGCCACACCGCTGCGCATGTGCGCGGGATCGTTCCAGGCGGCCAGCGCTGCGCGCTGGGCCGCCATGTTCACGTTGAAGGGCGAGCGCACCTTGTCCATCAGGCCCACCAGCTCGGCGCTGTCGGCCATGCCGTAGCCCACGCGCAGACCGGCCAGGCCCCAGGCCTTGGAGAAGGTGCGCAGCACGATCCAGGGCCCGACACGCGCCTCCAGCATGGCCAGCACATCGGGGTAGTCATCGTCATGCAGCGCGTATTCGTAATAGGCCTCATCCACCACCAGCACGGTGTTGGCGGGCGTGGCCTCCAGCACCTGCGCAAACTGCGCCGCATCCATCATGCAGCCCACGGGGTTGGACGGGTTGGGCAGGAAGGCGATCTTGGGGGCCTTGGCCACGGCAGCGCACCAGGCGCCCAGATCGAAGCCCAGCTCCTCGTTGAGGTCGAGGAGCTCGACCTCCGCGCCCATCATCTTCGGATAGATTTCGTGCAGGCCGAACACGGGACGCTGGGTCACCACCAGATCGCCGGGAGCGAGAAAGACCTCGCAGAGAATCTTGATCAGGTCTTCCGAGCCGTCGCCGAAGACCAGACGCCCGGCGGGCAGCCCGGTGCGCTCGGCAATGGCTTCGCGCAAGGCCGTGCAGTTGGCATCGGGATAGTTACCCACATCGTTGGCCACCTCGGCAATCGCCCGGCGCACCGAGGCGCTGGCACCGAAGGGATTTTCATTGCTGGCCAGTCGCGCGATATCGGTCACGCCATAGCGCGCCCGCACCGCTTCGTTGGACAGGCCGGCGTTGTACGCGGGCAGCGGGCGCACCTGGGCCCGGGCCAGCGAGGCCACCAGGGAATTCGTCATAGATCAAACACCTTTCCGGGATTCATCAGGCCCAGGGGATCGAGGGCCAGCTTGATGGCCCGCATCGCCGCCAGCTCTGCGGGCGTGCGGCTGTTGCTCAGATAAGGCTTTTTGTGCAGACCTATGCCGTGCTCCGCGGAGACGCTGCCCTGCATCTCGCCCACGATGCGGTAGAGAAGCTCCTCCACCTGCTCGCATTCGCCGTTGACGGTCTTGCCATCCACCGAGACATGGAGATTGCCGTCGCCCACATGGCCGAAGTAAAGCGCCTGGTGCGCAGGCCAGCGCGCGGCAAAAGCCTGCATGCAGGCTTCGGCAAAGCGGCCGATGTCGGCCTGGGGCAGGCTCACGTCGAAGTTGATCGCGGGATGCATATTGTTGTTGAGCTCGGCCGGTGCCTCGCGCAGCTTCCACAGCTGCTGCACCTGGGCGACCGACTGGGCCACGATGGCATCGAGCACCTCGCCGGCCTCCATGGCTTCCTCAAGCACCTGCTGCAGATCGCCCTGCAGCTGCGCCTCGTCCTTGCCATCCACATTGATCAGGGCCAGCAAGGGGTAGCGCTGCTCAAAAGGCGCAGCGAGCTTGAGCCAGGCCATGGAGGCCTGCACAAAGCTGTCCCACATCAGCTCGTAGGCCGCGACGCTGTTGCCGAAGCGCGACTGCATGCGCTTGAGCACGGCCAGCGCCGAGTCGAAATCGGGCATGGCCACCAGCGTCGTGGCCGTGGCCTGGGGCGCGGGGCGCAGGCGCAGCAGCACGCGCGTGATGATGCCCAGCGTGCCTTCGGCACCGATGAAGAACTGCTTGAGGTCGTAGCCCGTGTTGTTCTTGATCATGGGGCGCAGCATGGGCAGCACCGTGCCGTCGGCCAGCACCACTTCCAGGCCCAGCACCTGCTCGCGCATCATGCCGTGCTGCAGCACGCCGTTGCCGCCTGCGTTGGTGGAGACGTTGCCGCCGATCTGGCAGCTGCCGCGAGCGCCGAGATCCACGCCGAACACCATGCCGACATCGACGGCCGCTTCCTGCACGGCTTGCAGGGTGACGCCGGCCTGCACCTGCATCAGCCCGGTCTTGGCATCGATGTCCTCGATGCGGTTCATGCGATCCAGCGACAGGGCCACTGCCCCCTCCATCGGAACCGCTGCACCGGCCAGCCCGGTCAGACCGCCCTGCGGCACTACCGCAATCCGGTGGGCGCTGCACAGACGCATGACCGCGCTGACTTCCTCCGTGGTCCGTGGGCGCACCAGCGCCAGCGGCTGCTGGGGGGGCGTGCCGCTCCAGTCGGTGCGGCTACGCTCGGGCGTGTCCGTGCCGCGCAGCGCGACATCGGCGCCCAGGGTGGAAATCAGTTCATTGAGAAATTGTTCGTGAGACATCAGCAACCTTTCGCGCTCCCCGCTTTCAGGCTTTGGCTTGCTGCGCAATCAGGCCCTGGCGCACCACCGTACAGTCAGGCTTGCTGCCGAACCAGTAGGCCAGTTCGGCAGCCTGCTTCACGGGCCAGAGCACGAAGTTGGCGGGACGGCCCACGGCAATCAGGCCTTGCTCGTCCTGCAGACCCAGAGCCTGCGCTGCATGTCGGGTGATGCCGGCCAGAGCCTCGGGAACCGTCAGACGGAACAGCGTGCAAGCCATATTGGCCATGAGCAGCAAGCTCAAGCACGGGGAGGTACCCGGATTGTGATCGGTAGCAACGGCCATGGGGACCTTGGCGGCCCTTAATTCCTCAATCGGCGGCACTTTGGTGTCGCGCAGCGTATAGAAGGCTCCGGGCAGCAGCACGGCCACGGTACCGGCCCTCTTCATCTCGTCAATGCCGTGTTCGGACAAGTGCTCGATATGGTCGCAGGACAGCGCGCCATAGCGGGCCGCGAGGGCTGCACCCTCCATATTCGACAGCTGCTCGGCATGCAGCTTGACGGGCAGACCCAATGCCTTGGCCGCCTGAAAGACCTGCTCGGTCTCGGCCAGCGAGAAGGCGATGCGCTCGCAGAACACGTCGACGGCATCGATCAGGCCTTCGGCGGCCAGCGCCGGCAGCATGACCTGACAGACCAGATCCGTGTATTCCTGGCTGCGGCC
The DNA here is from genome assembly GCF_004522605.1 of Comamonas sp. A23. NCBI lineage: Bacteria > Pseudomonadati > Pseudomonadota > Betaproteobacteria > Burkholderiales > Comamonadaceae > Comamonas > Comamonas sp. A23. The sequence goes on from NZ_RSDT01000004.1 coordinate 97,142, forward strand.
CGCGTACTCAGGCGGCAGCGCATGGGCCCCTAAAAAGGTGGTGCGCACGGTCACGGCACACAACTCGCCCAGGCGCCGTGCGGCGCGCAGCTGCTTGCGCTCGTGTTCCAGGGCCAGGCCGTAGCCCGACTTGATCTCTATGGCCGTCACGCCTTCGGCCAGCAACTGCTCGAGACGCGGCAGCGCCAGCGCCACCAGCTCGTCCTCCGACGCTTCGCGCGTGGCCCTGACGCTGGAGACGATGCCTCCGCCGGCCCTAGCCACTTCCTCGTAGCTGGCCCCGGCCAGGCGCATGGCGAACTCGTTGGCACGCTCGCCGCCATAGACCAGGTGGGTGTGGCAGTCGATCAGGCCCGGCGTGGCCAGGCGCCCTGCGCCATCATGCCGGGGCAGCGCCTGGTATTCGGCGGGCATGGCATCCTGCGGGCCCACCCAGACCATGCGGCCTTGTTGCACCACGATACAGGCCAGCGTGCCCTCGGGAATATCCGCCACTTCGGAGACATACAGCTCCGGCGCCAGACGCAGGTTGTACCAGCAGCCGTCGGCAGAGACTGCGAGATGGGAAATAACTTGCGTCATGGCGATGCTCCTAGTGTTCGATTACGGCAATTCAAACCATGAAACTACTGATTTCATAGCTTCATGCGCTTGCCACTCCTGATTTTTCATATCAATACGCATTGAAACGTCCAATTCAAAGGTGCAAGCTGCTCGTGTTTTAGCTGTGCGGCGTCAGGCTGACCAGGATCAGCCTGGCCTGCTCGTCCTGCGCCAGCAGCGGCTCGGCCTGGGGGCTGGTCCACCAGAGGCCTTGACCGGCTTGCAGTATCCGCCCGTCGGCGCATTTCCAGCCCCCCTCCAGCACCATACAAAGCCCTGCGGCGCTCAGCCCCGCCTCGGCCCGGCCGCCGAGCTGCTCCAGACTGGCCGACCACTGTCCGCGCCGGGTCATGACATTGAAGTCGCTGGACGGCCCGCCCAGCAGATCGCAATCCAGCGCCATATCGCCCGAAAAGGCGAATGGCTGCCAGCGCTCGGTCAATGCATGCTCGAGCCCGGCATGGGCGCTGTGCAGCCGTACCCCGTCGCCATCGAGCAGCATGATCTGGCGGTCTATGCCCGGAAATGCAGAAAACGGGCCGGCCTGGGCAATCGTGGCCACGCTCACGCGCCAGCCAAAGCTGTCCATGCCCGCACCCTGCGGCCAGCAGGCAATCTCGCGCGTGCTGCCGCCCCCGTTCTTCCACGGGCTGGGCGCAATCTGGTTCAGGTCAAAGCGTTGCATCGATCAAAAGCACAAAAAATTAAAACAAAACGCCGCGCTAGAACCGGCGTGCCCCAGCGCGGAAGTACCGAGCAGGGGCCGCAGCCGTCTGGCAAGCAATGATGCGTGTCAAGGCTTGTCCAGGAAGCCCAGCGCCGCCAGGCTCATGGCCTTCACGCCGGTCTTGATGGAAGGCTCCGGCAGCGGCGCGAACTGCGGCGAGTGGTTGAACACCAGCGGCTTGCCACCGGGGCGCTGCGAGGCGGCCACTTCCTGCGGGTCGGTGACGCCGACCAGGAAGAACATCGAGGGCACGCCCTCGGCGCCGTATTCGGCGAAGTCTTCGCTGGTGGTCAGCGGCGGCGTGCGCGTCACGTTGTCGGCCCCCAATGCGGCCTTCAGCACCGACTCGACCTTCGCCACGACGGCCGGGTTATTGACGGTGGCGGAGCTGGTGTCCGGCAGCGCGATATCGGGCTCCGGCGCGCCAGCCGCTGCGGCCGAGGCAAGCGCGACACGGCGCACGCCGTCGAGCAGTTGTGCCCGCACCGCCGGTGCGTAGCTGCGGATCGTTCCGCGCAGCACCACCCGGTCGGGGATGATGTTGCCCGAGCTGCCCGCCTGCATCGCGCCGATGGTGACGACGCCGAACTCCATCGGGTCCTTGTCACGGCTGACGACCGACTGCACGTCGACGATGAAGCGCGCGGCAATCATCACCGGATCGAGCGCCTTGTGTGGCGCCGAGCCGTGGCCGCCACGGCCCTTGAAGGTGATCTGCACCTCGTTGGCGGCCGAGGTCATCGGCCCCACCGCGTAGCTGACGGTGCCGATGGGGCGCGGATCGGTGTGCAGCGCCAGCGCCACGTCGGGCTTGGGAAAGCGGGTGAACAGGCCGTCGGCCAGCATGGCACGCGCACCGGCTCCGGTTTCTTCCGCGGGCTGGGCAACCAGCATAAGCGTGCCGCGCCACTGCGACTTCAGAGCCGACAGCGTGCGCGCCACGCCGACCCACGCCGCCATGTGAACGTCGTGGCCGCAGCTATGCGCCACGAAGGTCTCGCGGCCGTTCCAGGTGGTCTTGGCGCGGCTGGCATAGGGCAGGCCGGTCTTTTCCTCCATAGGCAGCGCGTCCATGTCGGTACGGACCATCACCGTGGGGCCCGTGCCGTTGCGCAGCAGGGCCACCACGCCGGTCTTGCCGACCTGCTCCGTCACCTCGAAACCTAGGCCGCGCAGTTCCTTCGCCAGCCGGGCGGCGGTTCGGGTCTCGGCAAAGCCCAGTTCGGGGTGGGCGTGCAGATCCTTGTACAGCGTATCCAGCTGCGGGTACATCTGGCCCAGCAGGCGATCGATCGCGGCGGGCTCCTGCGCGGCCGCCCAGCCGGGCACCAGCAGCGCCGCAGCCAGGGCAGCGCCGCGCAGCAATGCGGGAGCACGGAGGCTTCTCCGTTGAGTCATGTGCGCGGCGGCCATGGCGCTTACTTCACCATGGGCAGCTTCAGGCCCTGCTTGCGTGCGGTCTCGATGGCCAGCTCGTAGCCTGCGTCCGCATGGCGCATCACGCCCGAGCCGCAGTCGTTGACCAGCACGCGCGCCAGCCGCGCGGCAGCTTCATCGGTGCCGTCGGCCACGATGACCATGCCGGAGTGCTGCGAGTAGCCCATGCCCACGCCGCCGCCGTGGTGCAGACTGACCCAGGTGGCGCCGCCGGCAGTGTTGAGCAGGGCGTTGAGCAGCGGCCAGTCTGAGACGGCATCCGTGCCGTCCTTCATGGCTTCGGTCTCACGGTTGGGGCTGGCCACGGAGCCGGTATCCAGGTGGTCGCGGCCGATCACGATAGGCGCCTTGAGTTCGCCGTTCTTGACCATTTCATTGAAGGCCAGGGCCGCCTTGTGGCGCTCGCCCAGACCCAGCCAGCAGATACGTGCGGGCAGGCCCTGGAAGGCGATGCGCTCGCGCGCCATGTCCAGCCAGCGGTGGGTGTGCTTGTTCTCGGGGAACAGTTCCTTGATCTTGGCGTCGGTCTTGTAGATGTCCTCGGGGTCGCCCGACAGCGCCACCCAGCGGAACGGGCCCTTGCCCTCGCAGAACAGCGGACGGATGTAGGCGGGCACGAAGCCGGGGAAGTCGAAGGCGTTCTTCACACCCTCGTCGAAGGCCACCTGGCGGATGTTGTTGCCGTAGTCCACCGTGGGGATGCCCATGGCCTGGAAGTCCAGCATGGCCTGCACGTGCACGGCGCAGCCCTGGGCCGCGGCCTTGGTCAGCTTGGCGTGCTGGCTGGGGTCGGCAGCGGCTGCTTCCCACTGTGCCACGGTCCAGCCCACGGGCAGGTAGCCGTTGATCAGGTCGTGGGCCGAGGTCTGGTCGGTCACGATGTCGGGCTTGGGGCCGCCGGCCTTGGCGCGCTTGACCAGCTCGGGCAGGATTTCAGCGGCATTGCCCAGCAGCGCGATGGAAACCGCCTCACCCTTTTCGGTGTGATGCTTGATCAGGGCCAGCGCGTCGTCGACGTCCTTGGCCTGCTTGTCCACATAGCGGGTGCGCAGACGGAAGTCGATGCTGGACTGCTTGCATTCGATGTTCAGCGAGCAGGCGCCGGCCAGCGTGGCGGCCAGGGGCTGGGCGCCGCCCATGCCGCCCAGGCCGGCCGTGAGAATCCACTTGCCGGTCAGGTCGTTGTTGTAGTGCTGGCGACCGGCTTCGACAAAGGTCTCGAAAGTGCCCTGCACGATGCCCTGGCTGCCGATGTAAATCCAGCTGCCGGCCGTCATCTGGCCGTACATGAACAGGCCCTTGCGGTCCAGCTCGTTGAACTTCTCCCAGGTGGCCCACTTGGGCACCAGGTTGGAGTTGGCGATCAGCACGCGGGGCGCGCCCGGATGGGTCTTGAACACGCCCACAGGCTTGCCCGACTGGACCAGCAGGGACTCGTCCTCATTGAGTTCCTTGAGGGAAGCCAGGATCTGGTCGTAGCACTCCCAGTTGCGGGCGGCGCGGCCGATGCCGCCGTAGACCACCAGGGCTTGCGGGTTCTCGGCGACCTCGGGGTCGAGGTTGTTCTGGATCATGCGGTAGGCCGCTTCGGTCAGCCAGTTCTTGCAGCTGAGCTGGTTGCCGCGAGGGGCGCGGATGACGCGGGTGGGGTCGATGCGCGAATCGTTAGGGGTAGTCATGGCTGCTCCTTTGACAGTAATGGAGAGAATATGGAAAAGGCGTTACGGCTCGGCTCGGAAGCGGGTTGCCTCGGCGTAGAAGTCGGGCTCGACGGCTGGGGCCGGGCTGCACTTGGGATAGATCATGGCCGCAGGCACCTTCATGGACCGCTTGGCCAGTGGGTAGTACACCAGCGATGTCACCAGCAGGCTGACGATCCAGGAGATGTCGGCACCGCCCAGCATGGAGGCGAGCGGACCCTTGTACAGCGCCTGGTTCAGGAACGGGATCTGCACCAGGATGCCCAGCACATAGCAACCCAGCGCCATGAAGTTGTAGCTGCCATAACGGCCCTGGGGGTCGTATAGCGCGGGAATGTCGACCCGCTCCTTGGACACCAGGTAGTAGTCCACCAGATTCACCGCGCTCCATGGCACGAAGACGGCGAGCAACAGCAGCACGAAGTTCTTGAAGTTGTTCAGGAAGTCGGCGCTGGCCAGCAAGGCCACCACCAGCGACAGCAGCACGAAGCCGACGATGTAGGCGATGCGCGCGACGGGCGAGATCTGCGTCTTGTTGTTGAAGCCGCTGACCGTGGTCAGGATGGTCATGAAGCCGCCGTAGGCATTGAGGCAGTTCACCGTGAGCTTGCCCGAGACGATCACCAGGTAGATCACGATGGCGGCCGGGCCGGCCAGGTCACCGATGAAGCCGACCTGGTTCTTCAGGAACTGGCCCCCCAGCGCAGCGACCAGCACGCCCAGCGTCATGGCGATCTGCGCGCCGATCACGCTGCCCATGAAGGTGGTGGTGAAGGCCCGCGACGTAGGCGTGTTGGACGGCAGGTAGCGCGAGTAGTCGGCGACGTAGGGCGCGAAGGTCATCTGCCAGCCGGCCGACAGCGCGATGGTGAGCAGGAAGCTCGCCCAGGTGAAGGGCTTCTGGCCGAAGGCGCTGGCCACGTCGTACTGCATGCCCAGGCGCACGGCCAGGTAGGCAAAGCCCAGCAGCCCGATCACCGTGGCCACGCGGCCGAGCACGTGGATGAGGCGATAGCCCACCACGGCCACGATGGCGGTCAGCGTGCCGAAGATGATCATGCCGGTCTGCGGGGCCGAGAAATCGAACATGCGGTTGATGGCCTGGCCCGAGAGAACCGTGCCCGTGGCCGCGAAGCCCAGGTACATGAGGATCACCAGCAGCAGCGGCAGGGCCGCGCCCTTGACGCCGAACTGCACGCGGCTGGAAATCATCTGGGGCAGGCCCAGGCGCGGGCCCTGGGCCGAGTGCAGGGCCATGACGATGCCGCCGAGGATGTTGCCGATCAGCAGACCGATGATTGCCGTCATGGCCTCCGCGCCGAACACGATGGCCAGCGCTCCGTCGACAATGGCCGTGATCTGGCAATTGGCTCCGAACCAGAGGGTGAACTGGCTGGAGGGCGAGCCGTGGCGCTCGCTCTCCGGAACCATGTCTATGGTTCTGGTCTCGATGGCGCCAGAGGAACCCAGCGTTGCTGTATCAATACTCATGAATTGCTCCGTCAATCCCTCTGGATGTCTCTTATATGTCCGAACAACTTTCATTTATTTTCGCCAAGTTGTATAGACGAATTTTGTGATTTACTCCCACCCACGTCAATCATCTAGACAGCTTTTCTGATCCACACAAACCCTATGTCGCGAACCGATACCACCGCCGCCGTACCTGCGTTCCAGCGCATCAAAGACCATGTGCTGCAGCAGATTCAAAGTGGCGTATGGCAGGAAGGCCAGGCCATTCCCAGCGAGGCCGCCCTGGTCAAGCAGTTCAATGTGGCGCGCATGACCGTCAACCGCGCGCTGCGCGAGCTCAGCGACGAAAAGACACTGACGCGCGTCCAGGGCTCGGGCACTTTCGTGGCCCAGCAGAAGTACCAGGCCACCCTGGTCGAGCTGCGCAATATCGCCGACGAAATTGGTGCACGCGGCCACCGGCATCGGGGGGAGCTGCAGCGGCTCGAGCGCTGCAAGGTCGATGCCGCCCTGCTGCGCCAGTTCGAGCTGAGCGCCGCCACCCATCTGTTTCACTCCGTGGTCGTGCACTTCGAGAACGATGTCCCCATCCAGGTCGAAGACCGCTATGTGAATCCGGCCGTGGCTCCCGACTATCTGAGCCAGGACTTTGCGAGCCAGACTCCCAATGCCTACCTGGTGCGCGTGGCTCCGCTGCAGGGCGTGAATTTCTCCATCGAAGCGAGCATGCCCACAGCCGAGGTAGCGGAGCTTTTGCGCATGGAGGTCACCGAACCCTGTCTGGTATTGCGCCGCAGAACCCGCTCCCAGGGCCAGGTGGCCTCGGTTTCGGCCCTGTGGCACCCGGCTTCGCGCTACCAGTTCGCGGGAAATTTCTGATCCCCCTGAGCGGCTGCGCCGCCTTCCCCCAAGGGGACGGCGCTCTCGCTGCGAGGCGGCGCGGCCGGCTGAGGCTCTTGCTCGGCCCCCCTGGCCTGGGGCACCGGCGATTTTTGCGGTGTGGGTTGTAGGCAGCAGTTTCAGCGCTCCGTGCTCGGCAGAATGCTCTGCAACACCTCGGGCCAGGCGGTTTCCAGCGCCCACAGACGCATGATTTCGATATCGGGGGCCAGATAGCGGTCCTTGTCCAGGTAAGGCACCTGGCTGCGGATCAGCGCGTACTGCTCCTCGATCAGCGGCGAGCTCTTGAGCCGGCGATCGAAGTCCATGCCCTGGACCGCGGCCATGGCCTCCACGCCCACGATCACGGCCGTGTTCCTGACCATGTCTGCCAGGCGACGCGCGCCATAGGTGGCCATGGAGACATGGTCTTCCTGGTTGGCCGAGGTGGGCAGGCTGGTCACGCTGCTGGGATGGGCCAGGCACTGGTTTTCCGCCGCCAGGGCAGCCGCCGTGACCTGGGCGATCATGAAGCCCGAGTTGACGCCGCTGTCCTCGATCAGAAAGGCCGGCAGGCGCGACAGTCCGGTGTCCAGCAGCAAGGCCATGCGACGCTCGGAGATGGCACCGATTTCAGCGATCGCCAGCGCCATGATGTCGGCGGCGAAAGCCACGGGTTCGGCATGAAAGTTACCGCCCGAAATCACGTCGCCGTTGTCGAACACCAGCGGATTGTCCGAGGCGGCATTGGCTTCGATGACCAGCACGCGCGCAGCATGGCTGAGATTGTCCAGGCAGGCGCCCATGACCTGCGGCACGCAGCGGATGGAATAGGGGTCCTGCACGCGCCCGCAATTGGGGTGCGAGGGGTCGATGGCGCTGCCGTCCAGCAGCGAGCGCACGGCAGCCGCCACGGCGATCTGTCCATGCTGGCCGCGTGCCGCGTGGATGCGCGCATCGAAGGGCTTGATGGAACCCTGTATGGCTTCCAGCGTCAGGCAACCGGCGACCAGTCCTGCGGCCAGCACGCTTTCGGCCTGGAACAGACCCGCCAGCGCCAGCGAGGTGGAGACCTGGGTTCCATTGAGCAGCGCCAGTCCTTCCTTGGGGCCGAGCACAAAGGGCTCCAGGCCGATATGCTGCATGGCCTCACGGCCGGAAACGAGCTTGCCGCCCACCTTGGCCTGCCCCTCGCCGATCAGCACGCAGGCCAGGTGCGACAGCGGCGCCAGATCGCCCGAAGCGCCCACCGAACCCTTGGAGGGAATCACGGGCAGGACATCGGCATTGGCCAGCGCCAGCAGCGCGTCCACCAGCGCCGTGCGGGCTCCCGAATGCCCGCGGGCCAGACTCACGGCCTTGGTGGCCAGCACCAGACGCACCACATGATCCGGCAGCGGCTCGCCCGTGCCCACGCTGTGCGAAAGCACCAGATTGCGCTGCAGCTCGGCCAGGCGCTCATGGGCAATCTTGGTCGAAGCCAGCTTGCCGAAACCGGTGTTGATGCCGTAGACCACCTGGTCTTCATCGACGATGTGCTGCACATGCGCCTCGGCCTTGCGCATGGCCGCATAGGCGGCCTGCGCCATGCTGAGCTGCACGCCGCCGTCCTGAATGCGGCGCAGCTGAGCCAGCGTGAGCTCGCCGGGATGCAGTTCCAGTTCGGAGTTCGAGAGCTCTTGGGTGGTGGTAGTGTTCATGGCTATACCTGTCTATACAGTCAAGAGAAACAAAAACGTACTGAGGGATTCAAGGGCCTGGCCGGGATCAGCCGCCGTGCACTGAATCGGTTCGGAAACGGCTACCGAGTCGGTAGCGCATGCCCGGATGCACGCAATGCACCCAGGTGATAGGGACGCCGCGCAGCCAGGTACGGCGCGTGAGCATCAGGCAAGGCTGGTCGAGAGCCATCTGCAACAGCCGGGCCTGCTCGGCCGTCGGCAAGATCGCATCGACCACATGCTCGATCTGGTCGTACTGCACATTGCGCACCAGATAGACCGAGGGTTGCACGGCAGAGAAATCCTGGTCCATGAAGTCGGGGACCAGACGGGGGTTCACATAGCGGTCTTCGATCTGAACCGGCAGCTCGTTTTCGAAGTGCACGCCATGCAGATGAAAGACCGAAGCGCCGACCGCGAGATCCAGCGCCGCAGCGACTTCGGGCGAGGCGGACTCGCGGCGCATATCGAGCAGCTCGAAGCGATGGTCATGCCCGCGCTGGGTGATCTCTTCACCGATATTGGCGATGCGCAGCAGGGTCGATTGCGGCTTTTCCTCGGCCACGAAGGAGCCGACACCCGCCACGCGCACGATCACGCCCTGCTCTGCCAGTTCGCGCAGCGCACGGTTCACCGTCATGCGCGCCACGCCGAACTCGTTGACCAGCTCCTGCTCGGAAGGCACGCGCGCACCGGCCGCCAGCGAACCGTCGCCGATCTTGCGCAGCACATGGTCCTTGACCTGCTGGTACAACGCGAGTGGCATCTGGGCTGCAGGAGCCGTTTTGCGCTGGGCAGGATCTCGGACATTCATGATGCAGGCCTCAGTGAGCAGCCGCAGCCAGTGACTCGGCGCGAATCTCTTCCGTCAACCGGGCCTTGAGCTCCATGAACTCGGGCGAGGTCTTGACGGTGTAGTGGCGCGGGTGCGGCAGATGGACCGGAATGTCTGCCTTGATGCGACCCGGACGCGCGCTGAACACGGCCACGCGATTGGCCATGAAGATGGCTTCATCGATATCGTGGGTCACGAACATCACCGTCTTGCGCTCGGCCTCCCAGATGCCCAGCAGCAATTCCTGCATCAGAACCCGGGTCTGGTTGTCCAGCGCACCGAAGGGCTCGTCCATGAGCAGGATCTTGGGGTCGTTGGCCAGCGCACGCGCGATCGCCGTGCGTTGCTGCATGCCTCCAGACAGCTGCTTGGGGTAGTGATTCTCGAACCCGCGCAAACCCACCTTGGCAATGAAATAGTCGCTACGCTCTTTCTGGGTGGCTTCGCTCGCGCCTTTCTCGCGCAGTCCGAAGCGGATGTTCTGCGCCACGGTCAGCCAGGGGAACAAGGTGTAGCTTTGAAACACCATGCCGCGGTCGGCGCCGGGCTCCTGCACCAGTTTCCCGTCCAACAGCACCTGCCCTGTCGTCGGAAAATCCAGGCCCGCAACAATGCGCAGCATTGTCGATTTGCCGCAGCCGGAGGGCCCGAGAATGGTCACGAAATCGTTCTCGCGGACCTCGAAATCCACCGGCAAAAGAGCCTGGGTGCTGACGCCTTTGTGGCTGGTGAAGGTGCGCGAAACGCCTTGAATGGACAGCTGGTTCATCACAGGGAACTCCATTCGAACATGCGACGGTTGACGGTTTTGAAGATGAAATCCGACACCAGACCGATGAGCCCGATGATGATGATGCCGAAGATGATCTGTCCGGTATTGAGCAGCGCCTGACTGTCGGTGATCATGTGTCCGATGCCCGAGGACGAGCCGATCAGCTCGGCAACGATCACATAGGTCCAGGCCCAGCCCAGAACCAGACGCAGGGTTTCCGCGATGCCAGGAGCGGCACCGGGAATCAGCACCCGCTTGACGATGCCGGTATTGCTGGCGCCCAGGGTGTAGGCGGCCTCCACCAGATCCTTGCGCGCACCACCCACGGTCACGGCCACCATGAGGGTGATCTGGAACACCGAGCCGATGAAGATGACCAGCAGCTTCTGGGCCTCGCCCACGCCGGCCCAGAGGATCAGCAGCGGAATGAATGCCGAGGCGGGCAGGTAGCGGCAGAACGAGACAAAGGGCTCGAAGAACGCCTCCACGGGCTTCCAGGCCCCCATGGCAATGCCCAGCGGCACGGCCACGATGCTGGCCAGGATGAAGCCGCCCATGACGCGCCATACGGTCATGCCGATGTCATGGTGAAAGTCGAACTCGGTGAACAGCAGAATGCCTTCGCGCAGCATCGTCAGCGGGCTGGCGAGAAAGGTCGGCGAGACCAGTCCGCCAAAGGTGACGGCCGACCAGATCAGCAGGAACAGCAGGAAGAAGCCCGTGCCCAGCAGCCATTTGGCCCTGGGGCTGACAGGCTCCAGAGGGGCCATATAGCGCCGGCGAGCCGGCCTCACGGAAGGCGATGCCACCTGAACCGATGCGGGTGATGCAGACTTGATAGAAGGTGATACCGCTTCCATGTGCAACCTCTTTGCGCTTACTTGATGAAGCTGGCGTCGTACATGACGCCGTAGTTCTCAGGAATGCTGCGAATCACGCCGGCTTCCTTGAGGATGGCGGCAGACTCCTTCATGAAAGGCAGCAGATCGCTGGCAAAGAACTTCTGGTTGGCCTCCTTGTCCGACCATTTCAGAAAGGCTGCCGACTTGCCGAACTGCTCGCCGCTTTGCTTGACGGCCGCGCCCATGATTTCGTAGCTCTTTTCCTTGTCGGAATTGATCATGGCGATGGCATCGAAGTAGGACTGGGTCAGCGCCTTGGCGGCTGCCGTGTTGGCCTTGAGCCACTTGGGATCGCAGCCCACGGTATCCATCACCATCGGGTAGTCGATCGTGGTGGCCAGAATCTTGCCGGCGCTGGGGTTGGCGCGGACCGTGGACAGGTAGGGCTCATAGGTCATGGCCGCATCGTTCTGCCCGGAGACAAAGGCCTGGGCCGCAGGCTGGGGCTCCAGCGACACGGTCTTGATGTCCTTCATGGTCATGCCGTTCTTGTTCAGCATCCAGGCCAGACCGAAGTAGGGAGCCGTGCCCGGCGCGCTGACGGCTACGGTCTTGCCTTTCAGATCGGCGAAGTTCTTGACGTCATTGCGCACGGCAATGCCATCTGCACCATAGGACTTGTCCATCTGGAAGATCTGCACGATGGGCACGCCATTGGTGTTCCAGGCCACATGCGTTTCCACGGTGGTGGCGGCACATTGCACGGCACCCGAGGCCAGCGCCAGATGCCGGTCCTTCTGGGGAATCATCTTGATTTCGACATTGAGGCCGTTCTTCTTGAAGATCCCGGCCTTGTCCGCAAGCGTCAATGGCGCGAAGCCTGTCCATCCCGACATGCCCAGGACGATCTTGGTCTCCTGAGCCGCTGCATGTTGTGCAGCAGACACTAGAACGGTTGCGGCTAATGCCAGTTGCCAGATTGGAACGCGACGTGTCGATTTCATGGGACTCTCCTCGGTCGATGCCAGAGCAGTTCGGTTGTTGATGCGGACTTCAAGCGTTGCACGACAGTGCAGGCAGCGAAGTTTGCGATTGCTGATTGAACATGTATATACAGGCTTACCCGAGCGTCATAGTTGCCGCATTTCCCAGCTGTATAGACATGAGTCAACAATCCACAAGAGCAAGCTATGTGCCAACTCGCTCGCCCGCAGACCGCCTCCGCCGGCTCCTGGGGACGCGCACCAAAACAGCACCCGCGTTGCGCTAGTCGGGTGCAATCACGCTTTTTGCCACGGTCAGAAATGGTGCAATCAGCGCCGAGGCATTGCTCCTGGGCACCGACAGCACCACGGCCTGCTTGGCGACGCGGCCCTTGATTCTTTTGCAGAGCAGCCGCTTGCCGTCGTGGGTTCGGTCGACCACCGGCCGCGTGGTCAGAACGCTGACGCCATGCCCGTTGGCGACCATGGAGCGGACAAGCTCTATCGACGCCAGTTCATAGTTCACCGTGGGAACCACGCCCGCTTCCCGAAACAGCGAGAGAAAGTATTCGCGGCTCTGCGGCAGGTTGATCAGCAGCAACGGCGACTGGGCCAGCTCCGCCAGGCTCACGCTGGGCGCCGCAGACAGGGCATGCCTGGCAGGCAGCAAGGCATAGGGCGGCAATGCGGCAACCGGGTGCATGGTCAGCAGAGGGCGAGCCAGGCCCAGGTCATATTGCAGTGCGGCATGGATCTCCCCGCGTTCCACTTGCCGCGTCAGTGAGGCGATGTCCCCTTCGACCAGCTCGATGTCGATTGAAGGGTGGCGCTTTTGCATCTGGGTGAGCAGCTGCGGAATCCACAGCGCGCCCAGCGTGCTCAGAAAGCCCAGCCTCAGCGTGCCGGAAACCGCCTGCTTGCGAGGCTCCTGAAGCAGTTGCGCTGCTTCGAGCAGGCTCAGGGCCTCCCGGCTTCTGGCCAGCCCTGCCGCGGTCAGGTCCAGTCCGACGGCATGTTTGCGCACAAACAGCTGCTCGCCCCATTGGGCTTCGAGGTCGGCAATCGCCTTGGAGATGGAGGGCTGTGAAACATTGATGGCCAGCGCCGCCCTGGCCGTGCTGCCGTGGCGTGCCGCAGCCACGAAGTACTCCAGCTGTCGCAAATTTATCTGAATCAATTTTTTGAATCCAGTTAATGGGAAATGAATATTTTCCATTGATTCATGTTTTGGGCAGCATGCAGACATCACTTCAGATCAACAGCGGGAATCCCATGCCTGAATCCACCGAAAAAACTGCTTCCCGTCCACTGGATGGCATCCGCATCCTGGACTTCACCCGGGTTCTGGCAGGCCCCATGTCCACGGCCTTGCTGGCCGATCTGGGCGCGGAGGTCGTGAAGGTGGAGCCGCCCCAGGGCGACGACTACCGCGCCATCGGCCCCATGAAGAACGGGCAAAGCGCCTTGTTCACGGTCATGAATCGCAACAAGCAAAGCCTGGTGCTGGACCTCAAGCATGCGGACGCGGTCGCCGTGGTGCATGAGCTGGCCCGGCAGGTCGACGTGGTGGTCGAGAACTTCAGGCCTGGTGTGGCCGAGCGCCTGGGCATCGGCCCCGAAACGCTGCGCGCCCTCAATCCCCGACTGGTGTATGTCAGCGTCTCGGGCTTCGGCCAGACCGGCCCGCTGGCCCACCGCCCGGCCTACGACATCATTGTTCAGGCCATGAGCGGCCTGATGGAGGCCACTGGCGAGCCTCAAGGCGCACCCACCCTGGTCGGCGAAGCGGTCAGCGATGTGGTTGCCGGCCTGTTTGCCTCCTGGGCGACATTGGCCGCCCTGCTGCAGGCGCAGAGAACCGGTACCGGCCAGCATGTCGATGTCGCCATGTTCGACACCACGCTGAGCTTTCTGGCGACATCGATGTCGCGCTACCTGTTCACCGGCCAGCCTGCGCGGCGTGTGGGCAATCGTCATCCACTCTCGGCGCCGTTCGGCGTCTACAGGGCACGTGACGGCCATTACGCCCTGGCCGTGCTCAACAAGAAGCTGTTCGACGCCACCGCTGCCGCGATGGACCTGCCCGAGCTGGCCAGCGATCCGCGTTTTGCCAGCGATGAAACCCGCTCGGCCAACGAGCCCGCATTGCGCGCCGCGCTGGAGGGCTGGAGCACGCAGCACGATGTGGCCGATGTGGTGGCGCGGCTCGAAGCCGCTGGCGTTCCCGCAGCCCCCATCTGGAACATAGAGCAGGCCCTGAACTCCGAGCAGATCCGCTCGCGTGGCCTGCTCTGCGAGGTCGAGGACGAACGCCTTCCGGGCCTTCAGCTGCCGACACAGCCCGTGCATTTCAACGGCGCTCTGCCCAATCGGGCGCAACGCGCACCGGCCCTGGGCGAGCACACGGAGCTGCTGCTGCAAAGCTGGCTCGGCCGCAGCACGGACGCCATTGCCGCCTTGCGCGAAGCAGGCGCTTTGGGTTGATTTTGATTGACAGAAAACAAGGAGAGACCGCCATGTCATTGATTCGTCTGGGCGCGACCGAAGAAGATCAGGCCGTTGCCGATGCCGTTGCACGCTTTGCCGAGGAAACCCTGGCCCCCGTGGCCCAGGCCATGGACGAGGAAGCCTTTTCCGCCACGCGCCATGTGCCCGGCCTGTCCGCGCTGGGCGTGATGGGCATGAATCTGCCGGAACGCTTTGGCGGGCCGGGCGTCACCCCCACCGCCATGCTGATGTCGCTGGTCGCCATCTCGCGCGCCTGTGCCGCGACCTCGTCCATGATCGGTGCCCACTACCTGGGCACGGATGCCGTTCTCATCGGCGGTGACGAGGCGCAGCGCGAGCAATGGCTGCCGCGCTGCGCCAGCGGGGAATGGCTGGCGGCCTTCGCGCTGACCGAGCCGCGTGGCGGCTCCCACCCTGCAGACATGCGTACCCGCGCCGTGCGCGACGGCGATGACTATCTGATCACGGGCGTCAAGCACTTCATCTCGAATGCGGCGGAGGCCCGCTTCATGGTGGTGTTCGCCAAGACCGATGCGGAGGCTGCGGCACGCGGGGTCAGCGCCTTCATCGTGCCGCGCGATCTGCCCGGCATACAGATTTCGTCGCCCGAGAAGCTCATGGGCATTCGCGGCGGCCATGCTTTTGAAGTTTCGCTGGACAGCGTGCGTGTCCCGGCGGCCAATCGCCTCGGCGCCGAGGGCAGCGGCTTCAAGACTGCTATGAAGGTGCTGGACAACAGCCGCCTGGACGTGGCTGCGACCTCTCTGGGCATTGCCGAGGCCGCACTCAAGGCGGCGGCCGACTGGGCCAACCAGCGTCTGGTGGGCGGCGAACCAATAGCCAACAAGCAGGGCATACAGTTCAAGCTCGCCGACATGAAGCTGCGCCTGGAAGCCGCCTGGGCGCTGACCATGCAGGCCCTGGCACTGCGCCAGCAGGGCCAGCCCTTCACCCAGCAGTCGGCCATGGCCAAGCTGTTCGCCTCGGAAATGGTGGGCTTCGTGACCGACGAGGCGCTGCAGATCCATGGCGGCTACGGCTATACCCGGGAAATGCCCCTGGAGCGCTATGTGCGCGACGCCCGCATCCTGCGCATCTACGAAGGATCTTCCGAGATTCAGCGCACCATCATTGCACGCTCCGTATTGAACGCTTAGAAGGCGCAGCGGCACCCGGCCGGATTTGCTGGTGTAATCCACTCCATGGACAAACACTCTTCCATGTCGCTGCACGGGAAAATTCTCACCGAGATTGAACAGAACATTCTCAGTGGCCGCTGGCCGCCCGGCTATCGCATCCCGTCGGAGATGGAGCTGACCGTCCATTACCAATGCTCGCGCATGACGGTGAGCAAGGTGCTCAACAAGCTGGCAGAAGCCGGTCTGCTGGTGCGCAAGCGCAAGGCGGGAAGCTTTGTGACGCGCCCGCAAACCAGCTCTGCCGTGCTGGAGATTCCCGATCTGCGCCAGGTGGTGCTGGGCATGGGCCAGGAGTATTCGAGCAGGCTGCTTGGCCGCACGCAGCGGCGCAGCACGCGCGAGGACATGGAGGCCATGCGCATGGCCCGGCCTGCCTCCATCGTCCATGTGCTGTGCCTGCACATGGCGGGATCGCGTCCGTTCTGCATCGAAGACCGCCTGATCAATCTCGAATCCGTGCCGGACGCCGAGCACGAGCCGTTCACCGAGCACAGTCCCAGCTCCTGGATGGTCAACCACGTGCCCTGGAGCTCGGCCGAACACCGCATTCGTGCCGAAGCGGCCAGCGAGGAAACCGCCGGCTTGCTGGAGATCAAGCCCGGCTTTCCCTGTCTGGTGATCGACCGCCGTACCTGGACCGGGCAGTTGCCCATCACCTTTGTGCGCCTGACCTATCCCGCCGATCTCTACGAGCTGGATGCGCATTTTTCGCCCTCCACCATAGGGCAGGCTGGCTGATTGCGCATAACCCGGCCTGGGCAGCGCGCCGGGTCGCGGCGCACAATAGGGCCAGTTCTGATGCTTGCACCAGAGGCCAAATCTGCCTCTTCCCCATATCCAGCAAGCGCTACCAGCTATCGATTCAAGAGTACCCGGTGTCTTCCGCGCAATCCATTCTGCAAGCCGTTTTTGGCTACGAGCAATTCCGTGGCCCCCAGCAGGCCATCGTCTCGCATGTCATCAACGGCGGCGATGCGCTGGTGCTCATGCCCACGGGCGGCGGCAAATCGCTGTGCTACCAGGTTCCGGCCATTGCGCGCCAGCAGCTCGGCCATGGCGTGACGATCGTGGTCTCGCCGCTGATCGCGCTCATGCACGACCAGGTCGGGGCGCTGCATGAGGCCGGCATCAGCGCCGCCTATCTGAACTCCACCCTGAGCTACGACGAGACGCAGGAGGTGGAGCTGCGCCTGCAAAGCGGTGACATCACCCTGCTCTACGCCGCGCCCGAGCGGCTGAACACGCCACGTTTTCTGGGTCTGCTCGACGATCTTCATGCCCAGGGCAAGCTGTCGCTGTTCGCCATCGACGAAGCGCATTGCGTGAGCCAGTGGGGGCACGACTTCCGCCCCGAATATCGCGCACTGAGCGTGCTGCACCAGCGCTATGCCGAGGTGCCGCGCATCGCGCTGACGGCCACGGCCGATGCGCTGACGCGCGCCGACATCATCGAGCGCCTGCAGCTGGAAGCGGCCCAGCATTTCATCAGCAGTTTCGACCGCCCGAACATCCGCTACAAGATCGCCGAGAAAAAGGACGTCAGCAACCAGCTGCTGCGCTTTATCGAACGCGAGCACGAGGGCGAGGCCGGCGTGGTCTATTGCCAGTCGCGCAAGCGTGTCGAGGAGCTGGCCCAAACCCTGGTGCAAAACGGCATCAATGCCCTGCCTTACCACGCCGGCCTGCCCCAGGAAATGCGCCAGAACCATCAGGACCGTTTTCTGCGCGAAGAAGGCGTGGTGATGTGCGCCACGATTGCCTTCGGCATGGGCATCAACAAGCCCGATGTGCGCTTTGTGGCCCATGTGGACATGCCCAAGAACATCGAGGGCTACTACCAGGAAACCGGCCGTGCGGGCCGCGACGGCCTGCCCGCCGATGCCTGGATGGCCTACGGTCTCAGCGACGTGGTCAACCAGCGCCGCATGATCGACGAAAGCCCGGCCGAGGAGCAGTTCAAGCAGGTGATGCGCGGCAAGCTCGATGCCCTGCTCGGTCTGGCCGAGGCCACGGACTGCCGACGCGTACGCCTGCTGGCCTATTTTGGCGAGCAGTATGGACAGGAGCCGAGCCTGGATGGCAAGCCACTGCAGGCCGTTGCCCGCACCCATTGCGGCAACTGCGACAACTGCCTGGAACCGCCGGCGCTATGGGATGGCACGGATGCGGCACGCAAGCTGCTGTCCACCATCTTCCGCGTGCACGAGGCCAGCGGCCTGACCTATGGTGCGGGCCACATCATGGACGTGCTGCGCGGCAAGGAGACGGACAAGGTCACGCAGTACGGGCATGACAAGGTCTCCACCTTCGGCATCGGCAAGGAGTATTCGGAGCCACAGCTGCGCGCCGTGATGCGCCAGTTGCTGGCCACGGGGGCCCTGGGCCTGCACAAGGTGGTGAGCGAGAACAGCGGCCATGTGTTTGACACCTTGTGCCTGGCCGCGGGCTCGCGTGCCGTGCTCAAGGGCGAGGTGCAGGTACAGCTGCGCGAGGCCGTGGCCGCATCGCGCAGCAAGAAGCAGGGCAAGAAGTCCGCTGCCAATGCAGCTGCGGTCAATCTGGGTCCCGACGCACAGGTGCGCTTCATCAACCTCAAGGCCTGGCGCGCCGAAGTGGCCAAATCTCACAATCTGCCGGCCTATGTGATCTTCCACGACGCCACCCTGGCATCGATTGCCGAACTCAATCCCCAGAGCCTGCAGGAGCTACAGGGCGTCAGCGGCATGGGCGCCAAGAAGCTCGATGCCTATGGTGCCGAGGTGCTGCGCGTGGTGGCACTGGGCTGATCGGCCCGGATTCGACAGCGGTCTGGACGCCGCCTCAAGGACCTGCAGCAAGCCGCGCCCCGGACCTTGAACAGGGTCGGGCAAGCTGCTGCTGGCAGCTGCGCGCGCCCGGACACCTGTTGCCGCCGTTTGCGGCGCTGGAAATCGCCCGACGCAGAGCTCTCCACAATTCCCACACAAATGCTCGACAGCCCGGAAATATTGCAAACGCACACTGCTTCCGCATACCGTTGACCGAATCCATTTTTGCGGAGCGCTTTCTGCTGTGATCAATACTGCCCAATTGCTGGCTGACGAAGCCAAATACTGCTCGTTTGGCGACACCGTCCACTACGTCAATCCTCCCAAGATCTTCACGGGCTGCGAAGGCAGCTATATGTACGACGATGCCGGCACGTCCTACCTCGATCTGCAGATGTGGTATTCGGCCGTCAACTTCGGCTACAAGAACAAGCGTCTTGAAGCCAAGATGATCGAGCAGCTGCAGGAGCTGCCCCAGGTGGCCAGCCAGTATCTGCACCCCACCAAGATCGAACTGGCCAAGTTCATTGCCGAAGACGCCAAGAGCAAATGGGGCCACGACGGCCGCGTGCACTTCAACGTGGGCGGCGCGCAAGCCATCGAGGACTCGCTGAAGGTCGTGCGCAACGCCAGCGGCGGCAAGAGCCTGATGTTCGCATTCGAAGGCGGCTATCACGGCCGTACGCTGGGCGCGTCCTCGATCACCTCCAGCTACCGCTATCGCCGCCGTTTCGGCCATTTCAGCGACCGAGCACAGTTCATCCCCTTCCCCTACCCCTTCCGCCGCCCCAAGGGCATGACGGCAGAGGAGTACGCGGAATCCATCGTGGCCGACTTCCGTCGCAAGTTCGAAAACGAATACCACGCGGTCTGGGACCCCAAGACCAACCAGTGCGAATACGCAGCCTTCTACATCGAGCCCATTCAGGGCACCGGTGGCTACGTGATTCCGCCTGCCAACTTCTTTACCGGCCTGAAGAAAGTACTGGACGACCACGGCGTACTGCTGGTGGTTGATGAAATCCAGATGGGCTTCTGGCGTACCGGCAAGCTGTGGTCGGTGGAAAACTTCGGCATCCAGCCCGATGTGCTGGTGTTTGCCAAGGCCCTGACCAACGGTCTGAATGCACTGTCCGGCCTGTGGGCTCGCGAAGAGCTGATCAACCCCACGGTGTTCCCGCCCGGATCCACCCATTCCACCTTTGCCTCCAACCCGCTGGGTACGGCCCTGGGCCTGGAAGTCATGAAGATGACCCACGAGATGGACTTCGGTCGTCAGGTGCGCGAATCGGGTGCCTACTTCCTCGAAGGCCTCAAGGAGCTGCAAAAGCGCCACAAGGAAATCGGCGATGTGGACGGCCTGGGCCTGGCGCTGCGTGCCGAAATATGCACCGAGGACGGCTTCACGCCCAACAAGGCGCTGCTGGACAAGATGGTGGACATCGGCCTCGAAGGCGGCCTGGAATACCAGGGCCAGAAACGCGGCCTGGTGCTGGACGTGGGCGGCTACTACAAGAACGTGATCACCTTCGCGCCTTCGCTGATGATTTCGCGCAGCGAGATCGACGAAGCCATGGTGCTGCTGGATCAGTTGCTGACCAAGGCTAAAAAGGCGTAACCCCCTGAGCGGCTTTGCCTAGGCGGCCCCGCCGCTTCCCCCTCTGTCTTCGGGAGGGGGAAGACAGCCTCGCTGTGCGGCGGCGGGGGCCGCCCAGGTCTTGCTCGTTGTCTCTTGCTTGAGTTGTGCCAGTTTTCTGCGCTGCAGACACACTCAGGCGCCATCAAAACCGACTACAAAAAGGCGAAATGGCGACGGAAAATTTCCGCAACCAGCTCGAACCCAGTGGCTTGCTGCAGCAGTTCTCCAACCATCCTCCAGAAGGCTTTGTCTTGCTGAAGGAATGGCCGGCGCCAGCATTCACGGCCCCCTTCGATTTGCTGACCACCGCAGAAGACGCGCTCAAGGCGCGTCTTCTGTCGTTGCCGGGCGGGCGCTGGCTGAGCACCAGGCTCAGGCTGAAGACGGACTTCATCGGCAGCACGGTCAGCGAGTATGCGCCCCTGCCCCAGGGCGTAGAGGCCTCCACGCTGGCGCGGCAACTGCGCGCCGTTGCAGGCCGGACCATGCTTACCATCGTCAAGGATCTGCCGCAGGCATCGCCCCTGCTGAGCGCCAGCGACAATGACTTTGCCAGAGCCTTGTCGCAGGCGCTGGCGGAGCAGGGCTTTGTGGCCCTGGAAGGCCAGGCGCTGGCCTATGTACCTCTTGGCTTTGCCAGCACCGATGAGTATCTGGCCGGCCTGTCCAAGAACCGCCGCAGCAGCCTCAGGCGCAAGCTAAAGAGCCGCGCCGGGCTTGACATTCGTCGCCTGCCGACCGGCGCTGCCTTTGCCGGCGAGAGCCGCATCGACGCCTACTACACCTTGTTCGAAGCGGTGTATGCGCAAAGCGAGATCCATTTCGACAAGCTCTCGCGCGCCTTCCTGGCCGGCCTGCTGCGCGATGCGGACAATGGCGGCATCGTGTTCGAGTATCGGGATCGACAAAGCGATGCTCTGCTGGGCTGGAATCTGTGCTTCGAGCATGACGGCAGGCTGATCGACAAATACATAGGCCTGTCCTACCCGGCAGCGCGTGAGGCGAATCTCTATTTCGTGAGCTGGATGGTCAATCTCGAGTACGCACTGGAGCGGGGTCTGTCCCACTATGTGGCAGGCTGGACCGACCCGGAAGTCAAGGCCCAGCTCGGCGCCAGCTTCACCATGACGCAGCATCTGGTCTTCATCCGCAACCCCGTGCTGCGCGCGTTGGGGCGACGCTTCTCCGGTCTGTTTGAAAGCGATAGCCAGTGGGGTGACAAGCCATGATGCAACAAACACCTGTGGTGCTGGATGTCGATGGATCGGTAGGCCCGCTGGCGCAAGAAAAGCGCCTGCCGCTGGCCGACTGGCAGGAGCTGGTGCGCTTTGGCTGCGGACTGCGCAGCTTCAGGCGCTTCGGCCAGGCCATGCAGGAGCAGTTGCCCGCGCAGCACGGCACCGTGCTCATGGGCAGCGGCGACTTTCACCATCTGAGCTGGCCGCTGATCGAGCGCTGCATCGCCCAGAAGGGCTTCAGTGCCAAGCATCCGCTGCGCGTGGTGGTGCTGGACAACCACCCCGACAATATGCGCTTCCCCTGGGGCGTGCACTGTGGCTCCTGGGTGCGGCGCGTGGCCATGCACCCCGCCGTGTCGCAGGTCCATGTGGCAGGCATCACCTCGCAGGACATAGGCTCGGCCCACGCCTGGGAGAACTATCTGCGGCCGCTGCGCGCCGGCAAGCTCACCTACTGGAGCTGCGGCGTGAACACCGGCTGGGCCAGGCACGTGGGCGCGGGCAAGGCGTTTCGCAGCTTTGCCGATATCGCCGAGCTGGTACAGGCGCTGTCCGACCATCTGCATGACTGGCCGCAGGACACGTATCTGAGCATAGACAAGGATGTGTTCGCCGCCGAAGTCGTGCGCACCAACTGGGACCAGGGCCGGATGCTGGAAGAGCAGGCCGTGCAGCTGATCGATGCGCTGCGCGGACAGATCGCGGGCAGTGACATCACGGGCGACGTGTCGTCATGGCACTATGGCACCTGGTGGAAACGACTGATGAGCGCGGGCGACGGCCAGGACACACAGATTGACGCCGCTACGCTGGCCGGCTGGCAGGCCGGGCAACATGCATTGAACCAGCGGCTGATAAAGCGCATAGCGCTCAGCAGCGCGAGTTAGGGCGATTTCACCGACCACTTTTCAACACTTCGCTTCAAGGAGCTGACATGCTGGATCGGTTGACCGAAAAATTGCTGCAACAGGCATTTGCACCTCTGGTCACCACGGGACGGCTCGAAGTCATCACTCCTTCAGGAAAGGCGCTGATCTTCGGCGACGGCGGCCAGCCCCAGGCGCGTCTGCGTTTTGCCGACAGACGCGCCGTCATTGCACTGCTGCGCGATCCCGACCTCAACTTTGGCGAGCTGTTCATGCAGCGGCGCCTGCTGGTCGAGCAAGGCACGGTCTACGACGTGCTGGAGCTGGTGCTGCGCGGCGCCAGGCACGTGCCCGTCAGCGCCACGGTGCGCGTGCTCGATGCCTGGCGCATGAAGCTGCGGCCCTTGCTGCAGAACAATCTGCGCGGCAAGTCGCGTGCCAACGTGGCGCATCACTACGATCTGGACGACCGGCTCTATCAGCTGTTTCTCGACAGCGAGCGCCAGTACTCCTGCGCCTATTTCGAGCAGGGCAACGAAGACCTGGAAACGGCACAGCTGGCCAAGAAGCGCCATATCGCCGCCAAGCTGCTGATCGAGCCGGGCCAGCGCGTGCTCGACATCGGCTGCGGCTGGGGCGGTCTCTCGCGCTATCTGGCCGAGGTGGGCGGTGCCGGCCATGTCACAGGCATCACGCTGTCCACGGAGCAGCTGGCCGGCGCGCAGTCCAGGGCCTCGCAATCCATCCATGGCGAGCGGCTGGAGTACCGGCTGGAAGACTACCGCGACACACAGGGGCCGTTCGAGCGCATCGTCTCTGTCGGCATGTTCGAGCATGTGGGCACGAGATTCCATGACGCCTTCTTCCGCAAATGCCATGAGCTGCTCAGCGAGGACGGCGTGATGCTGCTGCACTTCATCGGCAACAGCGATGTGCCCGACTTCAACAATCCCTGGATAGAGCGCTACATCTTTCCCGGCGGCCATATCCCGTCGATGTCGGAGTTCACGCCGGCCATAGAGCGCGCGGGGCTGGTGATCTGCGATATCGAGGTGCTGCGCCTGCACTATGCCCAGACCCTGCGCCTGTGGCGCGAGCGTTTCATGGCACGCCGTGCCGAAGCCGCAGCCCTGTATGACGAGCGCTTCTGCCGCATGTGGGAGTTCTATCTGTCCATGTCGGAGACCGCGTTCCGCTATCAGGACATCGCCATCTTCCAGGTTCAGCTGGCGCGCAGGCAGGATGCCGTACCGCTCACGCGCAGCTATATCGCCGAGAGCGAGACAGCACTGAAAGCCAGGGAGTCCGGACAGAAATGCAGAGTCTCCGCTATGACGGATCCCACTGAAGCAAGGGAAAATATCGCTTGATTCCAACGATCTTGTCAGAAGAAAAGCTCATGAAAACCCGGGAATCTTCCAGCTCTCAACGGAAAAATCCTTGCGCACCAGCTTTTCATTGAGCAGGAAGCGTTTGGCCTCGGAGATCAAATGCAAGCCTTGCTCCGGATAGGCCTGAGCGGGCAGATTACTCAATGCCACAGAGGCTTTGACCGCAGGCACCGGGAAACCGCTGGCCTCGGCATGAAACGCCAGATACGCTGCGCTGTCGCTACGAATCTCCCCCAGGGCAATGCTGCGTGCGCGACCCCAGGTAGCAGGAAATTGCGGCAACCTCGCAAGCAGTTTGGGAGAAATCACAATGACCGATGTGCCCAGCAGCGTCGGATACTGCGCAGCCTCTGCCAGAACCGGAAAGCCTTGCTGCGCCAGCAACGGCCCCATATTGATAGGTGCGGCAAACGCAGCCACATCCCCACGCTCCAGCGCCGGTGCACCGTCGCGCGGCAGCATATGCACCACCTTGACCCTGCCGCTCAAACCATGCTGCCTGAGCAGACCCAGCACAAAGCGGTGCATGTATGAGCCCAGAGCCACGCCAACGACTTTGCCCTTGAGCTCCTCCACCGTCTTGATGCCAGCCTTGGGCGTCAGCAGCCAGGTGTTCATGCCCACGCAATCAAAACCCAGCAACTTGCCTTGAAAGCCTTGCGCATGGGCGACCACTGCGGGTGTGTCGCCATAGATGCCGATGTCCAGATGGTCGGCAATGAATGCTTCGTTCAAGTCCGGTCCATTGGGAAACACACGGGTCACGACCTGGGAGAAGCCCAACGTGCTCAGTTCTCGCTGCAAGATGCCCTGCTGCAGCGCCCAGCCCGTGGCATAAGCAGGCTTCTTTCCAGGACCGATATAGCCGATACGCAAGGTCTGCGCCGCGCTTTGAGACTGCGCTTCACCCAGCATGGGAATGCTTGCCGCCAAAGCGCCAAGCAGCCATTGACGACGATTGAAAGCGGCACAAGAGCCTGCTTCCGACAAACGGATTTCATGTTCTGACATGGATGACAAAATTTCTAATGCGCACGCGCCAGCAGCTCGTAGCTGGCATCCAGTGCCGCGGTAGATTGGCGACCTTTGCCCCAACCAACGGAGGCGCGATAGCTGCCCAGCAAAGCTTGCGTGGCAGGCGAAAGCTCATCCACATGGGCAGCCGCATCTGCCACCGGGGCAACATACAAGGCGTCCTCGGGGCAATACAGCTCGCACATAAAGCAAGTCTGGCAATCGCTTTGCCGGGCAATGCGCGGAGCCTGCCCTTTGACCATGTCGAACACATTGGTAGGACAGGCATGGACGCAGATATTGCAGCCGGTGCAACGCTCTGAGCTGATGATTTCGATCATGCGAGCACTCCTTCGGAAGACGGCACTTCTTTGACCCGCTGACGACGCACCCAGACTTCATCAAGGCCGCCAGAAATCAATCGATGTCTCTGGCCAGGGTCCAATTCTTGATGATCGCGACGGCGATGCATGCCCCGGGTTTCGGTACGCTGCAAGGCACTCCGGTACATCCATCGCGAGGTAGCCAGCATGGCTGTTGCCTCCCTCAGGCGCAGGCGCTCTTCGATGGACTGGAACTGCACACCAGTACGCAGGCGCAGCCACAAGGCATCAAGGTTCTGCAGAGACTGCTGCAACTCATCGGATTGGCGATTCCAGTTGCGCTCGTACGGGAAGACTTCGGCCTGTACCGCTTGAATCAGCTGACTGCTGTCCAGCCGAGCTTGACCCTGCTCCTCAAGACCTGGACTGCCTGCGCGGTAAAGCAGCCGTTTTTTCATCGGGTTATGCAAGGCAAAGCGCGCAGCGCCGGCACCAGCCCAGAATCCCGAAGAGAGCGCCCAGGCTGCGTTATGACTGCCGCCCCCGGTAAAGCCACCACAGATCAGCTCGCGCGTTGCTGCATCGCCTGCAGCGTACAGCCCGGCCACGGAGGTTGCACAGTCGGCATCCACCACATTCAGACCGCCAGTGCCACGCACCGTTCCTTCCAGCCGCAAGCTGACCGGGAACATTTCATGAAAAGGGTTGATGCCTTTGCGGTCAAACGAGACAAAGAAGTTGGGCTGTGCCGTGCGCATCCATGCCTGAATGCTCGCATCGGCTTTATCCAAGCGCGCAAAAACAGGCTGTGTTTGCAACGTCTGCGCAATGATGCTGCGCCCACGCGAAGACCCTGCACCATCGATCAGCGAGCCGTCTGCATAGTAAAAACTGGCCCAGTTGTAGAACAGGGACTTGGTGACCGAAGAGAACGCCGGCCCCAGCCCATAGGCATTGGAGAATTCCATGCCCGAGAGCTGTGCCCCCACCTCGGCGGCCATCAGGTATCCATCACCGGTCAGCACATTGCAGCCCAGCGCGCGGCTAAGAAAAGCGCAGCCGCCGGTGGCAATGATGGTTGCACTTGCACGCACAACCCAGGTATCTTCGGCTTGCCTGCGCACACCTGTTGCGCCGCATACCGTGCCAGCGTCATCCACGAGCAATTCCAGCGCCGGGCTATGGTCAAGAATACGTACGCCGGCAGCCTTGACCTGCTTGCGCATCAAACGCATATATTCAGGGCCTTGCAGGGAGTTGCGCCGCAGCTTGCCTTCCACATCGACAGGAAACGGGTAGCCCCATTCAGTCAACAGCTCGATGTTGTTCCAGGTCTGCTCCAGCACCCGATCCATCCATGCCTGCTCGGCCAGCATGCCGCCCATGGTGTAACGGCTGGCTTTGGCTTTCTCACGCAAATCCCCGGTATTGTCGACATGCCAAACGCCGCAGCCCGAAGGTGCAGTTGCGCCCGATGTTCCGCAATATCCCTTGTCGACCAGCAGCACGTTTGCCCCCTGGCTGGCCGCACTGATGGCAGCCCATGCCCCTGCTGGCCCAGCGCCGATAACCAGAACATCCACATCGTGCTGGCAGGCCCCCGCCGCGCTTGACAGCGCTTGCCTTGAGCGTTTTCCTACTCCCATTTTCACCACTCCTTGTGCCTTGATCTGCGGGGCAACAGGCCATGCAGTCCGTTCAAGTTCAGTGTAGAAACGAGCCGGCGAAAACAGAACGAATGGATTTCTATATCGTTATTGCAGACAGATTGCAGGCGTAGGCGTAGGCGTATCAGCGTGCTGCCAGCGTGTCCAGCAAATCCGCAAAGCGCTCGTCATCCAGCCATGGGCTATTGCTGATGGCCAGCAAGCGCTGCGCCCAGTCGCGCGCCTGGCTGACCGCATCGTCGCGTGCAGCACCCAGTACATGGTCGTAGCGGCCATAGTCGGGCAGCACATGGACAAAGGGCAGAGACAGACCACAGCCACCGCCCCAATGCGCGCGCAGCACGGCA
This sequence comes from Comamonas sp. A23, assembly GCF_004522605.1. Lineage (NCBI taxonomy): Bacteria > Pseudomonadati > Pseudomonadota > Betaproteobacteria > Burkholderiales > Comamonadaceae > Comamonas > Comamonas sp. A23. The sequence continues at coordinate 124,113 of NZ_RSDT01000004.1, forward strand.
TCCCTGGCCTGCTGGCTCGGCATGCGCAGCAGGATCACCGGCCACACGCCCTGTGCCCGGGGCACGGCATCCTGCACCACTTCCAGCCCGCAAGCCTGCAACTGAGCGATGCGCAGGCGGGCCTGTCCGGATGCTTGCTGCTGAAACCCCTCCAGCCGCCGCAATGCCCTGGCCCCCACGCTCTGGCGCCAGCGCCCCAGACTGTGCTGGGGAATGAGATCGTCGAAGTCATCGCCTGCGGCCTCTACCCAGTCACCACGCGACAATGATTTCTCCAGCGGCTTGCCATAGGCCATGCGCAGACCCGAGGGCCGGTAGAGCATGGCGTAGCCCAGCAGCTCGATGCTGCGGCGCAGCTCCCACCACAGGCTGAACCGGGTGGCGGCGCCGGCTGCGCTCAGCGCAGCACGCATGGAAGGCTCGCGCGCCATCAGCACGCCACCTTCAAAGGTGCTCAACCCCTTGCCGACGGCCAGGCTGAAAAAGCCGATATCGCCTTTGAGGCCCACCGAAGCTCCGCCGCTGCGCGCTCCCAGCGCCTGGGCGGCATCCTCGATCACATAGGCGCCCACGGCGCGCGCGCATTGCAGGGCGGCGTCCACATCGGCCACACGCCCGCACAGATGCGTGGGCAGCACGGCCAGCGTCCGGTCGCTGCACAGGCGCTGCAGGCAGACAGGGTCCATGTCCAGCGCATCGGCGCGCAAATCGCACAGGCGCAGTTGCAGCCCGCACTGCGCAATCGCCAGCGCCACCAGCGGACAGGTATAGGCCGGTGCAACGACCTCGCTGCGCCCAGGACTGAGGGCCTGCAGGCTGCGCAGCGCCACCATCAGGGCCGAGGTCCCCGAGCATTCGAGTTGCACCGCCTCCACGCCCAGCCAGCCAGCCAGCTGTCCTGCCAGGCTGCCCGCACCCGAAGGCCAGAGGTCGCCGAGCTGTAGTGGCAGGCCGGCCGTTGGCGGCACCGTGGGCTGGCGCATGTCAGGCGGCCTGCTCGGCCTCTGGCTTCTCGCTCACCGCCAGGCACATGATGCCGGCCACGATGAACAGACAGCCAATGATCTGCGGCCAGCCAATGGGCTCGTTGAACAGCCAGTACGAGATCGCCAGCACCGAGATGATCTCCAGATGCGAGGCCGCGAATGCCGGGCCGATGGGAGCGTGCTTGAGCAGGCTCATCCAGGTGAAAAAGGCACCGATGTAGCCAACGAATGCACCGTAGATCCAGGGCTGGCTGAACACGCGCAGCAGCCAGCCGGTGGAGAACTCCAGCGGCAGTGCGGAATCACCGGCCTGCTTGAAGCTGAGCTGCGCCAGCGTGTCAAAGGCCATGAGTACCAGAAAGCCGACAATGTAAAAACGCTTCATAGCCGACGGCCCTCAGTGCAATCCAACGATGGCCACGCCTACGGACACCAGCACGATGCCGGCTACGCGCATGGGCGCCAGCTTTTCGCGAAACAGCACCCGGCCCAGAATCATGATGGCGACGATGTTGATCGAGCCCAGCAGCACCCCGTCCGACAGCGGCACCAGCGACAGAAATGCCAGCCAGACCAGAAACTCCGCCACATAGCAGGCAATGCCCACCCACAGCCAGGGCCTGGCCAGCATGAAGCGCCAACGCTCCGTGCCATTGCGATGCCCCGGCTCGCTGGCCGCGGCCTTGAAAGCCAGCTGTCCCCCGCTGTCCACCAGCACATTGAGTATCCACAGCGTCACCACCAGGGGCGAGAGATCACTACCCATTCGCACCCCTGGCAGGCGCTGCCGAGCTGGCGATGCGCGCGATGAACTCGTTGAGCTTGGCAATCACGGTGCGGCGCTCGCGGTCGATGGTGATCATGTGATAGCAATTGTCCAGCAGCACCAGGTCGACATGGGCGTTGACCGCGCCGCGCTGGATATCGTGGGCATTGCTGACCGACGAAATATCGTCTTCCCGGGCGTGAATGACCAGACAGGGCGAGCGCAGCTGCGCCAGTCCGGCCTGCACATTCGCGGACAGGGCGCGCAGCTCGATGACGCTCCACCAGGGATTGCCGGGCAGGCCTGCGGCAGAGCTGTCGCCGCTGTTCATCTGCTCGACCACGCGCGCGCGCAAGGCCTCGTCCTTGATGCCGTAGGGTGGCGCCTCCATGAAGACGCTGTTGCGGCCAATGCCCAGCAGGCGGAATAGCGGCAGCAGGAACGCCAGCTTGGTATAGGCAGGGATGCTCCAGCCGTCATAGCGGAAGGTGGTGGACAGCGCGCAGACGCCCGCAACCTTGTCGGGATGGCGCTCGGCCACGGCCAGCGACAGCAGCGCCCCCATGGAAAGACCGCCGACCACCACATGGTCCACATGCAGCGAAAAGCGCTGCAGGCCCGACTCCACACTTGCCAGCCAGTCCGTCCAGCGGGCAGCCACCAAGTCTTCCATGCTGCCGCAATGTCCTGCCAGCTGCACCCCGTAGACCGTGAAGCCCTGCTTGTTCAGACCTTTAGCGAGCAGGCGCATCTCGGCGGGCGTGCCGGTCAGGCCATGGATCAACAGCACGCCCGTGCGGGCATTGCGGCCTTCGCCGGGCATGACGAACTCATGCGGCGTCACGCACAGCTGCTGCAAATCCGGCTGCTGCAGCAGCCCCAATCCATCGGCCGCATTCATGCAATCTGCTCCATGCCGAGCAGGACCTGCTCCAGCAGCTGGGTGGCCTGCGCAAAATGCTCGAAGCGCGCGTGGGCAATCCCCTGGCTCTCGCAATAGTCGATGAGCTTGTACTTGGCCAGCACGAAATCCGCCTTGCCGGAAACGCAGAAGTCCGACGTGCTGTCGCCGATATAGAGCACCCGCCCATGAACGGCCTGCTGCTCGGCCAAGCGTTCGCACTTGCAGTTGCCGCTGGCCCGTGTGCAGCGATTGCTGGCCCAGGGCGAATCCAGTCGCCAGCTACGCTCGCCCGTCTGCACCAGATGGTTGGCGATCACTTCCAGATCCCCGAGGCCATGGCGTGCGAGCACATGGCGAATCGCATAGTCAATGCCGTCGCTGACGACCTGCACCTTGATGCCATGCAGCCTGGCCTCGGCCACGAAGCCGGCAAAGTGCTCGTCGATCTCGATGCTGTCCAGATGGTTCTGCAGCTCGACCTCGCTCATGTCCAGCAGGGCCACCTGCCCCTTCATGCATTCGCGCGAGCCGATATCGCCGCGCTCCCAGGCGTCTTCCAGTTCCTGCCAGCCCGGCTTGCCAAAGCGATTGAGCAGAGTATCGGTCACGTCCAGCAGGCTGATGGTGCCGTCGAAATCGCTTTGCACCATCCAGCCGGCCGCAGCTGTACCTGCAGGCGACGGGAAAATCTGAATGCGCTTATTCATGGAAACTGACCCTCACGTTCTGACCGACCTTGACATTGGCGGGCGGCTGGTCAAATGCCAGCACGCATTCCACAACCCTTACCGGGCCGCGCTGCGCGTCGTCCTGCAGCTTGGCCGCTCCATAGACGGGACTGATGCGCAACACGGTCGCAGCAGGAAACTCCTGGCGGGCAGCGCTGCCGTCTGCGTCCACCGTCACCAGGGCCTTCATGCCCTCGCGAATCGCCGTCACAAAGCTTTCGTTGACTTCGGCACGCACGATAAAGGGGCGCTTGGGCAGCAGCACCGCCACCGGACTGCCGCTTTGCAGCATGCTGCCGCCCTGTGCCTGCAGACGCACCACGACTGCGGCCTCGGGCGCACGCAGCTCGTGGCGCTGCAGCAGGGCCCGCAACTGCTCGGCCTTGCGCTTGGCGACCGTGACTTCTGCAGCCGCAATATCCACTTCGGACTGCGCATCACGCAGGGCCTGCACGGCTTCGTCCACGCTCTGCAGGTCCGCTGCCCCCTGTTTGGCAGCGGACTGCCAGCGCGTCAGCGTGGCCTTGAGCGCGGGCAGGCGATTCTGGCGCGTCTTGAGTTTGGTCTGCGCCAGCTGCAGCTCGGACTCCGCCACCGCCAGATCGGCGCGCGCCGCATCGTCGGCGAGACGCAGCACTGGCTGGCCTTTCTGCACGCTCTGCCCTTCCTTGACCAGCAATTGCTGCACCACGCCCGATGCGGCAGACGAGAGATCGAGCAGACCGCCTTCTACATCGATCTTGCCCCGCGCAACGGCTACCTGGCTTTGAGGCTTGATCTGGGCTGCGGCCGGCGTGATCACGGAGGCTGCGTCCTGAGACGGAGAGCACCCGCCCAGCATCAGCACGGCAGCCGCCAGCAGCGGCGCGCCCGACACAATGCTGAGACGAAATGGGCTTGGGTTCATGTTTATTCCTTGATGGGGCTGTTCTGGCGCCAGTCGCTGCGAATGGCGCCGTCTTCCATGCCCAGCACACGATCGGCGTGGCGTACCAGGCGCGGATCATGGCTGACGCAGAGCACCGTGGTGCCGTGCGTGCGCGCTGCACGGTGCAGCAAATCAATGACACGCTGGCCGCTCTCGGCGTCCAGCGCACTGGTGGGCTCGTCGGCGAACAGCAGGCGAGGCTGCTTGGCCATGGCACGTGCGATGGCCACACGCTGCTTCTCGCCACCCGACAGCTGGGCCGGGCGCATATGACTGCGGTGCGAGAGCCCCACTTCATCGAGAGCCTCCTTGGCACGGCGCAATGTCTCGGCGTTCTTGAGGCCCATATAACCAAGCGGCAGCTGCACCTGCTCCAGTGCCGTCAAGGCCGGAAACAGATTGAAGCCCTGGAAGACAAAACCCGTATGACGCAGACGAAATTTCTCCAGTGCCGCCGTACCGAGCTTGGCCAGGTCCTCGCCCAGTGCCAGCGCATGGCCGGCATCGGGCTTTTGCAGTCCCGACATCAGCGACAGCAGCGTGCTTTTGCCGCAGCCCGAAGGGCCGGAGATCAGGCTCAACTCCCCCGCATACAGGCTGACGGACAGTCCTTGCAGCACATGCACCTGGACGATGCCCGACACAAAGGATTTGTCGAGACGCACGGCCTCGAGGCTGGGCGCTGCATCCTTGACTGCAGCAGAATTTTTGATGCGTTCCATGGTCTCGGCTTGCATGTTTCAGGCCTTAACGCAACAGGGTTGCCGGGTCGGCACGCAGCAAGCTGCGCATGGCGCCCAGACCCGACAGCAGCGACAGCACGGCCACCAGAAAGCCGCACGCAAGTACCGCGGACAGGTTGAGGGCAACAGGGACGCGGTAGCTGGATGCAATGCTGAGCAGCACCGCGCTGGCCAGTGCCGCCAGCACAAAGCCCAGGCCGCCAATCCAGCAGGCCTGCTCGACCACCACGCGGCCCAGGGCTGCTCGGCTCACGCCCAGAGCATTGAGCACCGCATACTCGCGGGCGGACCCTGCCACCACCGCCTTGAGCGACTGGCTGGTCACGATGGCGCCCACCAGGCAGACGATGACGGCCATGAAGAGCACGCCGGCACCGGCGCCGGTATCGAGCATCCAGTAACGCTGAGAGCGGCGCGCAAAGGCATCCGCCGTCCAGACCTCGTACGGGCCGAAGCTGCTGCTGGACTGACTCAATCTCGCCTGTGCCTCGCCTGCCTTGGCTCCTTGCTTGAGGCGCGCCACGAAATAGGTGCTGCCATGCTCGGCACTGGTTTCTGCAATTTCGCGGGCCGTGCTGAGCGAGGCGATCACGTTGACACCGCCCAGGCCGCGCAAGCCGTCTACGGCAGCCACGATCTTGACCGCATGGTTGTTGATCCAGGCCGTGCTGCCTTCCTGCGCGCCCAGAGTCCCCAGGTCCGCCCTGTCCACAATCACGGCACCGGGCTCGCGCAGCAGCTGTCGCTGCCAGGAGGTGAGCACCTTGGTGAACATCATGGAGTTGTCCGCAGTGCTGACGCCCGAAAGATAGACCGAGACTCCGCCTCCGGTCGCGCCCTGGGCACCGGCGCGCGCGCGCCAGTCGCCATCGACCCAGACATAGGATTCCACGGCCGCCACATCGGGGTCCATGCGCAGACGCATCTCCACATCGCTACCGATATTGCGCCCGAAGTTCACGCTTTGCGTGCCCGGATAGCCCACCCAGAGATCGGCCGAAGAAGCCGTCACGTAGATCGCGGCAGAGCCGAAGATGCCCAGCACCAAGGCGGCCTGCATGGCCAGCAGAACGCCCGAAAAGCCCACGGCGAACACCGAAGGGACAAAGCGTCTCCACTCATGGATCAGCGTCTTGCGCGCCAGGGCAATCATGGCTGAGCCTCTGTGGTCCGGGTAACAAGCGCGGCATCGACAGGGGCAGCACCCACTGCCTTGTAGAGAGCCACATAGGCCAGCGCCTCGGCAGCCCTGGCGGTTGCCAGCTCGCTCTGGTTTTCCAGGCTGGCGCGGGCGCTATCGATGCCCGCAAGCTCGCTGGACAGGCCCAGTTGCTGGCGCACTGCCTGAGCCTTCTCGCGCCCGGCATGAATCTGCTGCTGGGACTGCAGCTGCTGCTGCCTTTGCTGCTGGGCGGCAACCGCTGCCAGGGCAGTTTCGGCCTCGGCAATGCCATTGAGCACGGCCTGGCGGTATGCCTTGATGCTGGCCTGCAGCGCCAGCTCCTTGCCGTCTGCCACGGCACGGCGGCGACCCCAATCAAAGAGCGGAATGTCGATCTGCGGACCGACCATGGGAATGGAGTCCGAGGTCGTGCGGTGATTGCGCGTCAGGTTGTATGCATACAACAAGGACCCCGTCAGGGTCAACCGCGGATAGAGCGCCGCGCGCGACACGCCGACCTCGGCCGCAGCCTGCTCCACCGCAGCCTCGGCACTTTGAATATCGGGGCGGTTGCGCAGCAGGTCTGCCGGCAGTACGGCAAGCGCCTGCATTGCGGGCAACGCGGCATCCGTCCTGGGCTGCAGCCACTGCGGCTCGGCACGCTCACGTCCCAGCAGGGCAGCCAGCGCATGGGCAGCACGCGCCTGGGCCTCGTTCAGGGTGGACAGCTGAGACTCTGCGGTGCGCAGCTGCAGCTGTTGCTGCTCCAGAGACTGGGCATCTGTCAGTCTCTGCTCATGCCGAATCTGCAAGAGCTGCAGCTGTCGCTGCGCCTGCTGCAATTGCCTCTCGACCAGGCTGCGCTGCACCTGGGCCAGCCGGATATCGAGATAACGGTGCACCACATCGGCCACCAGCGCCACCCGCGCTGCATGCAGCTGGGCTTGCGCATCCAGCACGCCGGCCGCGCCTGCACGGCGCGCCGCTTCGGAGTCACCAAACAGACCAAGATCCCAGCTCACATCAATGCTGGCATGGAAGTAAGTATCAACTGCTGCAATATCCTGCAGAGTCCGCGCTCCGGTGCTGACTATGGGGCGAAAAGCCGCATCTGCCGTACCCGCCAGCAAGCGCTGCTGACGCAGACGCAGCACGGCCTGAGCCACATCAAGATTCTGGGCCAGTGCCTCGTCCACCAGCGCATTGAGAGCAGGGTCATTCCAGGCACGCCACCATTGAGCCAGCTCCGCGGGGTCCGACTTTTGAGCCGACTCCTGCTGCTGCCATTGGGGTGGCGTGGTCCGGTCCAGCTTGACTGCCTCGGGCGCAGCACAGCCTGCCAGCAACGACAAGACACACAGACACAGACTGCCCATGCGAAGACGCGAGACGTGAGAGGGAAATATCACAGCGCAGTTGGCTCAAGCTTTAGGTTGTACCCCGGGGAAGCTGCAGAAAGCAGAGACAGCTTTCCATCCTCGCCATTGAACGGCAGCAAGCTTTCGCCAGATTGCAGGGTTTATGTAGGAATTATGGAGAGCCTCCGCCATTCGGCTATTGCAGCGGCAACGCACATAATGTGCAGATAACAAGTTTCAGGGAGTCCAGCAGATGCATGACTTTGCTGCACACAAAACCATGACTACTTTTACGCAACCCGCTTCCACGCCCATGGTGCTTGTAGTCGAAGACGAACCCGGAATTGCCGGCGTTCTCAGCGCCTATCTGGAACGCGACGGCCTGCGCATTCGCATGGCGCAAGACGGCGAGGAAGCCCTGCAGAGCTTTCGCCAGCTGCGCCCGGACCTGGTGCTGCTAGACATTCATCTGCCCAAGGTCGATGGCGTGGATGTGCTGCGCATGATTCGCAATGACAGCGATGTCCCCGTCATCATGGTGACGGCCCTGGCAGACGATGTGGACAAGCTGCTGGCACTGCGCCTGGGGGCGGACGACTATGTGGTCAAGCCTTTCAACCCTCCCGAGGTGGTGGCCCGGGTGCGTGCCGTGCTGCGCCGTACCCAGGCCAAGCCTGCGCCGGTGGCCGCTCCCATTCGCGTCGGCCCCATAGAGATCGACGTGGAAGCCCATAGTGCAGCCGTCTACGACGATGCGGGCCAGGCCGTACCTCTGGCGCTGACGCTCACGGAGTTCCGTCTGCTGGCCTGCCTGGCGGCCCAGCCACGCCGCTGCTTTTCACGTGCCTACCTGATTGAGAACTGCCTGCCGGAAAGCGATGCGCTGGAGCGGGTGATCGACTCCCACCTATCCAAACTGCGCCGCAAGCTGCAACTGGCCGGCCAGGACGGGCTGATCGAGACCGTGCGCGGTATTGGCTATCGTCTATGGCCCTGGGACTGAACCGCATCTGGGTCCGCTTTGGTCTGTGGATCACGGCAGCCGTGCTGCTGGCCATTGCCTCCCTGGCCATTGGCGTGCTGGCGTTTTCCGAGCTGCAGTACCGCGAGTTCTACCGCCACCTGCCAAGTCCCGTCAGAACCGAGCTGGAGGCGCTGAAGTCCCAGGATCTGGAGGACAGCCCCAGAGCCCTGCAGATCTACTCCGAGTACTGGGAAGGCGACCGCCTGTTTGGCGAGAAATGGTCGCTGGTCATCGGCCTGGCTGTCAGCCTGCCTTTCGGCATGGCCGTGGGCTTCTGGATTTCGCGACGCATCACCAGTCCGCTGGCCTCCATGGTGGAAGTGGCTGCGCGCGTGGAGCGTGGCGATCTGGCCCCCAGAGCCGTCAAGGGCAATGCCCATGGCGAGATGGCCGAGATGATCGATGCCTTCAACGGCATGGTTGATTCGCTGGAGACGCTGGAGGCGGAACGCCTGGCGACGGCAGCCTCCATCTCCCACGAGCTGCGCACCCCATTGACGGTTCTGCAGGCAAGACTGCATGCGATCTGCGACGGCGTCATCGACTCCAGCCAGGCCGAGATGAAGACGCTGCTGGCCCAGGTCGAGCATCTGGGACGGCTGGTCGGCGATCTGCACACCCTGTCCATGGCCGACGCCGGACAACTGTCTCTGCGCAAGGAACGCATAGACCTCGCCGCACTGGTCGGTGATGTCGTCGAGGACTTGCACCCGCAGCTGCAGAAGCTGGACATGGCCCTGTCACTGGATCTGCCCATGCAGGACGGCGATGGCAGCACCGACATCAAGGCCGACACCGATCGCTTGCGCCAGATCACCACCAACCTCATCAGCAACGTGCTGCGCCATGCCAGCAGCGGCCACTGGCTGAGCATCCGGGTGCATGCGAGCTCCGACCACCAGAACCAGTCATGGGTGATCCTGGAAGTAGGCGATGCGGGGCCCGGCCTTGCTGACGAAGTTCAGGCCCATCCGTTCCAGCGCTTTGTCCAGGCCCCAGGAAAGCGCCGTCGGGAAGGCTCGGGCCTGGGCCTGTCCATCGTCAAGGCTCTGGTGACCTCGCAGGGCGGCACCGTCAGCACCGGCGTCTCCGAGCGTGGCGGCGCGCTTTTTACCGTGCGCTTTCCCCGTCTCTGACTCCAGAGTCCGCGTTCAGCCCCGGATAGAGATCGGCCATGATCTGCTGCAGGCTTTGCGAGAGCAGCTCCATCATGGCGACTCTCTGCACATCGGTAGCCGCTCCTGCGGCATGTGCTTCGCGCAGCTGCGCCCAGAGTGCGGCCCATTGCGCGGCATGCGTCTGCACCGTGCCTTGGGCCAGCTCACTCCATTGACTGGGCGCCGCAGGGCTGGTGTAGCGACCGCGACCGCGGCCGAAATGCGAGATCAGCAGGTACTTGAGCAATACCTGACCCGCTGCTGCGTTCAGATAGTCGGTCGAGAGTTGAAAGCTCTGCTGCTCCTGGTCGAACATCTTGTTCGCTCCCCAAGCCGCGCCCCCAAAGGTGATGGCCCCCAGCAGCGCCCCCACCAGGGCACCGGCACCCAGCGTCAAACCTCCTGCCATCAGATCGGCCCCCAGTCCTGTGGCTGCGCCGGCAGTCAACGCCCCCCACAAGCTGGCTGCCTGCGCATCGACCGGCGTGGTGATCTGAAGCTGGCTGCGCAATTGCTCCTGTATCTGACTGGCCGCCTGACCGTCGAGTCCATGAATCTCGAGCAAGCGCTGGGTGGCCTGCACATCGGCCTGACGCAAACCCTGCATCAGCCGCTGAACGGCTGCCTTGGCCTGGGCTCCGAGCCGCTCTTCACCCTCTGCCGATTTACCCAATTTGGCGGTGAGCTGGCTCAGGCTTTGCCAGGCTCGCGCCAGCAGTTTGCCTTGCTCGGGATCAAGCTTTTCATGCAGACCTGCCGCAGCTATCAGCTGATCTGCCATGACCCCCAGGCTCGCCTGCTCGCGCTGCTGCTGCAGCAAAGCTCGCTGTGCCAGCAGGCGCTGATAGGCAGACTGTTTGGACTGAGGCAACAAAGGCGCAATGCTTTGCATCATCTTGCGCTCATGCCACCAGCTGCGCGTGAAGGCATCCAGCACCAGCACATCGCGCACCACGCTTTGAAAGCTCTGCGTCGCCTGCTGCCAGCGCCGCAAATCTTCCTGTGTCTGCTCTGCCGTGGTGTCGCTGCCAATCTGGTTGAGAAGCACGATGACCGGCTTGTTCATCCAGGCCAGAATGTTCATCTCGGCGCTCCAGTAGCCTGCATCGGCCGGGTCTTCAGCCGCGTTGACGAGGTAGAGCATCACATCCGCATGATCGCGCGCAGCGAGCAAGGCACGCTGACTCAGATAGAAAGGCCTGTCGCGCCAGCGATCCCAGACATTGCTGAGAAACCAGCCCAGCGGATTGCCCTGCTGCCGCAGGCGTTCATAAAGCCGCACCGAGTCGCCGAAGCCCGGTGTATCCCAAAGCCACAGCTCATCGCCCTGCTGCGTTTTCTGAAGCAGATAGCGCTGTGACTGAGTGGTCACATGTGCGGCATCGTCAATCTCGCCGACATCGTCGGCCATCAGCGTACGGGTCAGCGTGGTCTTGCCGATATTGGTGTGCGACAAAAGACACCACTGAATGCTGCTGTCAATCGGAACCAGCTCGTTGCTCTCACTCATCATCACACTCCTGCGCCTGGCACCAGGGTCGCGTTCAGGCCCGCGCCGCGCACAAATTCCCGCCACAGCTGCTCGCGCTCCTGCACTCGCGCCGGGGCACCGCTGTTGCGCGCACGAAAGTCCGCCGCCCATAGCCACACATCGGTATGCGCGCCCCAGCGGTTCAATACCTGCGCCAGCAGCACGCCATGAATTTCCGCCTCGGGCGTGGCAGCCAGATTGAGCAACAGCACCTGCTGTGCGTCAACAGCCGAAGCGTCCGGCAAGGGCGATCCATAGGCCAGCACCGGCAGCAACGCAAGCTGCGCACCAGCGCCGTAGCTCTGCGCCACATGGCTGCGCAGGGCGGCTTCGCGCTCGGGCGTGATGTCCAGGCTGTAGGGCTGCACCAGCAGCGCCGTTGCACGCCCCGCCCAGTCACGCTGCAGCTTCTGGAAATAGGGCTGCTGCAGCGGCAATGTCAGATGCTGGCTCAACCACCAGACCCTGGCACCCTGCCACAGCGCCAGCAGCAGACGCGGCGCCACCACCATCAATCCCAGCAACCAGCTGTAGAGCTGCACCCAGCGCGGCCCCGCATCTGCGGCATCGCCGGCCGACCAGCCCTGCAGTGCCTGGATCTGCGCCAGACTCCACGGAGCTTGGCCCAGCAGATGCTGCACCGGCGCAAACAGCATGTTCAGACAGGTCTGCACGGCAGAAGGCGAGAGGAAAGTGCTCTCCCACCCCACTTGATAAGCCTTGGTGAGGCCGGTGAGCCATAGTGATGCCAGCGCACCCAGTGCCAGCATTGCCGCACCCAGATGCAGACACACAAGCCATTGCGCATGGCGCGGTCTCTGGTTGACCTGCCACCAGTTGCGCTCGAAGTTCAGCGCCATCTTGCGCAGCCCGGTGCCGCGCGAAACACTCCACCTTTTCGTCTGCAGCTTTTGCAGCCAGCCACCGGGTGCAGCCACGGGCCGCTGCGGCGCAGCGCCCTGACCCGGCTCAGGCTCCAGCGGTGCAATCACTGTTTGCCTGCGCCGAACAAGACTGCGCAGCCAGGACAGCAGCAACAGCACATAGACCAGCAGATTCCACAGCACGATACCGATCAAGGAGGCGGAGAGCAGATCCACACGATGCGGGTCCGTGATCGCATGACCCGCAAAGCCCAGCGCAAATGCCGCTGTCATCACGGCCAGCACCAACCAGCGTGAAATACCGGCGCGCTGCCGGGCCACGGCGCGTATGTCGGCAGGCAGCTGCGCTGCAGCAATCACGCGTTGTGCCCGCTCCTGCAGAAAACTCTCGAACGCTGCACGGCCGCCGCCCTTGGCCTTGCCCTGGGCGTGCAGGCACTCCTGCGTGATGGCAGTGCAGCGATCGGTCGTGGGCAGCGCCTCGTGCGGAGCTGCGGTTTCCAGGGCATGGGCAAAGACAATATCGCGGGCTGAGCTGGCTTTCATGTCGCTATTGTGTTTCAGAGCAGGAGCAGGTTGCCTGCCAATATCAAAACAATAGCTGTCAGCGCTTTCATCTTGAGGGCTGCGTTCATTTCTGTGCTGATTCCATCCGGACTTGCCTGCAAGCGACTTGAGCCCGCCGTGTGCTATGAATGCAGCTTTGCTGCACCACACACCAAGGAGACAAGCCATGACCCAGAACCCCCAGGCCATGCCCGATGCGCAAGGCTTCTTCGGCCCCTACGGCGGCCAGCTCGTGCCGCCAGAGCTCAAGCGATGCATGGACGAGATTGCCGCGGCCTACGAGGAGATCGTCAAACGCCAGGACTTCCAGGCCGAGCTGGCCGCGCTGTTTGCCGACTATGTGGGCCGGCCCAGCCCCATCTTTCACGCCAGGCGCCTGTCCGATCAACTGGGCGGCGCGCAGATCCATCTCAAGCGTGAGGATCTGAATCACACGGGGGCTCACAAGATCAACCACTGCCTGGGCGAGGCACTGCTGGCCAAATTCATGGGCAAGAAAAAAGTCATTGCCGAGACCGGTGCCGGCCAGCATGGCGTGGCCCTGGCCACGGCCTGTGCGCTGGTGGGCATTCCCTGCGAGATTCACATGGGCCAGGTGGATATCGAGAAGGAGCACCCCAACGTCACCAAGATGCGCATCCTGGGCTGCAATCTGGTGCCAGTCACGCGTGGCGCGGCCACGCTGAAGGAGGCAGTGGACAGCGCCTTCGAGGTCTATCTGCAGGACCCCGTCAACACCATTTACGCGATTGGCTCGGTGGTCGGCCCCCACCCCTTTCCCATGATGGTGCGGGACTTCCAGTCCATCGTCGGTCGTGAGGCACGCGAACAGTTCCAGACCCGGCACGGCAAGCTGCCCGACCATGTGGCCGCCTGCGTGGGCGGGGGCAGCAATGCCATGGGCATCTTCACGGCCTTTCTGGGTGACGAGTCCGTGCATCTGGTGGGCGTGGAACCTGCCGGCGAGGGCGTGGACAAGCCCGGCCGCCATGCCGCCACGCTGTCGGTTGGCAAGCCCGGCGAGATTCACGGCATGAAGTGCTATGTGCTGGAGAACGCCGACGGCACGCCGGCCGCCGTGCACAGCATTGCCTCGGGCCTGGACTACCCCGGCGTGGGCCCGCAGCACAGCTATCTCAAGGATATAGGCCGCGTGGACTACCAGTCCGTGGACGACAAGGAATGCCTGAATGCCTTCATGACGCTGTCGCGTGTGGAGGGCATCATCCCGGCGCTGGAAAGTGCGCACGCCGTGGCCTGGGCCATGCGCGAAGCGCCGGGGCTCGGCAAGGACCAGCATATTCTGGTCAACCTCTCGGGTCGCGGCGACAAGGATGCCGATTACGTAGCTAGGAAGCTGGGACTGTAACTGCCGCACCCCGCACAAGGCTGCCGCCCCGGCAGCCTTGTGCTTCGGAGCGTGACATGCTCCGAGGGCACGGTCACACAACCGTCATCAACAAGCGCAAGCATGAGGCGATCTCCATCCATGCCTGAACCCATGTCCCATACCCGCCACCCCGTCTTTGCTCTGACCTTGCTTGCCGCCTTTGCCCTGAGCGCCTGTGGCGGCGGAGACGGCCCGACACCAGCGCCTGCGCCGCAGTTTCTGACGCTGGACGGCAAGCAGCCCCAGGTCATCGCCCACCGCGGCTACTCGGGTCTGTACCCCGAGCAGACCCAGATGGCCTATGAAAAAGCCATTGATGCTGGCGCCGACATGATCGAGCTCGACATGCACATGACGCGCGACTGCCAGCTGGTGGCACGCCACAACGCCTGGCTGAGCGACAGCACCAACATCGCCGACGTTGCCAAGAGCAATTCCTATGTGGCCGCGCGCAAGCGCACCACGCCCGGGGTATGGGTCGATGTGAAATACCCCGCGACACCCGACAACGGGCCGGCCCGCTATCTAAGCGACCGTATCGATCCCAACAACCAGAAATCCGTGCTTCAGGCCCTGGTCGTCGATGGCGAGGGCCACACCGGCGACTGGTCCATCTCCGACTTCAGCCTGCATGAGCTGCGCACGCTGCTGGGCGGCACCATACTGGACAACCGTGCCGACCGCCCCACGGAATGGAATGGCAAGCTGCCGCTGATCAGCGCACAGGATGTGATCGATATCGCGCTCGCCAAGGGCAAGGCGGCAGGCCGCACGATTGCCGTCTACGCCGAGACCAAGAACCCTTACTGGAACAACCAGCAGGCCATCGCCAACAGCTGCGGCACGGGCGAGCATCCGTTCGAGGATGCCGTGATGGAGCTGCTCGAGAAGAACCAGCTCAACCGCAAGGATGCACCCATCTACATCCAGAGCTTCGATCCTGACAGCCTGAAGTATCTGCGCAAGGCGGGCATGAAGGCCAAGGGCGTGCAGCTGATCGACGGCAATGACTACAACTTCAGGGATGGCTCGGTCGGCTACATCACCAGCGACGAATGGACCTTCATCAGCGGCCGCCCCTACAGCTGGACGCTGGCAGGCGATGCGCGCACCTTCGCGGTCATGCAGACACCGGCAGGCCTGGCCGAGATCAAGACCTATGCCGACGGCATCGGCCCCTGGAAACCCCAGGTGCTGGCCCATTCCGTCGTTCCCTACAAAGACGGTGCAGGCCTCAAGGATGTGAATACCTTGAAGGACACGGGCCTGATCGCCAACGCGCACAAGGCCGGCCTGGTGGTGCACAGCTTTACCTTCCGCAGCGAGGCCAGCCGCCTGGCTGGCATCTTCAAGGGTGACCCTGCACAGGAATACCTCGCTTACTACCGCCTGGGCATTGACGGCG
The DNA here is from genome assembly GCF_004522605.1 of Comamonas sp. A23. NCBI lineage: Bacteria > Pseudomonadati > Pseudomonadota > Betaproteobacteria > Burkholderiales > Comamonadaceae > Comamonas > Comamonas sp. A23. Next base: position 139,646 of record NZ_RSDT01000004.1, read on the forward strand.
TATTCACCGATTTCACTGCTGCTGGCGTCAAGGCTCGCGAAGCCTATATCGCCGAGCTGAAAAAGCAATAGACCGGGCTCGTTGCCGGCATCGGCCTGAGCGCCGGTGCCGTCCCGGCCTCAGGTCCTGCTTGTGCCTCAGCGCAGCCCGCCGATATAGCGTGCCGAGGTGCGCAGTATCTCGGCGGCCTTGGTGGTGACCGAGCTGTCGCTCTGCGCAGTCTCGGCAGGCGCTGCATGCCGGGGCTTGTCGCCGCTCCAGCTGCCCTGCAGACGCCGGGCCAGGCGCGCCAGCTCCTCGTCCTGTTGCTCTCGCGCATGCTCCAGCGCAAAAGCCACCATGGCCTGTGCATAGGCCTGGTTGCAGGCCATCCATTCGGTATCGGTCACCCGGCCCGTCTTGCGCCGCAGCACCACATGCAGATGTGCGGCCACCGCCACTCGATCGCTGTCCTCCATACACCGCTCCTGTCTTTGATGGATCACTAGTGCTGACGCTCCAGATGCAGACTGATATCCAGGCCCTCCATTTCCTGCACGGCATCCACACGCAAAGGGATCAGCAGACGGATCAGCACCAGCACCCCGGCCGTGGCTGCACCGCTGTAGGCAGCCACCGCTGCCACCGCAATCAGCTGATTCAGCACCGTGGCGCCTGTGCCCGCGATCAGCGGGTCGGCAAACACCGCCGTGAGGATGGAGCCTGCAATGCCGCCCACGCCATGCACGCCGAACACATCGAGCGAGTCGTCGGCCCCGAGACGGCGCTTGAGCCAGGTTGCGCCCCAGAAACAGACTGCGCCCGCAATCAAGCCTATCCACACCGCACTGCCCACCTGCACAAAGCCAGCAGCCGGTGTGATGGCCACCAGTCCGCCCACCATGCCCGAGAGCAGGCCCAACAAGGTCGGAGCACCGCGAACCAGCCATTCCACCACCATCCATGCCAGACCGGCAGCCGCTGCCGCCACGAGAGTGACCACAAAGGCCAGCGCTGCACGCCCATCGGCAGACAGGGCCGATCCCGCGTTGAAGCCAAACCAGCCGAACAGCAGCAGCGCCGTGCCCATGGCCGTCCAGCCCAGGCTGTGCGGCTCGAATGGCTCGGTTCCGTAGCCGCGCCTGCGCCCCATCATGAAGGCACAGACCAGTGCCGCCACGCCCGCATTCACATGCACCACGGCGCCGCCGGCAAAGTCCAGTGCGCCGAGCTGGTTCAGCCAGCCCCCGCTCTCCCACACCCAGTGGGCCACCGGCGCATAGACCACCACGCTCCACAGCGCGGCAAACACCAGCAGGGCCGCAAAGCGCATGCGCTCTACCACGGCCCCCACGATCAGCGAGGTGGTGATGATGGCGAATGCGGCCTGGAACAGGGCATAGGCCGCCTCGGGCAGATGCGGTGCCAGATGGCTGACCGAGATCACGCTGCGCCGGCCATCGAAGTGCAGCGAGGCAAACCAGGCTCGTCCCAGATTGCCAAGCCAGGCAGACTCGGCGGTGAACGCAAGCGAGTAGCCCAGGCCGAACCAGGTCAGGGTAACCACGCAGGCCACCGCAAACACGGCCACCATGGTGTTGACCACATTCTTGCGCCGCACCAGCCCCGCATAGAACAGGGCAATGCCCGGCAAGGTCATCAGCAAGACCAGCGCCGACGCGACCATGACCCAACCGGTATCTGCCTTGTCGATGGCAGTCAATGGCACCATTTCCATGCACTCCCCCCTGCTTGTTTGCTTTGACGAAAAAAGGAAGCAGGTTCCATGCCAGTGCCATGCCGATCTGTCGATGCTTCATGATGGATAGCAGCATGCGTTGATCCATCAAGGTCTTTGCGCCTGTTTCATGAGAGCCACGACGGGCAGCTTGTGCTCAGGCCTGAGCCCGTTATGCTCGACAAGGTCCATCGTTGCTGCACTGATTCATGACCTGGCTGCTGCTGACTCTTCATGTATTGCTGATTGCCGCCTTCGGCCTGCGCATTCTGCTGCGCAGAGACATGCGGCCCGATGTGCGGCTGGCCTGGCTCATGGTCATCGTGCTGCTGCCCTATGTGAGCTGCCTGCTGTACTACCTGTTTGGGGAAGTGGCCCTGGGCCGTGTACCTGGCCGCAGAAGGCTCAATGTGCGCGAGTTCTGTCAGACCCGGGGCAGCGCCCTTGCGTCCGCACCCGGCCCCATGTCGCAGGCACGACCCGCCATTCCCGATCAATGGCTGCCGGCCTTCCGCTATGCCTCGTCCATCAACGGCTTTGTACCGCTGCCCGGCCACAGGGCCGAGCTCATGCGCGATGGCGCGCATGCCCGTGCGCAGATGCTGGCCGACATGGATGCCGCGCGCCACGAGATCAATGTGCTGTACTACATCTGGCTGGACGACAGCACCGGCACCGATGTGGCCCATGCCCTGATGCGTGCCGCGCAGCGCGGCGTGACCTGCCGGGCCATGGTCGACGGTCTGGGCTCGCGCGCACTGACGCGCTCGCCACTGTGGCAGCAGATGCGGCAGGCCGGCGTGCACCTAGCGATTGCCCTGCCCATCAGCAATCTGCTCAAAGTCATGCTGACCAGCCGCATCGACCTGCGCAACCACCGCAAGATCACGCTCATAGACGGCAGGATCAACTATTGCGGCAGCCAGAACTGCGCCGACGAAGGCTTTCGCATCAAGGCTCGCTATGCCCCCTGGGTGGACATCATGCTGCGCCTGCAGGGTCCGGTGGTCATGCAGATGCAGCAGGCTTTTGCCAGCGACTGGGCGCAGTCTGATGCGTGCCTTGCACCACCGACCCCCGAGGCCGGCGCTGCCGCTGACGACGGCTTCCATGCCGTTGCGATTGCCGAAGGGCCGACGGAAAGAGCACGCTCTACACCCCAGCTGGTTGCCAGCCTGCTGGCCTGTGCGCAGCGCGAGGTCGTGATCTCCACCCCCTACTTCGTACCCGACAGCACGGTGCTAGATGCCTTGTGCGCCGCCGCGCTGCGCCAGGTGCAGGTCACACTGATCCTGCCCGCCCGCAATGACTCATGGATAGTCGGTGCCGTCAGCCGCAGCCATTACTGGCGGCTGCTGAGCGCCGGGGTCCATATCCACGAATTCCGCCCCGGCCTGCTGCATGCCAAGACCCTGTGTCTGGACGGATCGGTCAGCCTGATCGGCTCCACGAATCTGGATCTGCGCAGCTTTGACCTGAACTTTGAAAACAATGTATTGCTGCACGACGAAGCCATCACCGAGGCCATCCGGCATCGGCAACAGAGCTATCTGCACGAATCCGATGTGGTGACGCTGGCACAGGTGCATTCGGCTCCCTGGTGGAAGCGCATCTGGGACAACCTGCTGGGCGCCCTGAGCCCGCTGCTGTAAGCGCCATGCCCTGGCTTTGGGCATGCCCAAAGCCCGCGCACCACGCGCGTGCACACTGGCGCCCCCTCTCGCACCAAGGCGGAACGCCCTTTTATTTCATACGTGAAAGTCAGGGCTGATCCTCCCCTAATTTACACAAATCTGCAGGAATACCCTCTGCTGGCACGCCTTTCGCTTGCCTACATTCTTGTATGCAAGTTGCAGACAACTTGCATACAAGATTCCACAACTTGCGAAAGACGACTATGCGCCGCTTTGTCAGATCACTGTTCGGACAGGTGGTGATCGCACTCATACTGGGTGTGCTCGCCGGACTACTGGCCCCTGAATGGGCCGTGAAACTCAAACCCCTGGGCGATGGCTTCATCAAGCTCATCAAGATGATCATCCCCATACTGGTGTTCTGCGTGGTCGTGCACGGCATTGCCGGTGCAGGCGACCTCAAGCGCGTAGGCCGCGTGGGCGTCAAGGCCCTGATCTATTTCGAGGTTCTGACCACCATCGCCCTGGGTATGGGCCTGGTGCTGGCCTTTGTCTTCGAGCCCGGCGTGGGCATGAACGTGGACACCAGCAAGCTCGATGCCTCGGCCATGGCGGCCTATGCCAGCAATGCCGACAAGCTGACCAGCGGCGGCACGGTGGATTTCCTGATGAAGCTCATTCCCACCACCGTGGTGGAAGCCTTCGCCAAGGGCGACGTGCTGCAGGTACTGCTGTTCGCCGTGCTGTTCGGCTGCGCGCTGACCATGCTGGGAGAACGCGGCAAGCCCGTCTCCGCGCTGGTGGACGCCTTGTCCATGGCTCTGTTCAAGGTCATGGGCATCATCATCAAGCTGGCACCGCTGGGCGTGCTGGGCGCCATCGCCTTCACCGTGGGCCAATACGGCATAGGCTCGCTCAAGCAGCTGGGCATGCTGGTGGCGCTGTTCTACGTCTCGGTGCTGATCTTCGTGTTCGTGGTGCTGGGTCTGGTGATGCGCCTGTCGGGCTTCAGCCTGATCAAGCTGCTGCGCTATCTGCGCGAGGAGCTGACCATCGTCTTCGCGACCACCTCCTCCGACAGCGTGCTGCCCCAGATCATGGCCAAGCTGCGCAACATGGGTGTGCGCGACTCCACCGTAGGCCTGGTGATTCCCACCGGCTACTCGTTCAACCTGGACGCGTTTTCCATCTATATCACACTGGCTGCGGTCTTCATCGCCCAGGCCACCAACACGCCGATCAGCATGTCCGACCTGCTGACCATTCTGGCCATCGCGCTGGTGACCTCCAAGGGCGCACACGGCGTACCGGGCTCGGCCATCGTGGTGCTGGCAGCCACCCTGCATGCCATTCCCGCCATCCCTGCGATCGGCCTGGTGCTGGTGCTGTCGGTGGACTGGTTCATGGGCATTGCGCGCGCCCTGGGCAATCTGATCGGCAACTGCGTGGCCACCGTGGCGATTGCTGCCTGGGAGGGAGACATCGACCGTGAACGTGCCCATGCGGTACTTGACGGCAAGGCCGAGCCACTGACCGAAGAAGAAGACCATGCATCTGCTATCGTGCCGCCTGTCGTAGTCCCCATCCCTCACTCCAGCCACTGAACCAAGCAATGACTCCTGCCTCTCCACAGCACATCGCGGAACGCGTCGTCGAAGCCATCCTGGCCCAGAAACTGGCACCCGGGGAGCGGCTGGGAGAGCAGGAGCTTGCCAACAATTTCGACGTCAGCCGCACCGTGGTGCGCGAAGCGCTGATGCAGCTACAGGCTCGCGGCTTTGTCCAGGTCCAGGCCCGCAGGGGCTGGTACGTGGTACAGCCATCGGCCGCCGAGGCCATGGATGCATTCTCTGCACGGCGGATCATCGAGACCGGCATATTGCAGGAAGCCGGCAAGCCGCTGCAGCGCGTCATCACCAGACTGCGCCGCCATATCGCCCAGGAGCAGAAAGCCATCGCCGGGGCGGACAGCGCCACGCGTGCCTTTCTGCTTGCGGATTTCCATGTCTGCCTGGCCGAACAGATGGGTCACAGGCTGCTGGCCGACACGCTGCGCGATCTGACGGCACGCACCACCCTGGCTGCCACGCTCTACCAATCCACGCACAGCGCCAGCCAGTCCTGCGCCGAGCACGAACGCATCGTGGCCGCCCTGGAACGCGGCGACACCGAGGGTGCCAAGGCGCTGCTGCTGGAACATATAGGCATGGTGGAACGCTCGCTGGAAATCCGTGCGACCGAGAACGAAGAGCCCGGCGACCGACTGCGTGCCACGCTCGCCCCCGTGCTCAAGCAACGCCTCTGAGCACCGCGCCCCAAGCGAAAAGCCAGGGTCGACCCTGGCTTTTCTCATTTGCGAAGTGCGATCTCGAAGCTGGTTCAGCCCAGATTCGGCGCCAGATAGCGGCGCAGCTCCTCGACATCCATGCCACGTCGCTGGGCCATGTCGGCGAGCTGGTCTTCGCCGATCTGGCCCACGTTGAAGTAGCTGGCCTCGGGGTTGCCGATGTAGAAGCCGCTCACGCTGGATGCGGGGTTCATGGCCAGGCTCTCGGTCAGCGTCATGCCGATCTCATCGGCCTGCAGCGCCTTGAACAGGTCGATCTTGGCCGTGTGATCGGGGCAGGCAGGGTAGCCGGGCGCGGGGCGAATGCCCTTGTAGGCTTCCTTGATGAGCTCCTCGTTGCTCAGGTTCTCGTCTTCGGCATAGCCCCAGAGATCCTTGCGCACGCGCTGGTGCAGGCATTCGGCAAAGGCTTCGGCCAGGCGGTCGGCCAAGGCCTTGAACATGATGCCGCTGTAGTCGTCCAGCGCGGCCTCGAATTCCTTGTCCTTCTTCTCGGCACCGATGCCGGCGGTCACGGCAAACAGGCCGGCATAGTCGGCAATGCCCGACTCCTTGGCGGCCACAAAATCGGCCAGGCAGCGGCTGGGGCGCATCACGGGTCGGCCATCCGGGCCGTCCACGGCCTGCTTTTCGGTCTGCTGGCGCATGCCGTACCAGGTGGTCAGCACCTGGCTGCGCGATTCGTCGGTGTAGAACACGATGTCGTCGCCCACGCGATTGGCGGGGAACAGGCCCATCACGCCATTGGCCTGCAGCCAGCGGCCGTCGATGATCTTCTGCAGCATGAGCTTGGCATCGGCCAGCACCTTGCGCGCCTCCACGCCCACGACCTCATCGTCGAGGATGGCCGGGTAGGGACCCGCCAGATCCCAGGTCTGGAAGAACGGGCCCCAGTCGATGTACTGGGCAATTTCGGCCAGGTCGAAGTTCTTGAACACGCGGCGGCCCAGGGTGCGCGGCACCACAGGCGCATGGCCCACCACGGCAGCATTGGCTCTGGCCTGCTCCAGCGTCCACAGCGGCGTCTTCTTCTTGTTGGCATGCTGGGTGCGCACCTTGTCGTAGTCGGCGCTCAGCTCGTCCAGATAGGCCTGCTTGCCGTCGCCCAGCAGGCTCTGCGCCACGCTGACCGAGCGCGAGGCATCGGGCACATAGACCACGGGGCCGTCGTACTTGGGGGCAATCTTCACGGCCGTATGCACACGCGAGCAGGTCGCGCCGCCGATCAGCAGCGGAATCTTCTTGATGCGGAAGTAGTCGTCCTTGTCCATCTCGCCGGCCACATACTGCATCTCTTCGAGACTGGGAGTGATCAGTCCCGACAGGCCGATGATGTCCGCGCCCTCGGCCTTGGCACGCGCCAGGATCTCGTGGCAGGGCACCATCACGCCCATGTTGATGACCTCGAAGTTGTTGCACTGCAGGACCACGGTGACGATGTTCTTGCCGATGTCGTGCACATCGCCCTTGACGGTGGCGATGACGATCTTGCCCTTGCTGGTCACGTCCATGCCCGCCGCTTCCTGCTGGCGCTTCTCTTCCTCGATATAGGGCACCAGGTGGGCCACGGCCTGCTTCATCACGCGTGCGGACTTGACCACCTGGGGCAGGAACATCTTGCCGGCGCCGAACAGGTCGCCGACGATATTCATGCCGTCCATCAGCGGGCCTTCGATCACGTGCAGCGGGCGACCGCCGCCCTGCACCACGATCTGCTGGTAGGCCTCTTCGGTGTCTTCGGTGATGAAGTCGGTGATGCCGTGCACCAAGGCGTGCGACAGACGCTCACCCACGGTCTTCGGTGCCTCCGGCGTGCCGCGCCACTCGAGCTTCTTGCTGTCGTCCTTGGCCGCGCCCTTGGCGCTGTCGGCGATCTCGAGCAGGCGCTCGGCCGCATCGGGGCGGCGGTTGAGCACCACGTCCTCCACGCGTTCGCGCAACTGGGGCTCCAGGTCATCGTACACACCGACCATGCCGGCATTGACGATGCCCATGTCCATGCCCGCCGCAATCGCGTGATAGAGGAACACCGTGTGGATGGCCTCGCGCACGGGGTCGTTGCCACGGAACGAGAACGAGACATTGGAGACGCCGCCCGAGACCTTGGCACCGGGCAGGTTCTGCTTGATCCAGCGTACGGCCTCGATGAAATCGACGCCGTAGTTGTTGTGCTCTTCGATGCCGGTGGCCACGGCAAAGATGTTGGGGTCGAAGATGATGTCCTCGGGCGGGAAGCCCACTTCGTCGACCAGAATGCGGTAGGCGCGTTCGCAGATCTCGATCTTGCGCGCAAAGGTGTCGGCCTGGCCTTTTTCGTCAAACGCCATCACCACGGCGGCAGCGCCATAGCGCTTGACCAGCTTGGCGTGCTTCTTGAACTCCTCGACGCCCTCCTTCATGGAGATCGAGTTGACGATGCCCTTGCCCTGCAGGCAGCGCAGGCCGGCCTCGATCACGTCCCACTTGGAGCTGTCCACCATCACAGGCACCTTGGCGATATCGGGCTCGGAGGCAATCAGGTTCAGAAAGCGCACCATGGCGGCCTTGCTGTCCAGCATGGCCTCGTCCATGTTCACATCGATGACCTGGGCGCCGTTTTCCACCTGCTGGCGCGCCACGGCCAGAGCCTCTTCGTACTGCTCGTTGAGGATCAGGCGCGCAAAGGCCTTGGAGCCGGTGACGTTGGTGCGCTCGCCCACGTTGACGAACAGCGTCTCATCGCCGATGAAGACGGGCTCCAGGCCGGACAGGCGCATGGGAGGAATGGCAGTGGAAGGGGTAGCAGCGGACATCAGCTCACCTGTGTGAAAACCAGAAACAGAATCGAAAACAGGTGAGCGCCGTTGTGAGTGCCAGCAGATCGTCAACCAGATCTGCGACCCCGAGCCTGACGGGTCAAACATCTCTGGGATGACCGGCTGCAGCGCTCCTCGGGGTGAAGCCCGTCATTCTACGGCGAGGGCGGGCAATCGGGGCTTCAAGGCGCTTTGCCCCGCGGCTGTGCAGGAGAGCTCTATTCGAATGGCTATAGCAGATTCGACTTTCCACACCCCAAAAACAGGAGCAGGGCAAAAGGTAATTTCGCAAAACACGAATGCAACCATCTCATTTCAAGCATATTCCCGACATGGTGCGCATCCGCAAGGAATGGCGCACACCGCTTTCCTGCTCTCAGGCAGCCCGGCACCGACGGGTCCGCCTGCCATGAGTGGACAAGCACCTACAGCCCCTATCTTTGAGTCTTTGGCACCATCGACAGCAAATGTCTGGTCCATGTGCTCAGCCGTGCACAGCCGATTGCCAGCCATGACCGGGCAGGCCATTCAGCCCTCGCATGGAACACCCAGGAGATCCTATGAACGTGACCTTCGGCGCGTACTACACCCTCATCATGGCCGTGCTTGTGCTCATGCTTGGCAAGCTCATGACAAGACATATCCGCTTTCTGCGCGACTTCAATATTCCCGAGCCTGTCTCCGGCGGCCTGGTCGTGGCGGCCATCATCTTCATGCTGCATCAGACCACGGGACTGGCGCTGAGCTTCGAGGGCAGTCTGCAGTCGGCGTTCATGCTGGTGTTCTTCTCGTCCATCGGCCTGAGTGCGAACTTCGCGAAGCTGCGTGAGGGCGGCTCTGCGCTGTTCCTCTTCCTGGGCGTGATTGCCGTCTTCATCATCATGCAGAACATCGTGGGCGTGAGTCTGGCGTCCGTGCTGGGACTGGACCCGCTGATCGGCCTGGTCGCGGGCTCCATCACGCTGGTGGGCGGTCACGGTACGGCCGGAGCCTGGGGCTCGGTGCTGGAAAACCAATACGGTCTCACGGGAGCCACCACCCTGGGCATTGCCTGCGCCACTTTCGGCCTGATCATCGGCGGCCTGGTGGGCGGCCCGCTGGCCAAGCGACTGATCACGCGCCATCAGTTGGCCCAGCCGCTGACCGAGTCCGAGCAGCTGCGCGCCGATGCGCCCACGGTCAGCGAAGGCAGCGAGGTCGCCAACTTCGAGTCGCCCAACAAGGCACCGCGCCTGATCACGGCCGATGCTGCAGTCGAAACACTGGCCCTCTTCGCTGGCTGCCTGGCCTTTGCCGAATTCATGACTGGCCTGACCATGGGAACGGTCATCCAGCTGCCTACCTTTGTCTGGGCGCTGGGGGGAGGCGTGATCATCCGCAACGTGCTGGACTATATGTTTGGCTTCAAGGTCTTTGACCGCGCCATCGACGTCTTCGGCAATGCCTCGCTGTCCATGTATCTGGCCATCGCGCTGCTGTCGCTCAAGCTGTGGGAGCTGACCGACCTGGCCGGCCCGCTGATGGTCATTCTGGCCGCGCAAGCCATCGTCATGACGCTGTATGCGGCCTTCGTGACCTTCCGCATCATGGGCAAGAACTATGACGCCGCCGTGCTGGCCGCCGGCCACTGCGGCTTCGGCATGGGGGCCACGCCCACGGCCGTGGCCAATATGCAGGCCATCACCAACCAGTACGGTCCTTCGCACAAGGCCTTTCTGATCGTGCCCCTGGTCGGAGCCTTCTTCATCGACATCATCAACGCCTTTGTGCTGCAGGCCATGCTCAGCATTCTTCGCTGACCGCTACATCAGCCCCCCAAAAAAAAGCGTGTTCCTGTTTGACAGGAACACGCTTTTTTCATAGCTATTCACGCTTCATGGAAAAGCGCCAGAGACATATCTGACTCAGATCATGCAGCCACGGCCTGGGCCGAAGCCGGCAAGCCGAAGATGCGGTCAAAGGCCCAGTTGAAGGCAAAGGTGTAGACCATGAAGAACACCAGCAGACCGGCTTCCATCACTGCAGCTTCCCACAGCGAGATGCCGAACCACCAGGCCATCAGCGGGATCAGCATGGCGGCGATGCCGCCTTCGAAACCGATGGCATGCACCACGCGGCGCATCAGGGAGCGGCCCTTGACACTCTGGCGCGATTCCCATTTCTCGAACAGGTGGTTGAAGCTCAGATTCCAGCAGATCGCGATCACCGAGGCAGCCACGGCCATGACGCCGGAATCGCTGGCCTTCTGGCCGATGGCCATGAAGATCAGGCTGGAGACGATGATGGCAATGATTTCGTACAGACCCACATAGAGGATGCGACGTTTGGGACCTTGAAGGCCCTTGGCCTTGGCGGGGGTGGCAAAAGCGGCGGTATTTTTGAGAGAAACGGCAGAGGAAGAAGCGGATGCCATCGCTGAGGCTTGTTGAGACATGGGCTGCAGTGTATGTTCTATAAATTGAAGATAAAAGTCAGTTCCTTTCAATTTTTCTGACAGATCGACACCATGCCCTTTAGCGCCGACCAGGTTCCGCTGTTTCTTGCCGTGCTCGATGCCGGCTCTTTCTCAGCGGCTGCACGCAAGCTGGGGCGTGTGCCCTCGGCCGTCAGCATGGCCATTGCCCAGCTGGAGGCAGAGCTGGAACTGCAGCTGTTTGACCGCAGCGGACGCGAGCCCGTGCCCAGCGCCGCCGCCCGCGCGCTCGAGCCGCAGGCGCGCCTGCTGGCCGAGCAGTTGCAGCTGCTGAACTGGCAGGCTCAGGCGCTGCATGCCGGGCTGGAGGAAAGGCTGACGCTGGCCATCGCCCCCGAACTGCTGGCCACGCACTGGAGCGAACCGCTGAACCGGCTGGTGCGCGAGTTTCCTGCGCTGCCGATTGAGGTGCTGGCAGCTCCCCAGGCAGATGCGCTGGAGCTTTTGCATGCCGGCCGCGCCCATCTGGCCCTGGTGTTCGAGCGGCCCGCCATTGACGGGCGCGAGGGTTTCCAGGAAATGGGCCGCGAGACGCTGGTGGCCGTGATGTCGCCGCAGTTCGAGCTCTGGCAGCAGGCGCTGGCCGAGCATGAGCAGGGCCGCACCACACGGCCACAGCTCACGGTGGAACAACTGGCTGCCACGCGTCAGGTACTGGTGGCCAGCCGCGACCCGCAGCAGACAGACCCGCGCTTTGTGTTTGCGCGCCAGCTCTGGCGCACGGACAGCCACCAGGCAGCGCTTTCGCTGATAAGTGCAGGTCTGGCCTGGGGCTGGCTGCCCAAGGGCCTGGTGGAGTCGCATATCGGCAGCGGTGCGCTGATGGAAATTCCCGTGCTCAACATCAGCAACGGCACGACCTTGTTCGTGGACTGGGTCTGGTCCAAGGAGCGGGCCCAGGGTCTGGCGGCCAGGCGCTTTGTGCAACTGCTGCGCGAGCGCTGAGCTTCCATGGGCTGGCCTCCAACATCTGGTCTTGAAGACAAAAAAGCTTAAGGAGCAGAATGTACAAGCGCCAGCCGCTAGTCATTCCATAGCGAATCAATTTGCACTGCACAGGAGTTTCAATACATGCCCCGTCAGCCCGCCAAAGCCGCCCCCGCTACCTCGTCTGCCGCGCAGGCCGAACCCGATCGCCAGCCAGCGCGCAAGCGCCTGCCGTTTCCGACCAGCGAATCGGTACAGGCCACCAAGGCAGCCAAGCCATCGCCCTCCCGGCCTGTATCGCGCAAAAAGCCTGCCGCCAAAACCGTGAGCCGGACCGCTGCGCCCACGGCAAAAGCACCCGCCTTGTCCTTGGTCTATCCTTTCGAGACCAAGGACAAGGCGCTGCGCAAGCTATGGCAGCCCTGGCAACCGGGCCAGCCACGGGACAGTCGTTTGACCACCGGACACCCTCGGCCCGCAGTGGAGTTGCAGAAGTTCGACCCGACCGCCAAGCCCTTCTCCTCCGACAAGGGCAAGCAATATGACAAGGACAGCGTGAACCAGCTGGCCGAGGCTCTGGACGGGCTGCAGAATATTTTCTATGCCGACCGGCGTTTCAAGCTGCTGGTCATCCTGCAGGGCATGGATGCCGCGGGCAAGGACGGCACGCTGCGCGCAGTCTTCGGTCGCATGTCGCCGCTGGGCGTGCGCACCGTGGGCTGGAAGGCGCCCACCGAAACCGAGAAGGCGCATGACTATCTGTGGCGCATTCACCAGCAGTTGCCAGGTGCGGGCGAGATCGTGCTCTTCAACCGCAGTCAGTACGAGGATGTGCTGGTGCCCGTGGTCAACGGCTGGCTCACGCCCGAGCAGCAGACCCAACGCTATGCGCAGATCAACGACTTCGAGCGCATGCTCAGCGAGACCGGCACGGTGATCGTCAAGTTCATGCTGCACATCAGCAAGGACGAACAGCGCGAGCGGCTGCAGCAGCGGCTGGACGACCCCTGCAAGCACTGGAAGTTCGACGAGAACGACCTCAAGGTACGCGCCCAGTGGGACGACTACCAGCAGGCCTACGGCCAGCTGCTGGGCGCCACGCACACGCCCTGGGCACCCTGGACCATCGTGCCCGCCGACTCCAAGACCCACCGCAATCTGATGGTGGCCACGGTGTTGCGCGAGGTGCTGGGCAATCTGGAGCTCAAATATCCGCCCGGGGCACCGGCGCTGGATCACATCAAGGTCCGGTGACGCACACAGCTCCCGCCGCCATCAGAGCTCGCATATAGCTCTCAAAAAGAGAGCTGTTGGCGTTTGTTCTCAATGATTTTCAGATTAAAAAGCATCTGAAGTCATTCATCAAAAGGCGCTAGCAGCTCCTGTTTTTGAAAACTACCGGGACAGATCAGAACTGCCAGCCCAGTGCGCCCAGGCCGTCGAACTCCATCTCGAAGCGATCGCCGGCTTGAAGCGGCATGCAGCCGCACCAGGTTCCCGTCGTCACCACGGTGCCGGCAGGCACGCTGCCGTATTCGCGCGCCACATGCTGCAGCCAGTCCACGAGCAGCCAGGCCGGATCGCCCAGGCTGTGCGTTCCGGTAAAGCGCTGTGGCGGGCCGTCATTTACGGTCACCGTGCACAGCTGTCGGGCCCAGTCGCGGCCGGCAATGACGGAAGCACTCTGCCACTCGCCCAGCGCCAGTCCGCCATGGCATTGGCCGTCGGCCAGCAAGGCCAGGGCCGGGGCCTTGAGGCCGTCGCGCCAGCGCACATCCACCCATTCCACGGCCACGCAGGCGGCGTCAACCAGCGCCAGCGCGCTGTCGTAATCGAGGGTTGCAGCCTGATCGGCGCTCACATCCAGGCCTATGCGCAGGGCGATCTCGGCCTCGGCACAGCGCAGATTGAAGACGGTGTCGGGCGCGGGCACCGGATTCACGCCCTGGCGAATGCCGTCCTCGGGCAACGGCACATGCAGCAGCGCGGCGTTGCGGCCCGGGCCGCCGGACTTCCAGTAGCGCGGCGCGCGATCGGCGGGCCACCAGTTCCAGGTACGCGCCAGCGCGCTTTGCACGGCACGGGCATCGGCGGCATCGCGCATCAGCGCTGCCACGTCGGCGCCCTGGGCCTGGGCCGTGCCCAGTTTGCGCGACCACCACAGCGCATCGGCCGTGGCATAGCTGTCCTCGGGCAATTCGGGCCACAACGTCTTCCAGTCGGGCAGCACCTCATCCTGCGTCTGCAGCTCGGGAGCCAGCCCAATGGGCGGGGTATTGGCAAACGGTGCCGGGCCGCACCAGCCGCTTTTGCAATCATTGTTTTCAGACATGACGGCAATGATGGCAAATTTCCTGTCTCCATGTCACCAATTCAGTGCTTGGCCCACATCCAGAGCGGCTTTCAGATGGTTATGCACAAAATGCATAGTATCTCAAACAAGAAGCCTTGGACAGGAAAATCCGGCGCGCGCACACTGTGAATCCCGGACAGCAAGGGCTTACAACGACCTTGCTCCACTCAGTCAACCAGGCCTACATCATGCAAGCCAAAGACTCTTCAGCGCTGTCCACAGCGCATGCTCTGCCCTCCTACCTCAACTCCGATCATCTCGGTCCCTGGGGCATTTATCTGCAACAGGTCGACCGTGTCACCCCCTACCTGGGCTCGCTGGCCCGCTGGGTTGAAACGCTCAAGCGACCCAAGCGCATCCTGATCGTCGATGTCCCCATCGAGATGGACGACGGCCGTATCGCACACTTCGAGGGCTACCGCGTGCAGCACAACCTGAGCCGAGGTCCCGGCAAGGGCGGTGTGCGCTTCCACCAGGATGTGACGCTGTCTGAAGTGATGGCACTGTCGGCCTGGATGAGCATCAAGAATGCAGCCGTGAACGTGCCCTACGGTGGCGCCAAGGGCGGCATCCGTGTCGACCCGCGAAAGCTGTCCAAGGCCGAGCTGGAGCGCCTGACACGCCGCTATACCAGCGAAATCGGTCTGCTGATCGGCCCCACCAAGGACATTCCGGCACCTGACGTGAACACCAACGGCCAGGTCATGGCCTGGATGATGGACACCTACTCCATGAACACGGGCGCCACGGCCACCGGCGTGGTCACGGGCAAGCCCGTGGACCTGGGCGGATCGCTGGGTCGCGTCGAGGCCACGGGCCGCGGCGTGTTCACCGTGGGCGTGGAAGCCGCCAAGCTCACCGGCCTGAATGTGCATGGCGCACGCGTGGCCGTGCAGGGCTTCGGCAATGTGGGCGGCACTGCGGGCAAACTGTTTGCCGATGCTGGAGCCAAGGTTGTGGCCGTGCAGGACCATACGGGCACCATTCAGAACGCCAATGGCCTGGATGTGACGGCATTGCTGGAGCATGTGGGCAACACCGGCGGTGTGGGTGGCTTTGCCGGTGGCGAAGCCATGGATGCAGCCGCCTTCTGGGGCGTGGATTGCGACATCCTGATCCCCGCGGCACTGGAAGGCCAGATCACCGAGGAAAACGCCGGCCAGATCAAGGCCAAGCTCGTGATCGAAGGTGCCAACGGCCCCACCACTCCCGAGGCCGACGACATCCTCAGCGAAAAAGGTGTGCTGGTTCTGCCCGACGTGATTGCGAATGCCGGCGGCGTGACCGTGAGCTACTTCGAGTGGGTGCAGGATTTCTCCAGCTTCTTCTGGACCGAAGACGAGATCAACGCCCGTCTGGTGCGCATCATGCAGGAAGCCTTTGCCGGCGTCTGGGCCGTGGCCCAGGAGCATAAGGTGACACTGCGCACCGCCACCTTCATCGTGGCCTGCAAGCGCATTCTCCACGCCCGCGAGGCACGCGGCCTGTATCCATGACCTGCCTCTGAGCGGCTTTGCCGCTTCCCCCTCTCTGGCATCAACCGGAAGGGGGATACCGGCTTCGCCATCGGTCCGGCCCTAGCTTGCCGTCTCTTGGAGAGGGCAAGCGGCTTTGAGGCCCAAACGAAAAAAGCCTTCTGTTTCCAGAAGGCTTTTTGTTTGGTTGCGCGAGAAGGATTTGAACCTCCGACCTTTGGGTTATGAGCCCAACGAGCTACCAGACTGCTCCATCGCGCGGTAATTTGTTTCTCAACAGCAGTCGCTGTGTCGATAGGCGCAATTGTAGCCTAAATCGGCCTGTCATGCGGAGCAGTTATATAAACACGCGCTTTTTATGGTTACTGGCTCTGAGATTTGTCGCCAGCTCCGCATGGGCAGCAGCAATTGCCGCCCATGCCAGTCGGTATAGTTGCCGCCCATGGCCAAAGAGAAAACCACTTTCACCTGCAACGCCTGTGGCGGCACCAGCCCGCGCTGGCTGGGCAAATGCCCTGGCTGCGGCGCTTGGAACACCCTGGTCGAGACCGTGGCCGACTCCGCCTCGGGCGGCAAGAACCGCCTGAGCCAGCCCCAGGGCTATGCAGGTCTGGCCAATGCCCAGCCCGTCACCCCGTTGTCGGCCATCGAGGCCCAGGATGTGGCGCGCACGCCCAGCGGCATCGAGGAGCTGGACCGCGTGCTGGGCGGCGGCGTGGTCGAAGGCGGCGTGGTGCTGATTGGCGGGGACCCTGGAATTGGTAAGTCCACACTTCTGTTGCAAGCCATGGATGCATTGCACCGCATCGGGCTGCCCACGCTCTATGTGACGGGCGAGGAAAGCGGTGCCCAGGTGGCGCTGCGCTCGCGCCGGCTGGGGCTGGACAACAGCCAGGTCAATGTGCTGGCCGAGATCCAGCTCGAGAAAATCCTTGCCACCGTGGAGGCCACCCAGCCCGCCGTGGTGGTGATCGACTCGATTCAGACCGTGTATTCGGACCAGCTTTCCTCGGCACCAGGATCCGTGGCCCAGGTACGCGAATGCGCGGCCCATCTGACGCGCGCGGCCAAGACCACGGGCGTCACCATCATTCTGGTGGGTCATGTGACCAAGGACGGCGCGCTGGCCGGCCCACGCGTGCTCGAGCACATGGTGGACACGGTGCTCTACTTCGAAGGCGACACACACAGCAACTTCCGCCTGGTGCGCGCCATCAAGAACCGCTTCGGTGCCGTCAACGAGATCGGCGTCTTCGCGATGACGGAAAAAGGTCTCAAGGGCGTGACCAACCCCAGCGCCATCTTCCTGAGCCAGCACAGCGAGCCCGTGCCCGGCAGCTGCGTGCTGGTGACGCTGGAGGGCACACGCCCCATGCTGGTGGAAATCCAGGCCCTGGTGGACCAGGGCGGACCAGCTGCGCGTCGTCTCTCGGTCGGCCTGGACCGTGACCGTCTGGCCATGCTGCTGGCCGTGCTCAACCGCCATGCAGGCGTGGCCTGCGCCGACCAGGATGTCTTCGTCAACGCCGTGGGCGGCGTGCGCATCAATGAGCCTGCAGCCGACCTGGCGGTGATGTTGGCAATCACTTCCAGTCTGCGTGGCAAGTCGTTGCCCAAGGGCTTTATCGCGTTTGGCGAGGTCGGTCTGGCCGGCGAGGTGCGCCCCGCCCCTCGCGGTCAGGAGCGACTCAAGGAAGCAGCAAAGTTAGGATTCACTATCGCCGTGGTTCCCAAGGCCAATGCCCCCAAGAAGCCCATCGCCGGCCTGACCATCCATGCCGTGGAGCGTGTTGATGAAGCCATCAACATCGTGCGCGGCATTGGCTGATGTACTTTGATAGCTGCTTGCGCTTTTGAATCATCGGTATCAGGTAATAAGTGATCTGAAATCGTTGTTCTAAATATGCATGCAGCTCCTGTTTTTGAAAACCCCTTGGTCACAGCGGCCTGTGCGGGCATACGCACTGTCCGCACACTCAAACCCATACCCTCGTAAGACAATAAGCCCATGAATTTGCGCAATATTTTGGTTCCCCTGGGCTTGATCGTGCTGGTGATCGCAGCCTACAACTCTGCGGGCTGGCCCGGCGTGGCGGCCGTGGCAGGCGGCATCATCATGTGGGTGCTGCTGCACTTCACTCGCCTGATGTCCATCATGAAGAAGGCGTCGGACCGGCCTATCGGCTATGTGGGCAGCGCCGTGATGCTCAATGCCAAGCTCAAGCCCAAGGCCCCTCTGGTCCATGTGGTGGCCATGACCCGTTCTCTGGGCCAGCGTCTGTCCGAAGAGGGCCAGAGCCCCGAGATCTACCGCTGGACCGACGGCACACAGTCCCATGTGACCTGCGAGTTTGTCGCCGGCCGTCTCATGAAGTGGAAGCTGCAGCGTCCCGAGCAAAAGGAAGACTCGGTGGCGGCTGATGCGCAAGCGACAGACCGGACATCTGCCCCGACCTCCCCCTAAAATGGCAGCTTCAGGAGACAAGCGCTGCCGCCGACCCGGCAGCAGCGCCCGCCGAACACACAACCCATAGAGGATGGTTTTATGAGCCCTGTTGTTCCCTCGATGTCCGACCGCGACGGCAAGATCTGGATGGATGGTCAGCTGGTGGAGTGGCGCGATGCCAAGATCCACGTGCTGACCCATACGCTGCACTATGGCTGCGGCGCCTTTGAAGGCGTGCGCGCCTATGAAACCGCACAGGGCACGGCCATCTTCCGCCTCGAAGAGCACACCAAGCGCCTGTTCAACAGCGCCAAGATCCTGCGCATGCAGATCCCATTCAGCCAGGAGCAGATCAACCAGGCCCAGGTCGAGGTGGTCAGAGCCAACGGCCTCAAGTCCTGCTATCTGCGCCCGCTGACCTGGATTGGCGACCGCAAGCTGGGCGTCTCGCCCAAGGGCAATACCATCCACCTGATGGTGGCTGCCTGGGCCTGGGGCGCCTATCTGGGCGAGGAAGGCATGCAGCGCGGCATCCGCACCAAGATTTCCAGCTTCACCCGCCACCATGTGAACATCACCATGAGCCAGGCCAAGGCGGTGAGCAACTACACCAACTCCATCCTGGCCAATACCGAGGCTCTGGACGACGGCTACGACGAGGCCATCCTGCTGGACGCATCGGGCTTTGTCTCCGAAGGATCGGGCGAAAACATCTTTGTGATCAAGGATGGCGTGGTCTACACCCCCGACCTGTCCGCCGGCGCGCTCAACGGCATCACGCGCAACACAGTGCTGCACATCTGCAAGGACCTCGGCCTGGAAGTGGTGCAAAAGCGCATCACCCGCGATGAGCTGTATATCTCGGACGAGCTGTTCTTCACCGGCACCGCCGCCGAAGTCACGCCCATCCGCGAAGTGGACCGCCTGCAGATCGGCGAAGGCCGCCGCGGCCCGATCACCGAGAAGATCCAGGCTGCCTACTTTGACATCGTCAACGGCCGCAACCCCAAATACGCACACTGGCTCACCTTGGTATAAATCACCCCCTGAGCGGCTTTGCCGCTTCCCCCTCGGGGGACAGCACCGTCGCTGCGGGAAGGCCCTTGCTTGGTGCTTCTGATCTCAGTTGCGCCAGTATTTCCGGCCATGCTTCATTATTGAAAACACGAAAGACACGAGAAATGACCACGAATGCCGTCGTCGAACTGGCCGCCAAAGACCTCAACGCCCAGGGTGGTGTGTTCTGCCCCAGCCCCAAGGCCGACATGAAGCTGTGGAACAGCCACCCCAAGGTCTATCTGGATGTGGCCAAGACCGGCGACGCCAAATGCCCTTATTGCGGCACGACCTACCGCCTCAAGGCCGGTGAGGTGTTTGCTGGCGGGCATTGAAGCAACCACCGTTCATGAAAGAGGCTCCCGATAGGAGCCTCTTTTTTATGCCTCGGGATTGAGAGCCCGATGCCAGGTGCTGCCTGGCACTGCCCCGCCGTGGGCTTTGAACATTTCCGTGAAATGCCGCCTCTCTCCGCCTCTGAGCTTGACGATGGGAGCACTGATCTTCGGCCCCTGAACCCGACACAACTGGGGATACAGCAAATACCATTTCCAGCGCAAGGCATGGTGATAGTAATAGGCCGAGTCCTCGGCCTTGAACAATGCCATGCGTGAATACTGTCTTTGGCGCAGCACCTGCTGTGCCGTGACATGGATCAGCAGGTAATGGGGATCGCCAATGTTCTGCCGGATATCGACCCAATCGGACTGTGCCTGGAGCCGCTGCAGATAGGCCTCGGTTCCCTCGACAATCAAGGCTTGGTGAAATTCCCGCTGCCAGGCGACGATGAAATCGGAGCCCGCCAAAGCACCAAATGCCCAGCTTTCGATCACAGGCCTCTGCACCTGGGTGGTGAATTTCTCAAGATAGAAACCCACAAACTCAGTCCTGGAGTCGACGGCGGCCTGCATCCAGCCCAATGAGCGCGTCAGCAGGGTGCTGGCATCCAGCCAGAAGCCTCCATGCAGGGCCACGAGGTACAGGCGCAGCCAGTCAGATTGTTTGGTGGGATGCAGCTCATGGAACCGGGCAGGCAAAGCTTCTTGTGCCACGTACTGGGCCAGGTTGCCAGGATGCACAAGGCATACTTCATAATCCGGACACTGCAAACGCCAGCTCTGGATGCATTCGCGCACAAACGAGTCGGGCTGAGCATGGTTCCAGTAGGTCCACAATTTCTTGGGAATCGCAGCGCCCGGCGACTCCGCTAATTGCGGTGCGGGAGCAGCTACCTTGCCTTCGACAATGACCGGTATTGCGTCGCAATAGCTTGCTGAGAATTTCAGCGTCCGGGGCTGAACCAGCTTCAATGCGCTTTTGAATAATTGGGCAGGAATCCGGGTCATGGTGCGGAGAACAAAAAGAAACAATAGACGCAAATGATCTGTGCAGATTGTCCATCAGAACAATGAACTCACACTCTTTCCCTGAGCCAAAAACTGACGCTACAACGCCGATCCGAATCCTGCACTTCGTGACCGGAGGATTTTCCGGTGCCACCCAGGTCGCCGTGGACCTAAGCCTGGCCGCGCTGCGCACGCCCGGCCATGAGGTTCTGCTGGTGCTCCGCCGCAAGCCCAGCACGGACGAGCGCAAGATCGAGGCCCTGCGCCAGCAAGGCCTGCAGGTCATCGTGGTCTCCAACTGGCTGCATGCACTGACTGTCTGGGAGCTGCGCAAGATCATTCGCGGCTTCAGGCCCGATGCTGTGTTCGCCCACGGCTTCAGCGACCATATCTGGGGCAGGCGCGCTGCTGCAGCCGAGGGGGTGGCGCATATCTTTCATGTGGAGCACAACTCGCGCGAGCGCTACACGCCGCGTCGTCTGCGCCAGGCTCTGGCGCTGGAGCCCTTCACCCAGGCCCATATCGGCGTCTCTGAAGGCGTCAGAACCAGTCTGGTCGAGCGAGGCTTCCCGGCCGAAAAATGCATTGCCATCTGCAACGGCATCGACCTGACACGCTTTGCTCAAGACGCCATGCCCCAGCTCTGGCAGGAACGCGAGCCGGCCATTTACATGGCGTCGCGCTTTGCGCGCCAGAAAGATCACGACACGCTGATCAGGGCTCTGGCCGCGCTCAGGCAACGCGGCCTGACGCCCACACTCTATCTGGCCGGCGCAGGCAAGAGTTCGCTCAGGGCCAGAGCCGAGCGGCTGGTGGCTGAGCTGGGACTTGAGCAGCAGGTTCGCTTCCTGGGCAATGTCTCGGACCTGCCCCAGCGGCTGTCGAGAACGCAGATCTTTGTTCTGGCCACGCATTGGGAAGGCATGCCTCTGGCGCTGGTGGAAGGCATGGCCGCAGGCTGTGCCTGTGTGGTGTCCGATGTCATCGGAGCCCGGGAAGTCATCACCCCCGAGGTGAACGGCCTGCGGGTGCGGGAGTCAGACCCCGACTCCATGGCAGACGCATTGCAAAGACTGCTCCAGAATCCAGCGCTGGCCCAGAGCCTGGGCACAGCGGCGCGTGTCCACGCACTAAGCCACTACGGACGAGAACAGATGTGGTGCCACTATCAAAGACTGCTGCCGGTCAGCGCTTGAGAACTGCCGTTACAAGAGGCTTTGAAGCCCGAAAGTTCCCCCAGCTCAAAGCCAGCTTCATCTTGAATTTGCGCATTTTTTGCAAACGATTCACCGGTGCTTCTTTTTGGGCCCAGATGCTGCTGATCTCGCTGGTGTCATCCAGAGAAATGACCGAGGGGTAGACCCCGTACACACGCAGGTCGTTCTCAAACCAGAAGCGAATATCCACATCGACTGGTCTATCGAAGGGAACACGTGCCTCCAGCATCTTGCGGGCACCGGATCGACTGATGACATAGCCGGCAGCAAAGCTGGGCACGCGCTGATAGGAGATCAGTTGCAAAGATCCCTGAACCAACGGACCTTGATCCGCGATCTTTTCCGGCTCGCGCCCGTAGAGCTTGATCATGTCCCAGCTGCCATCGGTGGGCAGTGCTTCAATCGCGGCCAGCGCCTGGGGCAAATCCGGCAGAAGCCGCACATCATCCTCGAAGACCACCATGGCAGGAGCGTCGCTATCCATGAGTTGCTGCCATGACCTCAGATGACTGGCGTAACAGCCCTTCTCTCCGTTGCTCAGGGGTTTGAAGTAGCGGCCATGGCTTTGCGGCGCGCAAAAGAAGGTCTTTTGCTCGGCCTCGGACAGATCCCCCCACCACACGGCAGGCAAGCGCGACGCCGTCAGCCCCATTTGCGCGAACTGGGCCGTCATGCGCTCGCGACGCTCCGCGTCCTTGGACAAATTGATAAAGACAATGGGTAATGACGACATACACTTCTGCACCGAATACAAGACCTGCAGTGTAGGTTGAAGCCAACCGCCACGCAGGAGAACCTGATTGACAACTATGAATGTGCCTACACAAGTCACACCTCGAACCGGCAAGCGGACCGCTGCTCTTGCTCATGCCCTCGATGCCGCCTGCTTTGCATTCTTTGCGCTGAGTCTTTGCGTCCCCTCTGGCTACTCCTACGGATCCACGGCCCTGGCCCTTTTGACTCTCGCCGGTTGTATCGCGGCCCGCCCCCAAGGCCTTGCCAGGCGCGAGACTTTCGTGCTGGTGGGCCTGCTGCTGGTGCTGGGCCTGCTCTGGAGCCTGTCCTTCGACCACTGGTTCTCGGCGGCGGGCTGGGGTTATGGCGCGAAATACGCGCTGGCCGCTCTCTGCCTCTGGTATCTGAGCAAAACCGGTCTCCGGCTCACGGCCATTGTCTGGGGCCTGGCTCTGGGTAGTGTGGGTGCTCTGGCGATTGCCGCCTATCAGGCCGGCGTGCTCAAGATGCCGCGTGTTTCGGGCTTTACCAATGCCATCCAGTATGGTGGCATCGCCATGTATATGGGTTTTGCCACCTTGTCCCTGGCTTTGCTGGGCCGCTGGAGCAAGTCTCAAACAGCAGCCCTGGGGCTAATGGCTGCATGCGGTATTTATGCGTCCTTTCTTTCCGACTCCCGCGGCTCCTGGGTCGTGATCCCGCTGCTGATTGCGGCCATCTGGCTGATGGCATGGCTCAATGGCTACAAGCGTCTGGCCAGCATGACGGCGGGAGCCATGCTGCTGCTCGGGCTGATCGTGGCAGTGCCGGCCTACCCAAAGCTCGAGCAGCGCAGCGCCGAAGCCGCGCGTGAAGTCTCACAGTATCTGCAGGACCCCCAGAAATATGCGGTGACCTCGGTCGGCCAGCGCCTGGAGCAATGGCGGCTTGCGATTCATCTGATCGAGCAGCGTCCCTTCAGCGGCTGGGGACTGGCCGGCTACCCTGCAGCCAAGCAGCAAATGGTCGATCAAGGCCTGGCCCACCCTTCGGTCATGGAATATGGGCATGCGCACAATGAAATCCTGGACATGTGGGTCAAGCGCGGGCTGCCGGGTCTGATCCTGCTGCTGGCGTTCTATGCCGTGCCTGCAGCCATTTTCTGGCCCACGCAGCGCCGTCTGGCCCACGCCGATGCGGCGCAGCGCTCCAAGCTGCTGGCTCTGCGCGCGGCCGCCACGCTGCTACCGCTGGCCTACTTCGGCTTTGGCTGGACCCAGGTGTTCTTCGCGCACAACAGCGGAAACATGTTCTATATTTTCAGCCTCGCCGTGCTCTGGGGCGGTATTTGCAGAATGGAAACCCAGTCTGCAGTCACCAAAACTCAGTCCTGAGACCTGCCCGGCAAACCCAGGGCCAGAGCTCCCAGAGCCCCCTGGCCCAGGGCAAAGACACCATACAAGAGCCCAACCCCAACCGCTAGTACCGCAGGTACTCCGAAGGGAGCCAGGGCTGCCACTGCAGCGGCTTCACGGGTGCCCCAGCCGCCCACACTCACCGGCAATGCCGCCATCAGGAACACGGGGGCGATGACAAAGGCCCAGACGACCAGCGGCAAATGCAGGCCCAGAGCGATCGCGCCGCAAGCCAGCGCAGCAGCAGACAGCAGTTGCACGAGTGCCGAGGATGCTGCCTGCAGCCAGAGCTGCGAAAGAAAGTCAGGGCGGTTGGCCGCCGTACGCACAGGCTCCAGCCATGCACCAGGCAACTTGAACCAGTGGCTGCGCAGACCCTGCAGCAAGGCCCAGGGCAGCAGCAGCCAGATCACGGTGACGGCAAGCAGCAGCGTGACGAAGAGAGCGGTATTCAGGTGCACCCAGGGGGCCAGCGTGGAAGCGCAGGCCACTGCCCCCAGGCCGCCGATCGCGCACAGCATCCACAGACCGCTGACGCGATCCAGAATCACCGACAGATTGCTTGCCGCCTTGGTCTGCCCGGTCTTCTGCAGCGCAATCGCACGATAGACATCACCGCCCACAACAGCGCCAGGCAGCAACACATTCAGGCCAATCGCCTGAAAATACCAGCGCATACCTGAGGCCAGCGACATCTCGGCCCCGAGCCACCGCGCCATGGCGCGCCAGCGCCATGCCGACACTGCGTTCGAGGCAATGGAAATCCCCAAGCCCCCCAGCAACCACCAGGGGCTGGCCTGTTGCAGCCGGCCCCACAGTTGCACAGGGTTGGCGAGATAGACAACGGCTGCCAGCAAAGCGATGCCCATCAGGGCCCGGACAAACGCCTTTCGCGCCTTGCTCACAGAACCGCGGTCTCGGTTTTCGCGGCCTTGTCTGCAGGCTTGTGTTCGACAGCGCCGTAATCCTTGGCGTAGTACTGAAGACCGCTGCCCGACTCGTAATAGATACGCGTCAGCAGCTCGCCGATCAGGCCCGCCGCGATGAACTGCATGCCCATCAGCACCAGCATGACCCCTGCCATCAAGAGGGGCCGGCCGCCAATCGATTCACCCATGATCTTCTGTGCCAGCAGCCACAGCAGGATCAGCACGCCAGGCGTTGCCATCCACAGCCCCATGCCGCCGAAGGCATGCAGGGGACGCTGGCGAAAGCGCATGAAAAATACAATGAAGATCAGATCCAGAATCACCCGGAAGGTGCGATCTATGCCGTATTTGGAAACACCGCGCGTGCGTGCATGGTGACGCACCGGAATCTCAGTGATACGCGCGCCGGCATCACGCGCCAGTGAAGGGATGAAACGGTGCATCTCGCCATAGAGGCGAATGCGATCGATGATCTCGCGGCGGTAGGCCTTCAATGCACAGCCGTAATCATGCAGCTGCACATTGGTGAATTTGGAAATCAGGCGGTTGGCCAGCACCGAGGGCAGGCGGCGCGACAGCGCCTTGTCCTGGCGGTTCTTGCGCCAACCAGAGATCATGTCCACATCGGGATCGTTTTCCAGACGCTCCAGCAACAGCGGAATATCGCCGGGTTCGTTTTGCAGGTCGGCATCCAGCGTGACCACATACCGGCCGCGCACCCGGTCAAAGCCGGCCTGCAGGGCGCTGGACTGGCCGTAGTTGCGCACCAGACAGACGGCACGCACCCAGGGGTGCTGCTCGGCCAGCTCGCGCAGACGCCTGGCACTGCCATCCGTCGACCCATCGTCCACCGCAATCAGTTCGTAGCTCAGTGACTGGGTGCGCATGGCCTCGTCAATGCGGGCCACCAGATCGGGCAGATTATCGAACTCGTTATAAACAGGAACAACGATGGAAACTTCGGGATTGGAATCGTGCACGGACGTCATGCTCAATGATTTTGGATAACAGTCACCTATACTAACTGAATACCCTAGGTGCCATTTGCGCCAGGCCCATTGTTTGGCCTGCAAAGCCAAGCGCAATCGTAAGTGCGCACTATCAAAACATGTGCACCCGCCAAATCCTATGGCATCAAACTCCTCGACTTCTATTCGCCCAGACTGGCAACAAGCTCTGTATGCCAAGCCATGGATATGGCTGGCTCTTTTAGTTTTTGCCCATATCGTTTCCCGCATCAGCATTTCAGCAGGCATGAAATGGGATGAGTCCGAACAGATTCTCTGGGCCCAGCAATTGCAGCTGGGTTATGGCCCGCAGCCGCCTCTGTATACCTGGATGCAATGGGCGGTCTGTCAGCTTCTCGGCCCTTCGGTGCTGGCACTGGCATTGCTCAAACATCTGCTGATTGCCCTGGCCTATTGCCTGGCATGGCTGGCTGGCCGGCAGTTGCTGGGTCAGAAAGGTGCCTGGTGGGTTGCCGCAGGTCTGCTGCTGATGCCACCCTTCGGCTGGGACTCGCTGCGCGACCAGACGCATACGGTGATGGTGACGGCCATGACCATGGGCTTGTGGTGGGCCGTGCTGCGCCAGGTTCAAAAGCCGCAGGCCGTCAATTTTGTTTTGATCGGCCTCTTCTGCGGTCTGGGCATGCTGTCCAAATACAGCTATGCCATGCTCATTGGCGCCTTGTTCCTGGCCTCCATGACGGTGGCACAGGTCCGCTCGGCCATCTTCGCCAGGGGCTGGTGGCTGGCTCCGCTGGTGGGCTTGCTGGTGTTTGCGCCCCATGGCTTCTGGCTGGCTTCGCACTGGGGCATGGCAACCACCGAGACCGTACAGAAGATGTCCATCTCCACCGAGGCCTCGCATCTGAAAGGTCTGGGCAATCTGCTCAAGGCCCTGCTTTCGACCTTGGGCCTGTGGCTGATTGCCGCTCTGATCAGCTACCGCTCCAGTCTTTGGAGACCAGGCATCAATGCGTCCTTGCCGGCCCAGGTCTGGGCCAGGCCTTTGCTGCGCAACTACCTGCTCATCATTGCCGTCTGCCTGCTGGCCATGGTGCTGGCTGCCGATGTCACGGACTTCAAGCAGCGCTGGATGCTGCCTCTGACGGCTGTTGCGCCCTTGGCCCTCTATGTCTGGCGCCCGGCACTGCTGGAACAAGGCGTGGGCCGCCTGTTCACCGTCTTCGTCATCGTCTTTGCCCTGATCTTTCTGATCATGGCCACGCTGCGCCCCTGGCAGGGCGGCCGCAAGAACGATCCCGACGAACTCAACCACCCGGTCAAGACGCTGGCCCAGGAACTGCGCCAGGCCGGCTACAACGGCAAGGGAGTCATCGTCGGCTCGGACCATATGCTGGCGGCCATGCTGCATTCGCAGTTCCCGCAAACATACGCCCTGGGCTGCTCTGATGGCGCACTGCTGAGGCAATGTCTATCTCAGGCCGGCGCCGATACCACAGGCGGCCTGCTGCTGATCACACGCGCCGACAAGCCCGTCGCGGGCTGGTGGGACGGCATCTTCACCACCCAGGCAAAAACCGCGCTGCAGACACTGAGCATGCCTTTCGAGAAAATGCCTGCCAGCGCAACACCTGCGCAATACCAATATCTCTGGATTGCCCCATGAATCCCGTCCTGATCACCGGCTGTGCCGGCTTTATCGGCATGCATTGCGCCAAGCGACTGCTTGAGCAAGGCGTGCCCGTGCTTGGTATCGACAACCTCAACAACTACTACGACGTGGCGCTCAAGCATGCCCGCCTCGCCGAGTTGCGCCCACACGCCCACTTCCGCTTTGTGGAACTCGATCTGGCGGACCGGCAAGGCATGGCCGACCTGTTTGCCGAGGCAGCCCCCAGCAAAGTTCTGCACCTAGCCGCACAAGCCGGTGTGCGCTACTCCATCGATCAGCCCGACGACTACACCGATTCGAATCTGCTGGGCTTTGGCAATATCTTGCAAGGCTGCCGCAAGCACCAGGTCGAGCATCTGGTCTATGCCAGCAGCTCCAGCGTCTATGGCGGCAACACCAGGATGCCGTTTGCCGAAAGCGATGCGGTGGACCACCCCATCAGCTACTACGCAGCCACCAAGAAGGCCAATGAGCTGATGGCCCATAGCTATGCGCACCTCTACGGCATTCCCACCACAGGCCTGCGCTTCTTCACGGTGTACGGCCCCTGGGGCCGCCCCGACATGGCCTTGTTCAAGTTCACCAAGGCCATGCTGGCGGGCGAGAGCATCGATGTCTATGGCGAAGGCAAGCTGGTGCGCGACTTCACCTATATCGACGATATCGTCGAAGGCATCATGCGCGTGCTGGACAAGCCCGCCACGCCCGACGCCGGCTATGACAGCCGGAACCCCAATCCCGGCACCAGCACCGCGCCCTATCGCATCTTCAATATAGGCAACAACTCGCCCACCGTGCTGATGGACTACATCGCAGCACTGGAGGGCGCCCTGAAAATTACCGCCCGCAAGCAAATGCTGCCCATACAGCCCGGCGACATGCACAGCACCTCGGCCGACACGCGTGCCCTGCAAGCCTGGGTCGGCTTCTCGCCAGCCATGCCCGTGGCCACCGGCGTGCAGCATTTTGTGGATTGGTATCGCTCTTTTTATCGCGTATGAAAGTTACTGTCTTTGGTACCGGCTATGTCGGTCTTGTGCAAGGTGCCGTGCTGGCCGATGTCGGCCACCAGGTGCTTTGCGTGGATGTGGATGAGAAGAAAGTCGCGGCACTCAAGGCCGGACAGATTCCCATCCATGAACCAGGCCTCGATGCACTCGTCATCAACAACCAGCAACTGGGCCGTTTGCAGTTCACCACCAATGCCGCCGAAGGCGTGGCGCACAGCGAGCTGATCTTTCTGGCCGTGGGCACGCCGCCCGACGAAGACGGCAGCGCCGACCTGCAATATGTGCTGGCCGTGGCCCGCACCATCGCCCAGCACATGGACGGACCGCGCATCGTCATCAACAAATCGACCGTGCCCGTGGGCACGGCGGACAAGGTCTCGGCCGTGATTGCCGAAGGCCTTGCTCAGCGCAATCTGCAGCACCCTTTCGATGTGGTGTCCAACCCCGAGTTTCTCAAGGAGGGTGCGGCAGTGGGCGACTGCCAGCGCCCGGACCGCATCATCATCGGCACCGGCAACCCGGCTTCCGAAGCCAAGCTGCGCGAGCTCTACGCGCCCTTCAACCGCAATCGCGACAAGATCGTGATGATGGATGTCCGAAGCGCCGAGCTGACCAAATATGCGGCCAATGCCATGCTGGCGACCAAGATCAGCTTCATGAACGAGATTGCCAACCTGGCGGAAAAGCTGGGTGCCAACGTGGAGGCCGTGCGCCGCGGCATTGGCAGCGACCCGCGCATCGGCTACCACTTCATCTACCCGGGCGTGGGCTATGGCGGCAGCTGCTTTCCCAAGGACGTGAAGGCGCTGATCCACACCGCCAGGGAGGTCGAGTTTGAGCCTCTGCTGCTCAATGCCGTAGAGGACCGCAACCATGCCCAGCGCAATGTGCTGTTCGAGCGCATCAGCGCCTTCTACAGCGGCCAGCTTGAGGGCAAGACCATCGCCGTCTGGGGCCTGGCTTTCAAGCCCAATACCGACGATATGCGCGAAGCGCCCAGCCGCAACCTTCTGGAGTCGCTCTGGGCCGCCGGTGCCAAGGTGAAGGCCTACGATCCCGTTGCCATGAAGGAAGCCCGTCGCATCTACGGCGAGCGTGCCGACCTGGAGCTGGTGGATAGCCCCCTGGCTGCCGTGCAGGATGCAGACAGTCTGGCCATCGTGACCGAATGGCAGATCTTCCGTGCGCCGGACTTCGACCTGCTGGCCGCAACACTGAACGACAGAATGATTTTTGACGGCCGCAACCTCTACGAGCCTGCCCTGCCTGCCAGCCATGGCCTGGGCTATGTCTCCATAGGCCGCCCCGCCCAGCAGCCGCGCTGAAACAAAAAGCCCCGCAGGCAGAAACCTGCAGGGCTTTTTTCCGGGCAGCGGCTCAGGACAGCGGCAGGCAGATCACAAAGCTCGCACCGCTGCGGCCGTCCTGGCGCGCCTCGCAGTGCACGGTGCCGCCATGGCGCTCGGCGATCGAACGCACCAGCGACAGGCCCAGGCCCACGCCGCCGGAGCGCTCGCTGGCCCCGGGCAGGCGATAGAACTTCTCGAAGATACGCTCGCGCTGCGCCTTGGGAACCCCGGGGCCGTGATCCTCGACACGGATCAACGCCATGCCATCCTGTTTGGACAGGGACAGAGTGATCTCGCCCTCGCTGTAGCGGCGCGCATTCTCCAGCAGATTGCGCACGGCACGGCGCAGCAGTTTCGCGATACCTTGCACCTCAAGCGGACCATCGGTCTGCATCTCCAGTTCGGCATCGATGCGCGCGCATTCCTCGGCCGCCAGACCGATCAGATCGACCGACTCCACCGTGCCCACATCGACCTCGCTGGAGTCCAGGCGGCTGGCCAGCAGGATCTCGTCGACCAGTTGGTCAAGCTCGCCAATATTGCGCTGGATCTCGGCCTTGGCGCGTGCACTGGCCGGATCGTCACCCATGAACTCCAGGCCCATGCGGATGCGCGTCAGCGGCGAGCGCAGTTCATGCGAGGCATTGGCCAACAGAGATTTGTGAGACGTCATCAAGGTCTCGATGCGCGCTGCAGCGGCGTTGAACTGGTGCGCCAGATCCGCCACCTCGTCATGACCATGCTCGGGGACACGCACCGACAGATCGCCCTCGCCAAAGCGCTTGACGCCGCGCTGCAGGTTTTCCAGACGCTTGAGCAAACGGCGAATGATGGGGAACACGCCCACAACCACCGCCACGCCGACCAGGCCCAGCATCCACAGGAAGCCGAACGGCGGCCGCAGCCAGAAGGCGACGGCACCATCACGCGGGGGAGGGCGGCCCTCACGCCACTCGCGTGGCGCCATCCATAGCTCATAGACCTGACCGTCCCGGGCGGCAATTTCAAAACGCACGCCATCTACGGGCGAGCCGGAGATGCGGTTGCCACGCCCCTCCACCAGAACCTCGCCCTCGGGGCCTTTGAGCACCATCTCGCGCGAGGGCGGCGTGGTGCTGTTCTGTGCGCGCTGCTCTTCGGCAATATTCCAGGCCCAGGCCACGCACAGCGTGAGCACGGCCACGCCAACCACCACGGCCAGCCAGATGCGCAGATACAGGCGCTGGGAGAAGATGTGCAGCAGCTTCATCAGTCTTGTTGCTTGGCAAAAACGTAGCCCACACCGCGCACCGTGAGAATGCGCTTGGGAGCCTTGGGGTCGGCTTCAATAGCGGCGCGGATGCGGCCCATATGCACGTCGATGGAGCGGTCGAAGGCCTCCAGTTCGCGGCCGCGCACGGCTTCCATGATCTGGTCGCGCGTCAGAACGCGACCGGCGCGCTCGGCCAGTGCCACGAGCAGGTCGAACTGGTAGGAGGTGAGGTCGGCCTGCTGCTCGCCCACCGACACGGTGCGAGCATCGCGATCGATTTCCAGGCTGCCGAAGCGCATGACGGCATTGGCGGGGGTCGCCTGGCTCTCGCTGCCTTTACGGCGCAGGATGGCGCGAATGCGGGCCAGCAGCTCGCGCGGCTCGAAAGGCTTGGGCAGATAGTCGTCGGCGCCCAGTTCCAGACCGATGATGCGGTCCATGGGATCGCCCTTGGCGGTCAGCATCAGCACGGGGACCTGTGCCGGAGTGCCGGGCATGGAGCGTATGCGACGGCAGACCTCGAGACCGTCCATGTCGGGCAGCATCAGGTCAAGGATCACCAGGTCAGGCAGCTCGACCGAGCCACCATCGCTGGGCTGCAGCTGTTCGAGGCCGCTTTTGCCGTCAGCCATATGGGTCACTTCCAGGCCGTTATTGCCCAGGTAATCGCTCACCATTTGCGCCAGGCGAACGTCGTCCTCAATCATCAGAAGTTGGTGCGTGCTCATAGGGGGCAGTGTAGTCATGCTCGCGCCTCGGTATTTCTTCAAGACGTCATGCTGCAGCACGCAGGTGACCTGCTCTTGTCTGGTGCGTAAAGTTGGGTAAACGCCAAGTCACTCAAAAACAATAGCTGTCAGTGCTTACCCATCAATCGTCAGAGCCAATTTTTACTCTGGATGCCAGGAAAATCAGCAGCAGCACGGGGAAGCCCATCAGCGCCGTGGTGTGGAAAAACGCCTCGTAACCATAAGCATCGACAAACGCCCCCGAGAAGCCCGCCAGCCATTTGGGGGCCAGCAGCATCATCGAACTGAACAGCGCATATTGCGTGGCCGAGTACTGCACATTGGTCAGGCCCGAGAGATAGGCGATGAAGGCCGCCGAGGCGATTCCCCCGGCGAGATTGTCGGCGCTGACCACCCAGACCAGCGCCGAGACATCGTGGCCGCGCGTAGCCAGCCAGGCAAACAGAATATTGGTGCAGGCCGACAGCACGGCGCCCAGCATCAGCACGCGCATCACGCCCCAGCGCACGGCCATGGTGCCGCCCACAAAGCCCCCCAGCAGCGTCATGATGACGCC
Source organism: Comamonas sp. A23 (assembly GCF_004522605.1). Taxonomy (NCBI): domain Bacteria; kingdom Pseudomonadati; phylum Pseudomonadota; class Betaproteobacteria; order Burkholderiales; family Comamonadaceae; genus Comamonas; species Comamonas sp. A23. The sequence goes on from NZ_RSDT01000004.1 coordinate 172,046, forward strand.
GAACACCTTGGTCACGGCAGCCACCTCTTCCTTGGTATAGCCCATGTCCACATAGAACGGATTGGCCATGATGCCCATGACCACGTCGCTCACGCGATACAGGCCGATCAGCGCCAGCAGCAACAACGCCTGCCAGCGGTAGCGGCCTATGAAGTCGGCAAACGGAGCGATCAGCGCACCCTTGATCCACTCGGCCGCATTGCGTGCCGGTGCCATGGGACGAGCTTCAGGCTCGGGCGAGAGCAGCACTGTGATCATGCCCACCAGCATGCTCGCCGCCATGGCCGTGTAGGCCACATGCCAGGCCTGCACCATATAGCCCTGCACATCACCTTGAACCTGGGCCGCTACCCACAGCACGCCGGCGCCAGCCCAGATCATGGCCAGGCGATAGCCGGTCTGGTAGGTGGCCGCCAGAGCCGCCTGATCGTCGACCTTGGCGGACTCGATGCGATAGGCATCCAGCGCGATATCCTGCGTAGCCGAGCCGAAAGCCACCAGCACCGCGCACAGCACCAGCGGCTGCAGGGATTGCTTGGGGTCCATGAAGGACATGCCGAGCAGGCCCGCCACGATCAGCAGCTGCGAAAACAACAGCCAACTGCGGCGACGCCCCAGCATCCGCGTCAGTGCCGGCAAGGGCAAACGGTCCACCAGCGGAGACCACACCCATTTGAAGGCATAAGCCAGACCCACCCAGCTCAGGAAACCGATCGTCGTGCGATCGATATCGGCCTCGCGCAGCCAGAAACTCAAGGTACCCAGCACCAGCAACAGCGGCAGGCCTGCCGAAAAACCCAAAGCCAGCATGCGCAGGCTGGTGGGCTGGGCATAGACCTTGAAGGCCTGGCTCCAGCTGCGCTTGGGCTTGATGACGACATCTGCGGAGGAGGGGTTGCGACTTGTTTGGGACGACTCGGTCATGGTCTGGTTCTCTGAGGCAGAGGGCATTATCGGTTGCCCACGCCAGTCGCCGGGCGCTACCATTACCGCGACCGTCGTCTCTTTCTGTAAGCAGGATTGCCCCATGAGCCGTGACACCGCATCTCCGCGCCCTGTGCTTGACCAGGCACAGACCTCGGTGCGCAGCTACAGCGGCGAGCATCAGGCCCATGCCCATGACCATGCCCAGATTCTGTTTGCGCTGCAGGGCCGCATGGAGCTGGAGGTGGGTGGCAGACCCAGCTTTGTGGACAGCGCCTGCGGCATGGTCATACCCGCAGGTACCGGCCACGGCTATCTGGCAGCACCGCAAACCCAGGTGCTGGTGATCGACGCGCCCATGACCCAGGGGCTGGACAAGCTGCGCCGCTTTGCCGTGCCCCCGGCGTTGCGCTTTCCGCAATCAAGCCTGTCAGCCGCCGCGCAGATGGCGCTGGTGCTGCAGGCTCCCACCTTGCTGCAGCGTCGCGGCATGGATCTGCTGTGGCTGCAGCGCCAAGTACAGGCGGCTTTGCATGAAAGCTGGCCCACGGCCCGGCTGGCGGACCTGGTGCATCTGAGCGTGGCCCAGTTCCACGCCCGTTTCGTGGAACTGACGGATCGCACGCCGCAGGACTGGCTTCGCGGCCTGCGTCTGGACGCTGCCGTGCTGCAGCTCAGAAAGGGGGCGGCACTCGAAGCGACCGCACTGCGCTGCGGCTACGCATCGGCCAGCGCCCTGGCCTATGCACTGCGGCGCGAGCGCGGCCTGACATCGCGCCAGCTGCGCGAGCGCCGCTGAGCCACCCCTCGCACTTCAAGCGTTTCTCGACAGATGAGCAGCCCTGGCCCGCGCATGATGGCTCGCTCATGTCTGTCACTTCCGCTATCTCTTCTCCCTCGCCCCGCAGCGCCTTGGGCCCTGTCGGCCTGGTGCTGGCCGCCGCCATGCTCTGGGGCACCACGGGCACGGCACAGCATTTCGCGCCTGCACAGCTCTCGCCCTACTGGGTGGGCGGCCTGCGCATGGTCATGGCCGCGCTGTTCTTTGGCGCGCTGGCGCTGCTGCTGGACCGAGGCCATGCGCGCCAACCCATGCGCTGGGCGCGCATCGTGTTCTGCGGCCTCTGCATGGCCATCTACAACCTCAGCTTCTTTGCCGGCGTCAAGGCCAGCGGTGTGGCCCTGGGTACGGCGCTGGCCATAGGCAGCGGCCCCATCTGGGCCGGCCTGATGCAGGCCGTGGTGCAAAAGCGCATGCCCAGCCCTCAATGGTGGCTGGGCACCTGCACCGGCGTTGGCGGAGGCATTGTCATGGCGCTGGCCGCCACCGACAGACAGCATCTGCCATGGGCGGGCATGGCCCTGTGTCTGCTGGCCGGTCTGTCCTATGCCGCCTACGCGCTGGTCAACCAGGCACTGGTGCTGCAATCGCGTGTGGCCACGGTCAATGCCTGGGTGTTTGCCTGCGCGGCCCTGCTGTCACTGCCCGTTTCGGCCTGGCTGGGCGGGCCGCTGCAGATCAGCGCCGGCGGCTGGGCCGTGGTGATCTATCTGGGCATGTTCGCCACGGGCTTTGCCTATCTGCTGTTCTCCGTGGGCCTGCGCGGCATGTCTGCCGCGACCGGCGTGGCACTGAGCAAGGCCGAGCCGATTACCGCTTTTGCGCTGTCGCTGTTGGTGGTTGGCGAGCGCCCCGCCTGGTGGTCCGTGATCGGTCTGTTCGGCGTGATCGGTGGTCTGTGGCTGGTAGTACAGGCAGAGCGCAAGACTGCAGAAACCGTCTGACCCGAGGCAGGCTGCAGCTCGCATAGACTTGGCGCTTATGCACGCCCTCATCTCATCCCTGCGCCTGCCCGCCACCCGCAACTGCCTGCTGCCCGCACTGGTCTGTGCTGCGCTGATGCACGCGCCAGCGCAGGCTCAGGTGGAGGTAGGCAAGGCCTCGGTGATGCGCCAGCTGGTACCGGCCGAGACGCTGGAAAGCTCTGCGACCCAGCAGTACCAGGAGCTGCTGCAAAAGGCCAAGGCCCAGGGCGCGCTGGCAGACGCCGGCAACCCGCAGCTGCAACGCCTGCGCGGCATTGCCCAGCGCCTGATTCCCTATGCCGTGCAGTGGAACCCGCGCGCCAGCCAGTGGCGCTGGGAGGTCAATCTCATAGGCAACAAGCAGATCAACGCGTTCTGCATGCCCGGCGGCAAGATCGCCTTCTACACAGGCATCATCGACCAGCTCAAGCTCACGGACGACGAGATCGCCATGATCATGGGCCACGAGATGGCCCATGCCCTGCGCGAGCATTCGCGCGAGCAGCTGGCCAAGAACCAGGCCACCAGCATAGGCATATCGCTGGGCGCGCAATTGCTGGGTCTGGGCGATATCGGCAATGCCGCTGCACGCCTGGGCGGGCAATTGCTCAGCCTCAAGTTCAGCCGCAATGACGAAAGCGATGCCGACCTGGTCGGGCTGGAACTGGCCGCACGCGCCGGCTACAACCCGCAGGCCGCCGTGAGTCTGTGGCGCAAGATGGGTCAGGCCACGGGCGAAGGCGGCATAGGCTTTCTCTCCACGCATCCGACGGGCCCCGATCGCATACGCCAGCTGGAGGGTAACGTGCCGCGCGTCATGGGCTTGTACGAGCAGGCACGCAGGCGCTGAACACCAGCGACCAGGCAGCTGAAAACCCGCTTTGCGTCAGCCATGCGGCGCTCTATATTGGGCTGTGACGAGCGCACAGCCACAGGAGTGATCGCATGCAGGCCCTGGACACCCATGACGTCTTCAACCAGTTCGATGAGCTGACCGGCATCAATCTGCTGCAAGCCGACGCTGCCTTGCAGGAAGTGCTGCAGCGCCAGCAGGCGCAGAGCTTTGTGCCGGCCCTGAAACGCTTTGCGCAACAGCTTGGCGAGAAGCACAACTGGGAGCATGCCGAGCTCGCCAACCGCCATACCCCCGAGCTGCAGCGCTTCGACGCGCGCGGGCGTGTGCAAGATGCCGTGGAATTCCACCCCAGCTGGCATCGCCTCATGGAGCTGTATCGCAAACAGGGCCTGATCTCCTTGCCCTTCGAGAGCCCAAGCCGCGGCCGCTGGAGCGCCTGGGCCGCCGGCTTTTACCTGCACGGCCAGGTGGAGCAAGGCACGTTATGCCCGGCCACCATGACCACGGCGGCCATCCCCGTTCTGCAAAAAGAGCCCCAGCTATGGAGCCAGTTGCAGGCCCGGTTGTTCAGCCACGAGTACGACGCACGCGATCTGCCCTTGGACCAGAAAAAATCCATCTGGATAGGCATGGGCATGACGGAAAAACAGGGCGGCTCGGACGTGCGCGCCAACACCACAGTGGCTCGCCCCGTGCATGAGGGAGGTCGCGGCGGCGAGTATCTGCTGCGCGGCCACAAATGGTTTTTCTCGGCCCCCATGTGCGACGCCCATCTGGTGGTGGCTCGCATGGCCACGCCAAGCGGTGAGCTCGGCGGTCATGCCTGTTTTTTCGTGCCGCGCTGGCGTCCCGACGGAAGCAAGAACCCCGTGCGTGTGCAGCGCCTCAAGGACAAGGTAGGCAACCGCAGCAACTCCAGCTCGGAAGTGGAGCTGCAGGACGCCTGGGGCATTCTCATGGGCGAGGAAGGCCGAGGCATTCCCACCATCATCGAAATGGCCAGCTACACGCGGCTGAACTGCGTGCTGGGCAGCGCGGCCATTTTGCGCAGCGCCACCGTGCAGTCGATTGCCTATGCGCGCCAGCGCTCGGCCTTTGGCAGACATCTCGCGGATCAGCCGCTGATGGCCACCGTGCTCGCGGACCTGGCACTCGAAAGCGAAGCCTCCATGCAACTCGCCATGCATCTGGCTCAGGCCTATGAGTCGGAGGCCGAAGGCGATCTGCTGGCCCGCGCCTGGAAGCGCATCATGACTCCAGCCGCCAAGTTCTGGGTCTGCAAGCGCTCGGTGGAGATCACGGGCGAAGCCATGGAGGTCTTTGGCGGCAACGGCTATGTACAGGACAGCATAGTCGCGCGCCTGTTCCGTGAAGCGCCGGTCAACTCCATCTGGGAAGGCTCGGGCAATGTGATGTGTCTCGACGTTCTGCGCGCCATGGGCCGCGAGCCTGAAGCCACGCGCCTGCTGTTGCAGGATCTCGGCGATATGGCTGCCGACCAGCCCCTTCTGACGGCGATGGCGCAATCGCTGGCCAAACGCCTGTCCGGTTCCCCCGAGGCACTGGAGCCGCAGGCCCGCCGACTGGTGCAGGACTTGTGTCTGCTGGCCCAGGCCTGCCTGCTGCACAGGCATGCGCCCGCCCACATGGCCGATGGCTTCATCCACACCCGCCTGGGCGCACAGAACGGAGCCATGGTGGTAGGGGCATTTGACCCCGCAGGACTTGACATCGCCGCCGTGCTGGAGCGTGCCCTGCCCCTGTGAATACCGTCAGGCTGCGACCAGCACTTTCAGCTGCTTGAGGCTTTGCGCCACGCTCTTTCCGCTGGTGTCCAGCACATGATCGGCCTTGGAATAAAAGGCCGATCGGCCGTCCAGAATCCGGCGCAAATCATCCATGGCCTCGGGGTTGGCCGCCATGGGCCGCGTGTCGCCCTGGGCCACGACACGGCTCATATGCTCATCGGGCTGGGCCTGCAGCCAGACTGTGGTGCAATGGCTGAGCAGTTCGTTGAAGGTCGCGGGGTCCGAGACAATGCCTCCCGGGGTGGCAATCACCACGTCGCTGTAGATCTGCACGGCCTCTTCGAGTGCACGGCGCTCGTAACGGCGATAGGCGCCAGCTCCATAGAGGTCATAAATCTCGCGCACGCTGCAACCGGCCACTCGCTCAATCTCCTGGTTCAGCTCGAGAAACGGCACATTCAGTTGCTCGGCCAGCATACGCCCCAGCGTGGACTTGCCCGCGCCGCGCAGGCCTATCAGGGCAATGCGCGAAGCCCGGTGCGGATCGCCCATGGGCGCCGTTCCCAGAATCTCTCCGGCGGCCAGTCGCACGCGCTGCAAATCGGCCTCGCTGCGGCCTTCCAGCAATTCGCGCAGCAACAGCCATTCGGCACTGGCCGTCGTCACATCGCCCAGCAGCTCGGCCATGCTGCACTGAAGTGCATGTGCGATCTGCTGCAGCACCAGGATGGAGACATTGCCCGTGCCGTATTCGAGATTGGCCAGATGGCGCTCCGACACCACGGCGGCCGAAGCCAGCCCACGGCGCGTGAGACCGCGGCGCGCACGCAGATTGCGCACCCTCTCGCCCAAGGCCTGCAGCAACGGGCTTTTGCCCGCCTCATCCCCTTCCGCAACCGACGCGGATGCCATGTCTAACTGATCCATAAAGCTCCTCAGAGGCCGTGAATGATAAACAGTCGGGGTTAACGCGAATCATGCAATATATTGCTTGACACTGCATTGTCTCGTATTTATCTTTTGATTGCACGCACAATATTGCATGTTTCACCGAAGATTTGATGCTGATCAGAACAGCACTTCAGGAGACCCCCATGACTGAGTTACTGGCCAACCATGTGGCTGGCCGCTGGCAAACCGGCAGCGGCCGGGGCAGTTTGTTACGCGACCCGGTACTGGGAGCCGAGCTGGTGCGTGTCGATGCCACAGGGCTTGATCTGGGCGCCGCCTTTGCCTTCGCACGCGACACCGGAGGCAAGGCCTTGCGAGCCCTCAGCTACGCCCGGCGCGCCAGCCTGCTGGCCGATATTGCCGCCGTGCTGCAAAGCCGCCGCGACGCGTATTACGAGATATCCACCGCCAACAGCGGCACCGTCAGAAACGACACCGCCGTCGATGTGGACGGCGGCATCTACACTCTGAACCAATACGCCAGATGGGGCGCGGCGCTCGGCGATGCGAGGCATCTGAGCGACGGCGAAGCCGTGGCGCTGGCCAAAGACGGTGCCTTTCTGTCCCGGCATATCCAGGTCCCGACACGCGGCGTGGCGCTGTTCATCAACGCCTTCAACTTCCCTGCCTGGGGGCTGTGGGAGAAGGCGGCACCGGCCCTGCTCTCGGGCGTGCCCGTCATCGTCAAGCCGGCCACGGCCACCGCCTGGCTGACCCAGCGCATGGTCAAGGATGTGATCGATGCCGGCATATTGCCGCCGGGCGCTTTGTCCATCGTCTGCGGCAGCGCTGCCGGATTGCTGGATCAGCTGCAACCCATAGATGTGGTTTCGTTCACGGGGTCTGCGGAGACGGCTTCGACCATACGTTCTCACGCGGCCATAGCCCGCCACTCGGTGCGCAGCAATATCGAGGCCGACAGCGTGAATTGCGCGCTGCTGCTGCCCGGCCATGGCCCGGACAGCGAAGCTGCCGCCTTGCTGGCGCGTGAGGTGGTGCGCGAAATGACGGTCAAATCCGGCCAGAAATGCACGGCCATACGCCGCGTGCTGGTACCACAAGCTCTGTACGACGGTATGGCCCAGGCCCTCGGTGCGCAACTGGCAAAGATCGCCGTGGGCAACCCGCGCAACGACGCCGTACGCATGGGATCTCTGGTCAGCCGCGAGCAGTACGACAGCGTGCAGCAGGGCCTGGGCCGGTTGCTGGAGCACACCACGGCCCTGCATGACGGCCGGCGTAATGCGCTGATCGATGCCGACCCGGCGATTGCCGCCTGCGCCCAGCCCGTGCTGCTGGGAACACAGGACCCCGATGGCAGTGCACTCGTGCATGACATGGAAGTCTTTGGCCCGGTGGCCACGCTCATGCCCTACCGTGACCTGGCACATGGCCTGGCACTGGCGCATCGCGGCCAGGGCTCGCTGGTCTGCTCGATCTACGGCGATGACGACCAGGCCCTGGCCGCAGCCGCCACCGATCTCGCAGCCAGCCACGGCCGCGTGCACGTGGTCACGCCCGCTGTCGCCAGGCTGCATACGGGCCACGGCAATGTCATGCCCCAGTCCCTGCATGGCGGTCCGGGCCGCGCCGGCGGCGGCTCCGAACTCGGCGGCCTGCGGGCACTGGATTTCTATCATCGCAAAAGCGCCATACAAGCCGCACCACAGCTTCTGCAGGCACTGGCCGAAACGACGGGAGCATGAGCCATGACCGACTTCAGCCAAGCCTTCAACTTTGCCCAGCATCTGTTTGATCTCAACCAGGGGCGCGGTGACAAGAACGCCTACACCGATGACCAGGGCACGCTCAGCTATGCTCAGTTGCAGGAGCAGGCGCGCCGCCTGGCCCATGGCCTGCTCGCTGCCGGCATCCATCGCGAGGAGCGCGTGCTGCTGGTCATGCACGATATGCGCGAGTGGGTGATCTCATTTCTGGGAGCCATGTACGCAGGCGTGGTGCCGGTGGCGGTGAATACCTTGCTCACTGCTGCCGACTACGCCTATATGCTCGAGCATTGCCGTGCTCAGGCGATCGTGACCAATGGCGCGCTGGTTGCCGTGGTGCAGCAGGCCCTGGAGCAGGCGCAGCATGAGGTCAACCATATCTGGGTCGCCAGGCCCGATGAAGCACCGCAAGGCCTGCCGCCGGCCTTCGAGCCGCTGCAGCCCTGGCTGCAGCAGCAAATGCCGCTCGCTCATGCCGCCAGAACCATGGGCGACGACCCCGGCTTCTGGCTGTATTCCTCAGGCTCCACCGGCAAACCCAAGGGGGCGGTGCATACCCACGCCAACCCCTACTGGACGGCCGAGCTGTATGGCAAACCGGTGCTGGGCCTGAACGCAAACGATGTCTGCTTTTCCGCCGCCAAGCTCTACTTCGCCTACGGCCTTGGCAATGCCCTGACCTTCCCCCTGAGCGTGGGAGCCAGCGTGGTGCTGATGGCCGAGCGCCCCACGCCGGAAGCCACTTTCAGGCGCTGGACCGAGCACCAGCCCACAGTGTTTTTCGGAGCGCCTACGGGCTTTGCGGGCATGCTGGCTCACCCCACCCTGCCGGCACGCGAACAGGTCAGCCTACGCATGTGCTCGTCGGCAGGCGAAGCCCTGCCGGCCGAGATTGCCCAGCGCTTCAAGACCCACTTCGGCGCCGATATCGTGGACGGCATCGGCTCCACCGAAATGCTGCATATCTTCCTCTCCAACCGCCCGGACGATATACGCTACGGCAGCACCGGCAAACCTGTGCCCGGCTATGCGGTGGAGCTGCGCGGCGAGGACGGACAGCCCGTGGCCGATGGCGAGATCGGCGACCTCTACATCAAGGGCCCGAGCGCGGCCCTGATGTACTGGGCCAACCGCGACAAGACGCGCGACACCTTCCAGGGTGCCTGGCTCAAGAGCGGCGACAAATATGTGCGCGATGCCGACGGCTACTACACCTATGCAGGCCGCAGCGACGACATGCTCAAGGTCAGCGGCATCTATGTCTCGCCCTTCGAGGTCGAATCCACGCTGCAGCAGCACCCTGCCGTACTTGAGGCGGCCGTGATCGGCGTGACCGACGAACAGGGCCTGACCAAGACCAAATCCTATGTGGTGTGCAAGCCCGGACAGAGCGCCAGCGAGGCTGAACTCAAGGCCTTTGTAAAGAATCGGCTGGCCGCCTACAAATACCCGCGCTTCATTGAATTTGTCGATGAGCTGCCAAAGACCGCGACAGGAAAGATCCAGCGCTTTCGTTTGCGTGAGCTGGAATCCAAGCCGCGCTAATTGCTTATCGCAAGGTTGCAAGAAGCTATCAAAACAGTAGTCACAAACTAGGGCAATCGCTGGTATTGCTTTAAACCTAAAGTTGTTAGAGTGCGCTCGTGCATCAGTGCCAACCCCAGCACCACAGCCAGTCATAACCGTTGATCTGAGAGTAAGCCGGCATTCGTCCATCAACCAGCAGGAGACAAGCATGAGCAAGCAATGGGCAATATGGAGCGCAATCGCACTGGCTGCCGCCGCAAGCGGCAGCAGCGCCATCGCGCAGGAGAAGATCAAGGTCGGCTTCATGCTGCCTTTCAGCGGCACTTATGCAGCCCTGGGCGTGGCGATCGAGAACGGCTTTCGCATGCAGGTAGCCGAGCAAGGCGGCAAGCTGGGCGGGCGCGAGATCGAATACTTCAAGGTCGACGATGAGTCAGATCCCGCCAAGGCAACGGACAACGTCAACCGCCTCATCAAGCGCGACAAGGTCGATGTGATCATCGGCACCGTGCACTCCGGCGTGGCCATGGCCATGGCCAAGGCCGCCAAGGAAAGCGGCACCGTGCTCATCGTGCCCAATGCGGGAGCCGATGCAGTCACCGGCCCCATGTGCGCTCCCAATATCTTCCGAAGCTCCTTCTCCAACTGGCAGACGGCCTACCCCATGGGCGTGGTCGCAGCCAAGGAAGGCAAGAAAAATGCCATGACCCTGACCTGGAAGTACGCTGCCGGTGAAGAGGCCGTCAACGGCTTCAAGGAAGGCTTCGAGAAAAGCGGCGGCAAGGTCAGCAAGCAGCTGACGCTGCCGTTTCCCAACGTTGAATTCCAGGCTCTGCTGACCGAGATCGCAGCGGCCAAGCCCGATGCCGTGTTCTCCTTCTTCGCGGGCGCAGGTGCCGTGAAATTCGTCAAGGACTATCACGCCTCGGGCCTGTCCAAAACCATTCCGCTCTACGGACCGGGCTTTCTGACCGACGGCACGCTGGACGCTCAGGGCGAGGCCGCCCAGGGCATGCTGACCACGCTGCACTATGCCGACGAACTGGGTACGGCGCGCGATCAGGCCTTCCGCACCAATTACGCCAAGAACTACAAGCTGCAGCCCGATGTCTATGCCGTGCAAGGCTATGACGCCGCACAGATGCTGGCCGTGGGCCTGAAGGCCGCCGGCGGCGACATCGGCAAGAAGGATGTCTTCCGTACAGCCATCGAGAAAGCCACGATTGCCAGCCCGCGCGGCGACTTCACCTTGAGCAAGGCCCACAATCCCGTGCAGGACATCTATCTGCGCAAGGTTGACGGCAAGGAGAACAAGAAGATCAGCGTGGCAGTAAAGGCTCTGGCGGACCCAGCCCGCGGCTGCCGCATGTAATAGACGCGAGCCATACCGCCCTCGATACCTGCTTGCTCTGTCCTGCCGCACCTTCGGTGCCGCCTGCGACAGAGCACCTCGTCTCCAGCGCGAATCGACGATTCGCCGGGCTGTATGCCCCGCTTTGCAGCCTCCTGCTTCAACAAGGATTGCCGTGGATCTCGCCACTTTTCTGGTGCAGTGTCTGAACTCTGTTCAGTACGGACTGCTTCTGTTTCTGCTGGCCTCCGGCCTGACGCTGATCTTCGGCATCATGGGGGTGATCAACCTCGCCCATGGCAGCTTCTACATGATCGGTGCCTACGTGGCGTTCTCGCTCGCACCGTACCTGGGCCAGCATTTCATCATCATGCTGCTGGTCGGCGTGGTGCTGGCCGTGGTGCTGGGCTATTTTCTCGAATGGGCATTCTTCAGCTTTCTCTACGAACGCGATCACCTGCAGCAGGTGCTGATGACCTATGGCCTGATTCTGGTGTTTGAAGGCCTGCGCGCCATCCTCGTGGGCAACGATGTGCATGGCGTGGAAAAGCCTGCCTGGCTGGCCGGCAGCTTCCCTTTGATGGGCATGATGCAGTACCCCTGGTACAACGTGTTTGCAGCCGCTGCCTGCCTGCTGGTGGCGCTGCTGATGTACTACACCGTCAACCGCACGCGTCTGGGCATGATGATTCGTGCCGGTGCCAGCAACCGCGACATGGTGCGCGGCCTGGGCATCAACATCAAGCGCCTCTACCGCATCGTCTTTGCCGTGGGCGTGGCCCTGGCGGCCCTGGCCGGGATGATCGCGGCGCCCATGAGTTCGGTCTACCCCAATATGGGCTCCAGCGTGCTCATCATCTGCTTTGTGGTGGTGGTCATCGGCGGCATAGGCTCGATCACCGGCGCGCTGATTGCCTCGCTGCTGGTGGGCTTTGTGGATACCTTCGGCAAGGTGTTCTTCCAGGAACTCAGCGGCATGAGCATCTATCTGCTGATGGCCGTGATCCTTGTATGGCGCCCGGAAGGCCTGATGGGCAAGAGATGATGAAGCTCCCCCTGAGTCGCTTCGCGCCTTCCACCCTTGCTCGCCACGCGAGACGGGGACAACACCTTCGCTGCGGGGCGGCCGGTCAGGCCCTTGCCCCATGTCCCCTGCTTGGCTCACGCCAATTCTGCAAGCAGTGTCAAGGATCACTGATATGAGCGACACCTCCTATACGCCGCTGCCGCAATCCAATCAGGCCTATGCAGAAGCACCGGCCGTCACCAACCAGAGCCGCCCCATTCGCGCCAAAAGCGTGTGGGTAGCTGTGGTGCTGCCGCTGGCTGTTGCAGCGCTGCTGGCTGCCGCACAGCCCTTCTGGTCGGCCTATCTCTCCGATCTGGTCGTCAAGATCATGATCCTGTCCATCTTTGCACTGAGCCTGCATATCCTGGTGGGCGGCGCAGGGCTGGTCAGCCTGGGCCATGCGGCCTACTTCGGGCTCGGTGCCTATGCGGCGGTGAAGGCAGCCGGCCAGGACGGCAGCAACTTTCTCGTCATGCTCGGCGCCGCCGTCGGTGTCTCGGGCCTGTATGCGCTGTTGGTGGGCGCCCTGAGTCTGCGCACCAAGGGCGTGTACTTCATCATGGTCACGCTGGCATTCGCGCAACTGGCTTTCTTTGTCGTGCACGACGTGGGCTATTTCGGCGGCAGCGACGGCATCTACCTGATGCAGCGCCCGGCCATAGGCGCACTGGACATGGAAAGCAGCAGCACGCAGTACTTCGTGGTACTGGCCGCGCTGGTGCTGGTCTATGCCTTCATCGCCATGCTGCGCCACTCTCGCTTCGGCCATGCGCTGGCCGGCATTCGCGTCAACGAGCAGCGCATGCGCGCTGCCGGCTTTGCCACCTACGGCTACAAGCTCGCCGGCTTTGTGATTGCCGGTGCGCTGGCGGGTCTGGCGGGCTTTCTGCTGGCCGCACGCGATGCCGTGGTCAACCCCGAGCTGCTGGCCTGGCACCACTCCGGCGAGGTATTGCTGATGCTGATTCTGGGTGGCGTGGGCTCGCTGCGCGGTGCCGTACTGGGCACCATCACCTTTGTGCTGCTCAAGGAGCTGCTGAGCACGCATGCCATCGTTGGCAATGCCGCAGATCACTGGCAGCTGACGCTTGGCATCTCCATCATCGCGCTGGTCGCGCTGCTGCCCAAGGGGCTGGTAGGCATCAACGACAAATGGCAGAAGAAGGCAGCGGCGCGGACCGGCAAGTCGCCAGAAGCTGCCGAGCAAGGAGCGGATCATGGCTGATACAGGCAATGCTCCCAAGATGTCCGTGCGCGGCCTAACGCGGCGCTTTGGCGGGCTGGTGGCCGTGAACAATGTGGACCTGGATCTGCATCAGGGCGAGGTCCATGCCGTCATCGGCACCAACGGCGCAGGCAAGTCCACGCTGATCAACATGCTCTCGGGCGAGATAGCGGCCAGCAGCGGCAGCATTGCACTTGAAGGCCGGGACGTCACGCAGATGCCGCAGCCACTGCGCGCCAAGGCCGGCATCGGCCGCAGCTACCAGCGCACCACCATCTTCCCCGAGTTCACGGTGCTGGAGAACTGCCGGCTCACGGCCCAGGCCCAGGCGCTGCCCAGGCCCTGGCGCATCTGGGAGTCAGCCCAGCATTGCGCAGCCAGCATGCAGCGGGCGCAATCTGCGCTGCAGCGCGCCGGTCTTGCCCAGCATGCCGGGCGCCTTGCCGGCAGCCTGAGCCATGGTGCCAAGCGTCAGCTGGAAGTCGCCATGTGTCTGGCCACAGCGCCGCGCGTGCTGCTGCTGGACGAACCTCTGGCAGGCATGGGCGCCGAAGAGACAGAACGCATGCTGGAGCTGCTGCAGGAGCTCAAATCCGCGCATGCCGTGCTGCTGGTGGAGCACGATATGGATGCCGTTTTCCGCATCGCCGATCGCATCACCGTCATGGTCAACGGCAGCGTGGTAGCCACGGGCACGCCCGATCAGATTCGCAACGACCCGGTCGTGCGCACCGCCTATCTGGGAGAAGAAGAACATGCTTGAAACAAGGCACCCCCTGAGCGGCTCTGTCGCTTCCCCCTCTCTCGCTGCGCGGGAGGGGGACGGCACCATCGCTGCGGGGCAGCCCTTGCTTGCTGCCTCTGGCACAGGCACGCGCCCACTTTCAGGGCCTTCGAACCATGCCATGTTCAGCCTGCAGGAAGTGCACAGCTTTTACGGCGACAGCCATATCCTGCATGGCATCTCGCTGGATCTGCCCCAAGGCCAGGCCGTGGGCCTGCTGGGCCGCAACGGCATGGGCAAGACCACGCTGATCCGCACGCTGATGGGCTATGTGGCGGCACGTTCGGGCCGGGTGTTTGCCGACGGCAAGGAGGTAACGAATTCCGCCCCCGAGAAAATGGCGCGTCTCGGCATTGGCTACGTCCCCGAAGGGCGCGGCGTTTTCCCCAATCTCTCCGTCAAGGAAAACCTCTTGATGAGCGCCAGAGCCGGCCTGGACGGCAGCCGGGGCTGGACCTACGAACGTGTGCTGGAAACCTTTCCACGCCTCAAGGAGCGACTGTCCAACGGCGGCGATCAACTCTCGGGCGGCGAGCAGCAGATGGTCTCCATCGGCCGCGCACTGATGACCAATCCTCGCCTCATGATTCTGGATGAAGCCACCGAGGGCCTGGCTCCGCTGGTGGTGGCCGAAATCTGGCGCGTGATTGCACAGATTCGTGAAACCGGCATCTCCACGTTGATCGTGGACCGCGATTACAAAAAGGTGCTGGCCCATACCGACAAGGCCGTGGTGATGGAAAAAGGCCGACTGGCCTTGCAGGCTCAGTCCGCGGATCTGCTGCTGCAGCCGGAGAAGTTGTCGGTGTTGTTGGGAGTTTGACTGTCGTCTTGTTTTGATAGCTGTTCACGCCTGATAGATAAGCTTTTGAGACTTCCTCTGTTTGATGTTTGGAGTGAAACTGGGTACCTGATTTATGGACAGAGGCCGGGACTCGCCCCGGCTGGCGACCTACTTTCTAGCGCGCTAGAAAGTAGGCAAAGAGCGCTATCCGATTGCCTGTGTCCCTGCGCTTCGCTCCGGGTAAACCTGCGTCACACAATTCAGCCTACGGTGCCGCCCAACTCGCTGCGCGGCATGCCGCTGCGCTCAGACAAACGGCGGCAAGCCAGTTCACAAAGCAATGCTGTCCTGCGGCAGCATTGCCCGCAGCCTGAACCGCGTGCCGCAGGCACAGCCAGACGGGTGGGAGCGGACAGCCTGCAAGACTTGTGGCGAAATCAGGCTCAATCGCTTATATGAATTGCGGTTGCAGCTATCAAATTTATCTCGGAGCTATCCTGTCTCCGGTATTGCCCCTTGTGCCCACGCCTGCGACGGCAGCCTCTTGTGGCGCGCGGCTGCACCGTAGAGTGCAGACGCATCGTCATCACTTTTACGGCAATGTGTTTGAACGAAGAGCGAAGCTCGAAGTGAGTTTTGCCGTACAGCAACAAGAGGTTGTCGGCGCAGGTTGCCCACAGGCGAAGCCGGAGGGACGTGGGCAGTAGGGGCCTGCTCTTTGCCTACTTTCTTGCGAAGAAAGTAGGTCGCCAGCCGGGCGAAACCCGGCCTATATCCTCAAAACAAAGCAGTTTCGCAAACAAAAAACCTACTGAACCCCACCCAACGAAGCCGCATCCAGCCGCGCATTCTTGGCTGCCTCTGGCGGCAGGATCGCCATCGTCAGGCTGCAGTTGCAGGTCAGCTTGCCCTCTTCATCGCGCAGCTCCACCGCCCAGACATGCGTGGTGCGCCCCAGGTGCGTGGGCCGCGCCGTGGCGGTGATCCAGCTGCCCTTGCGGCCTGCTCGCACATGATTGGCAGTCACGCCCAGGCCCACGCAGCGATAGCCTTCGGGAATGCTGCAGGCCGCGGCCATGGAGCCCAGCGTCTCGGCCAGCACCACGCTGACACCGCCGTGCAAAATGCCATAGGGCTGGCAGGTGCGTTCATCCACATGGATGCGGGCGCGTACATAGTCGTCGCCGTATTCGGTGAACTCAATGCCCAGGTGGGAAATTGCAGTGTTTGCGCTGCCTGCGTTCAGCGCTTTCAGATCGAGCTCTCGGGTCCAGATCGCCATACCAGTCCTTGTGGTGCATGAAAAAAGGACGCTCTTTGCAGAGCGTCCTTCGATGCTAAGGACTTGGAGCAGCAGACGCCAGCACCAAGCGGACTAGTACACGGCGACCAGTTCACCAGCTACCAGATCAGAGACACCAAGCAAGAGCCTAGGCGGCCCCGCCGCCCCGCAGCAATGGTGTCGTCCCCCTTGGGGGAAGCCGCAAAGCGGCTCAGGGGGTAACTCAGCCCCGCATATCGCCCTTGTCCATGAAGCGCTGATGCCAGGACAGTGCCTCGGTCAGGATATGCGGCGTGTGCTGTGCACCCTGCTGGCGCGAGCGGTCGAAATAATCCTGCAACTGGGCGCGGTAGTCCGGATGGGCACACCTGTCGATGATGACTTGCGCACGCTGCTTGGGCGACAGGCCACGCAGATCGGCCAGACCCTGCTCGGTGACGATGATCTGGGTGTCATGCTCG
Organism: Comamonas sp. A23; assembly: GCF_004522605.1. Lineage (NCBI taxonomy): Bacteria > Pseudomonadati > Pseudomonadota > Betaproteobacteria > Burkholderiales > Comamonadaceae > Comamonas > Comamonas sp. A23. The sequence goes on from NZ_RSDT01000004.1 coordinate 188,541, forward strand.
GTGTGGTCCACATGCGAGCACATGGGCACGATGCAGCTGATCTTGCCGTCCTTGGCCACCGAGGGCGTGACAAAGAAGGACAGATAGCCGTTGCGGGCAAAGTCGCCCGATCCGCCGATGCCGTTCATCATGCCCGTGCCCATGACATGGGTGGAGTTGATGTTGCCGTAGATGTCGGCCTCGATCATCGAGTTCATGGCGATGATGCCCAGGCGGCGCACCAACTCGGGGTGGTTGGAGATTTCCTGCGGGCGCAGGATGATGCGCTCGCGGTAGAAGTCGATGTTGTCCTCGAAGTCCTTGTAGGCCGCAGCAGACAGCGAGATGGAAGTGGCCGAGGCCTTGCTCATCTTGCCCGCGCGCAGCAGATCCAGCATGCCGTCCTGCAGCACTTCGGTAAAGCCCAGCAGGTTCTCGAACGGGCCGGTCAGCAAGCCTGCCAGCACGGCATTGGCCACATTGCCCACACCCGACTGGATGGGCAGCATTTCCTTGGGCAGGCGGCCCATCTTCATCTCGTGGGCCAGGAAGTCGATGATGTAGCCGGCTATTTTCTGGGAGTTCTCGTCCGGTGTGGCAAACACATTGTCGCGGTCGCCCTTGTGGGTCTCGACCACGGCCACGACCTTGGCGGGGTCCACCTTCAGGTAGGCATCGCCGATACGGTCATCGGCATGCGTCATGTTGATGGGCATGCGGCGCGGCGGGATGGCCGTGCCGTAGTAGATGTCGTGCATGCCCTCCATCCGGGCGGGCGGCTTGGTGTTGACTTCCAGAATCACCTTGTCGGCGATCTCCAGCCAGGTCTTGTTGTTGCCCACGGCCGTCGACGGGATCAGCAGACCATCGGCGGTCACGCCCAGCACCTCGATCACGGCGATGTTCATATGGCCCAGAAAGCCGAACCAGGCATGCTGCGCCACATGGGACAGGTGCATGTCGATGAAGTCGATCTCACCCGAGTTCACGGCCTTGCGCGCGATGGGATCGGTGTTGAAGGGCAGGCGCTGACCCAGTGCGTGGGCTTCGGCCATCACGCCGTCGCATTCGGCGGCGGTGGACGCGCCGGTCCAGACATTGATCTTGTAGGGCTTGCCCTGGGCATGCTCTGCCTTGGCACGGGCCGCTATGGCCTGTGGCAATGCCTTGGGATAACCGGCTCCGGTAAAGCCGCTCATGCCGACATTGACACCGTGGGGAATCAGGGCGGCGGCCTCTTCGGCCGTCATGACGCGCGAGAGGAATTCTGGGTAACGTACGCGATCTGCGATGGACATTGCATGCTCCAAACTCAGAGGCTCCGGCCCGGCACGCGAGCCTGACCGGCGCCAACGCGCTGGCATTCTTGCGGCTCATGCTCGGCGCTCAGACTGGCACCTCTAAAAAAAACCGCCCGGGTAGGGCGGCATATCTCCAGAGAGAAATGTTACCAGCGCGGAACATTAACACCGGGATTCTCGGCAAAGGCCCCGCGCTGCTGTCAGGGGAATGTTCCCTCGATTACATGTTGGCACTCACTTGGCCTGTACCTTGGTTTCAGATTTGCGCTCGCCCATGGTCAGCAGCGCATACAGGATGATGGCGCCAAAGGTGGCGCAGCCGATGCCGCCCAGCGCGAATTCGCCGAACCTCAGCGTGAATTCTCCGGTACCCAGGATCAGGGTGATGGCAGCCACGATCAGATTCTTGGTGTCGGAGAAGTCCACCTTGTTGTCCACCCAGATCTTGGCGCCGGCAATGGCGATCAGGCCGAACACCACGATGGAGACACCGCCCATCACGGGCAGGGGAATGGCCTGGATCAGCGCACCGAACTTGGGCGAGAAGCCCAGCAGCACGGCCAGCAGGGCCGCCACAAAGAACACGGCCGTGGAGTAGATGCGGGTCGCCGCCATCACGCCGATGTTTTCGGCATAGGTGGTCACGCCTGTGCCGCCGGCTGCGCCGGAGACCATGGTGGCCACGCCGTCACCGATGAAGGCACGACCCATGTATTGGTCCAGGTTCTTGCCCGTCATGGCGGTCACCGCCTTGATATGGCCCAGGTTCTCGGCCACCAGGATGATGACCACGGGCACGATCAGCAGCATGGCATTGCTGGTGAACACCGGCGCATGGAAGCTGGGAATGCCGAACCAGGCGGCATTGAGCACGCCGCTCAGATCCACGGGCTTGCCCCAGCCCAGGCCGTTGGTGAAGACGGCGTAGAGCACGCTGGCAATGATCAGGCCGATCAGAATCAGCAGGCGCTGCAGCATGCCGCGCGTGAACACCGCCACCAGCGCCACGGAGACAAAGGTCAGCGCCTGCATCCAGGACTCGAAGTTGTTGGACGCCATGTTCTTGATGGGAATCGAGGCCAGGTTCAGGCCGATGATGGCCACCACGGCGCCCGTCACCACGGGCGGCATGAAGCGTTCGATCCAGGCCGTGCCCACCATCTGCACCAGCAGGCCGACCAGCATGTAGACAAAGCCGCAGGCAATGATGCCGCCCAGCGCCACGCCGATATTGGCGTTGGCAGGTCCCTGGCTGGCCACGTAGCCGGTGGCGATGTTGACCACACCGATGAAGGCAAAGGAAGAGCCCAGATAGCTGGGCACCTTGCCGCCGGTGATGAGAAAGAAGATCAGCGTGCCGATGCCACTCATCAACACCGCCAGATTGGGATCGAACCCCATGAGGATGGGAGCCAGCACCGTGGAGCCGAACATGGCGATCACGTGCTGGATACCCATCAAACCGGTCTGCGTCCAGGGCAGTCGCTCATCGGGGCCGATGACGCCACCGCCCTGCAAGACATCGGACGATCGCTCCGTCCATTGAAACATTCCCATCCCATCGCTCCTTGGAGATATCAAAAACGGAGCAGATTATGGCAAGCAGTGCTTGCCCGCTGGGGTCGTGCAAGCACTGGTAAACCAGGGACTGTGGTCTCTTGCACACGCGGGAAAACGGCGGCAGAACGTCAAACTATCAAATACATAGCTTCCAGCGCCAACCCATCAATGACTTCATTGATAAATAGATATGAAGTGATTGATCAGCAAGCGCAAGAAGCTATCAAATTCATTGCTTCTGCTGCAGCGCGCGCGCAATGCGATCGCGCTTGACCGTAGGCTTGGGCACCTTGAACGGGAACCACATGCGCACATCCTCCTCCAGCGCGATGCCGTGCATGAAGTTGTAGATGGCCTTCTTGAGCGCCGCGCCCAGTGCGTCGTGATCGACGCCCGTGGGGTCGATGAAGGGACGGTCGTTCTTGGCAAAGTTGCCCTCGGGCAGCGGCGGCAGCTCGATGCCGTATTCCTCGGGGTTGAGGCCCACGGGCGAGTGCACGGTGCAGCTGAAGCGGTGAAAAAAGCCGCTTTGGATACAGCCGTTGAGGAACAGCTGGCGCACATACTCGAGCGCGTCCACCGTGTCCTGCACGGTCTGCGTCGGAAAGCCGTACATCAGATAGGCATGGACCAGGATGCCTGCCTCCGAAAACGCCTTGGTCACACGTGCCACCTGGTCCACGGTCACGCCTTTTTTCATCAGCGCCAGCAGCCGGTCGGATGCCACTTCCAGGCCGCCGGAGATGGCGATGCAGCCGCTGTCGGCCATCAGCTCGGCCAGCTCGGGCGTGAAGGTCTTCTCGAAGCGAACATTGCCCCACCAGGAGATGCCGGCGTTGCGCGCAATCAGCTCCTGCGACAGCGCCTTGAGCGCCTTGGGCGGCGCGGCTTCATCGACAAAGTGAAAGCCGGTCTGGCCGGTCTCGGCGACGATGGCCTCGATGCGGTCGGCCAGCACGGCGGCGCTGGCGCCCTCGTAGCGGCCGATATAGTCCAGGCTCACATCGCAGAAGCTGCACTTCTTCCAGTAGCAGCCATGGGCCACGGTGAGCTTGTTCCAGCGCCCATCACTCCACAGACGGTGCATGGGGTTGAGCATGTCCAGCAGCGACAGGTATCGGTCCAGCGGCAGGCCGTCCCAGGTGGGCGTGCCGACCTCGGCAAACGCGATGTCGGATTCCATCATGTTGATGTACTGGACCTTGCCACCTTCGTCATCACTGCCGCGCACAAAAGTGCGCACCAGGCGCGATCTGCCACGCTCGCCGCGCAGGTGCTCGAGCAGCGCCAGCAGCGGGCGTTCGCCCGCATCCAGGGTCACGAAATCGAAGTAGTCGAACACGCGCGGCTCGGCCAGCTCGCGCAGCTCGGTGTTGACAAAGCCGCCGCCCAGCACGGTGGCGATCTGCGGGAAGCGCCGCTTGATGGTCTGGGCAATGCGAAACGCCGCATAGGCCGAGCCCGGAAAGGGCACGGACAGCAGCACCACCGTGGGCTGGTGGCGCTCCACGGCCTCCAGCGTCAGGCGCTCCAGCACTTCGTCCACCAGATTCGGCTCTGCCGCCAGTGCGCTGGCCAGCGGATCGAAGCTGGGCTGGCTGCCGGCCAGCGATTCGGCATAGCGCACGAACTCGAAGCGCTCGTCCACGGCATCGCGCAGCACATCGGCCAGATCGTTGAGGTATAGCGTGGCCAGATGCTTGGCCTTGTCTTGCAGGCCCAGGGCGCCAAAGGCCCAGCCCAGCGGATCGCCGTCTTCCTCGTCCTCATACACATCGAGCGTGGCAAAGCGTGGGCCTTCGGGCAGAAAGTGGCGCCCCACGATGCGATGGGCCAGCGTGGAGTCTCGCCCCTGCAAAAACGCAATCGTGGGCGCGATCGTGGCCAGATAGCGCTCCTGCTGCGCGACAAAGGACTGGACGGCAGGCGTGTGCTGCCTGGCAGGCAGACTCTGGATGCGCTCGGCCACGGCGCGCAGGCCATCGGGCGAGAGCAGTTGCAGCACCAGGGCCAGTGCCAGGTCTTCCTGCATGGCGGTGATGCCGCGCGAGCGCAGAAAGCCGGTCAGATAGGCCGTGGAGGGGTAGGGAGTGTTGAGCTGCGTCATCGGCGGAATGACGGCCAGCACGCGGGTGGGCAAAGCGGACATGGGGTGCGGGTCGCCGGCATGCGCCGTTGACGGTGTAAACAGGCCCCGATTATCGGTTTGACCGCTCAGCTGTGCTCGTGTGCGCCCATACAGCCGACCGCGCTGCTGCACAGGTGACATCTGGCGGGGCCACCACCAATGACTTGCAAGGGCTGCAGCGCTAGGCTGGACCCATGTCTTCCGCACCGCAACACCCCGCTCCCTATATCCCTCAGATCCGGCTGTACCAGAACTGGCTGCATGAAACGCGCGGCCTGAGCTTTGCCGACTATGACTCGCTGTGGCGCTGGTCGACCAGCGATCTCGATGCCTTCTGGCAAAGCATCTGGGACTACTTCGATCTGCAGTCGCCCACGCCGCACAGCGCGGTGCTGGCCGGGAACACCATGCCCGGTGCGCAGTGGTTCCCGGGCGCGCAAGTGAACTATGTGCAGCAGGTGCTGCGCCATGTCCAGCCGGCCCATGCCGCCGGCATGCCGGCCGTCATCAGCCGCAACGAGCAGGGTCTGCAGCGCGAGCTGAGCTGGCCCGAGCTGCAGCGCCAGGTGGCGGCCCTGGCCCTGCATCTGCGTGCCCAGGGCGTCGCCAAGGGCGACCGCGTCGCGGCCTATCTGCCCAATATTCCCGAGGCCATCGTCGCCTTTCTGGCCTGCGCCAGTCTGGGCGCCATCTGGAGCATCTGCGCGCCCGACATGGGCACCCATGCCGTGCTCGACCGTTTCAAGCAGATAGCGCCCAAGGCGCTGATCGCTGTGGACGGCGTGCATTACGCAGGCAAGGACATAGACCGCCGCGAGGTCCTGCAGGAGCTGCGCCAAGGCCTGCCCAGCGTGCAGCACGTGGTGCTGGTGCCCAATCTGGATACCTCGATAAAGATAGCCGACACCGCAGACTACACCAACGTTACCGCACGAAATGATGCGGAGACGGCAGCCTTCACGCCAGAGTGGCTGCCCTTCGACCACCCGCTGTGGATCGTCTACTCCAGCGGCACCACGGGCCTGCCCAAGCCCATAGTCCACGGCCATGGCGGCATGGTGCTGGTGGCCTTGCAGCTCAAGGCCCTGCACAACGACATCGGCTGCAGCTACGAGCCCAATAGCTGGGGCGAGCGCTACCACTGGTACAGCTCCACGGGCTGGGTGATGTGGAATGCCCAGGTCTCGGGCCTGCTGGGCGGCACGAGCTGCGTGATCTTTGACGGCAGCCCCGGCGGCAGCAAGGACAAGCCCGACTGGGGCACGCTGTGGCGCTTTGCGGCCGAGACTGGCGTGACCAGCTTTGGCTCGGGCGCGGCCTTCTATGCCAACTGCATGAAGGCCGGCCTTGAGCTGTCCACCTGCGGCGACCTGTCGCGCATACGCGGGCTGGGCAGCACGGGCTCGCCGCTGTCTGCTGAAGTTCAGCAATGGGGTACAGACCAATTCGAGAAACTGGGCCGCGCCAATATTTGGTGGAATAACTTATCCGGCGGCACCGACTTCGCGGGCGCCTTTATCGGCGGCAACCGCGATCTGCCGCTGGTGCCCGGCGTCATGCAATGCCGCCAGCTGGGCGCCGCCGTCGAGGCCTGGAACGAGCAGGGCCAGCCCGTGATGGACGAGGTCGGCGAGCTGGTCTGCACCCAGCCCATTCCCTCCATGCCGCTGTTTCTCTGGGGCGATGCGGACGGCAAGCGCTATTTGTCGAGTTACTTCGATATGTACCCGGCTGGCCATGGCCGCCAACCGGGCGGCGGCGATGGTGACGCCGAAATGGGGCCTGTTTGGCGTCATGGCGACTGGATCAAGCTGCTTGGCGAGGGCGGCTGCATCATCTACGGTCGCAGCGATGCGACCATCAACCGCCATGGCCTGCGCATGGGCACCAGCGAGATCTACAGCGCCGTCGAGGCCCTGCCCGAGGTGCTGGACAGCATGGTGGTGGATCTCGAATATCTGGGCAAGGACAGCTATATGCCGCTGTTTGTGGCCCTGCGTCCGGGCGTGGAGCTCGATGCGGCGCTGCGCGAGCGCATCAACAAGGCCATCCGCTCGGCGCTGTCGCCCCGCTTTGTGCCCGACGATATCTTTGCCGTGGCCGAGATACCACGCACGCTCAGCGGCAAAAAGCAGGAGCTGCCCATCAAGAAGCTGCTGCTGGGCCAGCCGCTGGCCAAGGTGGTCAACAAGGACGCCATGGCCAACCCAGGCTGCCTGGACTGGTACGAAGGCTTTGCCAGGGAATATCTGGCCAGGACAGAAGCAGGCACAGTGTCCTGACGCGGCAGGCGCGGTGCGAGGGCCTGGGTGGCCCCCACCGCCTTGCAAAGGATTACCGTCCCTTCTTGGGGATCAGTGCCCCTGAAAGCGGGCAGCTCTCTTTTCGCGCCAGGCCGCACCGCCTTCCTTCAGATCGGCCGAGGCGATGGTGGCCTGCACGGCAGCATCGATGCCGGCCTTGTCATGCACGCCGCGGGCAATGGCGTTGAGATGTTTCTTCATTCCCAGCAAGGCCAGCGGCGCCATGCCGGCCAAGGTGGTCTGCAGCTGCATCACGCGCTCGCCGATATCGGTGCCGTCCACCAGATCGGTCAGAAAGCCGCAGTCCTTCATGGCCTGGGCCTGCAGCTTCTCGCAGCTCAGGAACAGGCGCTTGGCCGTATCCACACCCAGGCGGGTCACATAGCGCTCCAGGCCCGAGAGGTAGAAATGCAGGCCCAGCCGCGCGGCGGGCATGAACATCTGGCTGTTGGCCCCGCCCACGCGGAAGTCGCAGGCCAGTGCCATATCGGTGGCGCCGCCGAACACGCCGCCCTGAATCGCGGCAATGGTGACGGGACGGCAGTTCTCGATGGCATCCACCATCTCGCCGAAGGAGCTGCCCTCGTTCTGGCTGTTGGCGATCTCGCCAATGTCATAACCGCTGCAGAAATGCCTGCCCACCGCCTGCAGCGTCAGCACCAGCACCGCGGGGCTGGCGTTGACCTCGTCGATCTGACGGCGCAGCACGATCAGGTCTTCGGGCAGCAGTTTGTTGGCAACTTCGGGACGGCGCAAGGTGATGCTGGCACAGGCGCCCTGGATCAAAAGCTCTGGAGACATGACTGTATTTTCATCCAGACCTGCACAGACAGAGGCCTCTGAGGTGCATCAAGTGTTGCAGTGCAAACACTCGGTGACCATATCTTTTGCCGGTAGGCAGGTACACTTTGTCGTCCTCATAGAGCACCTGATGTGCGCTGATCCCATCCATGTCTGTTGAATCGACCGGCGCCGAGCGCCCCAGCTTTGACCTCAAGAGCGCACAACTGCCGGTGCTTTCCGTGGTACTTCGCAGCACCGACATGCAGGCGCTGGCCCAGGATCTGGCCCGCCGTCTTGCCGACGACCCGGACTTCTTCGACAACGACCCTGTGCTGATCGACCTCAGCCAGGTGCGCGAAGCAGAGGAAGAAATCGACTTCCCGGCCCTGATCGAGGCCCTGCGCAACCACCGCACAGTGCCCGTTGCCGTGCGCAGCGGCAGCGAGGCCCAGATGGAAGCAGCCAAGGCCCTTGGTCTGAGCGCAGCCCCCGATGCCATGCCGACGCGTCGCGCCGAGCCGGAAATCCACGAAATCATTCGCGAAGTGGAGGTCGAGGTGCCTGCTCCGCTGGCCGATGCCGTCATCGTGGACCGGCCGCTGCGCTCGGGCCAGCGCGTCTATGCCAAAGGCACCGACATTGTGGTTCTGGACATGGTCAGCTATGGTGCCGAGGTGATTGCCGACGGCAACGTCCATGTCTATGCGCCGCTGCGCGGCCGCGCCGTGGCCGGGGCCAGCGGCAACACCAGCGCAAGAATTTTTAGCACTTGCATGGAGGCGCAACTGCTTTCCATCGCAGGTATCTACCGCACAATTGAAACCGATCTCCCCAAGGACGTCGCCGGCAAAGCTGCCAAGGTGCGCCTGGAGGGAGAAAGAATCGTTATCGAACCGGTATGAGAGACACACCGGACACCCTATCAACCTGCCCCATTTGTCTTAAAGGAATCGTGCAAACATGGCCAAAATCGTCGTCGTGACCTCTGGCAAAGGCGGTGTCGGCAAGACCACCACCAGCGCCAGCTTCGCATCCGGCCTCGCACTGCGCGGCCACAAGACCGCAGTGATTGACTTCGATGTGGGTCTGCGCAATCTCGATCTGATCATGGGCTGCGAGCGCCGCGTGGTCTATGACCTCATCAATGTCATCCAGGGCGAAGCCAATCTGAACCAGGCCCTGATCAAGGACAAGCAGTGCGAAAACCTGTTCGTGCTGGCCGCTTCGCAGACCCGAGACAAGGAAGCCCTCACGCAGGAAGGCGTGAAGAAGGTGCTGGACGACCTGTCCGCCATGGACTTCGAGTTCATCATCTGCGACTCGCCCGCCGGCATTGAAAGCGGCGCACTGATGGCCATGCACTATGCCGAAGAGGCCCTGGTGGTGACCAACCCCGAAGTCTCGTCGGTGCGTGACTCGGACCGTATCTTGGGCATGCTCAGCTCCAAGACGGAGCGAGCGGTCAAGGGCGAGCGCATCAAGGAGCATCTGCTGATCACGCGCTACAACCCCAATCGCGTGGAAGACGGCCAGATGCTGTCGCTGGAGGATATCCAGGACATTCTGCGCATCGAGCTGATCGGCGTGATCCCCGAATCCGAAACCGTGCTCCAGGCCTCCAACCAGGGCATTCCCGCCGTGCACATGCAAGGCACGGATGTGGCAGAGGCCTATCAGGACGTGGTGGCCCGATTCCTGGGCGAAGAAAAACCCATGCGCTTTACCGAAGCCGTCAAACCCGGTTTCTTCAAGCGCATGTTTGGCGGGAGGTAAGCCTGATGTCCATGTTGTCGTTTCTGCTCGGAGAGAAGAAGAAGTCCGCCTCGGTCGCCAAGGAGCGACTGCAGATCATTCTCGCGCGCGAGCGCGTGGGCGGCGAAAGTGGCAAGCCCGACTATCTGCCTGCCCTGCAAAAAGAGCTGATGGCCGTGATTTCCAAGTATGTGGACATCAACCCCAATGACATCAAGGTACAGCTGGAGCGCCAGGAAAACCTTGAGGTTCTGGAAGTCAAGATCGAGCTGCCGGACGCCGCGCGCGGCTGATACCAACTCATCTATCCATAGCGCTAGCGCTTGATGGACAAGGAAATGGGCCTGAAAAGGCCCATTTTTCATTGCGATGCCGCCGCGCGGCCCTGCACCCTGCGAAAGCGTGGGGTGTCATTCCTCATTCGCGCACCGGCTCGCGCATGGTCACCAGCTCCTCGGCCACGGTCGGGTGTATGCCTATGGTCGCATCGAACTGCTGCTTGGTCGCGCCGCATTGCAGCGCCACGGCAAAGCCCTGCATCAGTTCGCCCGCGCCCTCTCCCACCATATGCACGCCGCGCACGCGCTGGTCGGCCTTGGAGACGATGAGCTTGAGGAAGACGTTCTCGGGCTCGGCCCCCATGCGATTGGTCAGCGGCCTGAAGCCGGACTGGAAAACCTGCACTGCGCCGAAGCGCTCGCGCGCCACCTCCTCCGACAGGCCCACGGTGCCCACCTGCGGATGGGAAAACACCGCCGTCGGCACCAGCTCGTAGTCGGGAGCGCTCTTGCCGCCCTGGCCGAACAGATGATGGGCGAGCACCGTCCCCTCAGCCAGCGCCACGGGTGTCAGAGCCATGCGATCGACCACATCGCCCACGGCATGGATGGAGGGCACGTTGCTGCAGAAATGCTGATCCACCTCGATGGCGCCCTTGTCGTTGACCTTGACACCCGCAGCCTCCAGCCCCAGGCCTGCTATCAGGGGAACGCGACCCGTGGCGTACATCACGCAGTCCACCGCCAGCTGCTCGCCGCTCTTGAGCTGCAGGTGCAGGCCGTCCGCCTGCTTGCTGATGGCCTGGATTTCTTCACCCCAGCGAAAGTTCACACCCAGCTGAGCCATTTCCTGGCCCAGATGCAGACCCAGGTCTGCATCAAAGCCGCGCAGCAACTGCTGGCGGCGATGCAGCAGAGTCGTCTCGGCGCCCAGGCCGTTGAAGATGGAGGCAAACTCCACGGCGATATAGCCTCCGCCCACGACCACCACCCGCCTGGGCAGATGCGGCAGATGGAAGGCCTCGTCAGAGCTGATGGCATGCTCTACACCAGGAATATCGGGCAGGCTGGGCGTTCCGCCCGTTGCAATCAGGATATGGCGGGCATGGATGGTCTGGCCGTTCACCAGCACGCTATGCGGCCCCGAGAGCGCCGCACGGCCATGGATAAGGGTAATGCCTGCGCCGGCCAGCATGCGGCCGTAGACACCGTTCAGGCGCTCGATTTCGCGGTCCTTGTTGGCAATCAGCGTGGGCCAGTCGAAGCGCGGCTGCTCCAGCTGCCAGCCAAAGCCTCGGGCCTCCTCGGCCAGCTGGCTGAAGTGCGCGGCATGGCTGAGCAGCTTCTTGGGGATGCAGCCCACGTTGACGCAGGTACCGCCCAATTGGGCAGCCTCCACCACAGCCACACGGGCCCCCAGGCCGGCAGCCACACGGCTGGCGCGCACGCCGCCCGAGCCACCGCCTATGACCAGAAAATCGTAATCAAAGTCTTGTTGCTGCATGTCCTGTCTCGCTGTTTGGGAGGTTCAAAGCAGATGCTTTCTGCTTTGAACTCTACAAGACAAGACTGCCGCAGGTGGTTTAACGCAGCGTTAAACCACCTGCACGACCCAGTTTGATTGGCGGGAGGCTCAGAACGGTTTGTCGCCCACGACCGTGGCGCGATGCATGCGGCGCACGGCCGGGAAATAGTCCTGAATTGCGTAATGCTGGGTAGAGCGGTTGTCCCACATGGCAATGGTGTTGGGCTCCCAGTGCAAGCGCATCTGGTATTCCAGAATCGCAGGCTGGCGCAGCAGATAGTTCATCAGATCCTGTTGCTGGGCATGAATTTCGTTGGCCGAGCGGAAGCTGTCGAAGTTCGAGCTGAAGTTGGCGAAATGCGTGACGAAGGTCTCGTTGACGTAGAGAATCTTTTGGCCGCTTTCGGGGTGGGTGCGCACCACCGGGTGCACCACGGGCGGGTATTTGCCACGCGCCTGGGCCTGCTCTGCGGGCGTCATGCGCGCACCGAACGAGGGCAGGATGTCATGCACGGCATACAGGCCGGCGATCTGCTGCTTGCGCGTCTCGGGCAGCTGCTCGTAGGCCTGCTCCATATTGATCCAGACCGTGTCGCCGCCGACCTCGGGGCATTCCACGCAGCGCAGCACCGAAGCCATGGAAGGCGTCTCGCGCCAGGAGACATCGGTGTGATAGACGTTCTCGGTGCCAGGGATCTTGCTGTTGCCGCCCAGCAGCACCAGTTCGGCATGGTCGGGGTGATGGGGAAATACCGGATGCAGCTCCAGCTCGCCGAAGCGGCGCGCAAACGCCACATGCTGGGCAGGCGTGATGTTCTGCTCGCGAAACACCAGCACCTTGTGCGCCACCAGCGCCTGGCGCAGCTCGCGCGCCTGCTCCTCGCTCATGGGCTGGCGCAGGTCTATGCCCGAAACCTCCACGCCGATGGCGGGTGAGATGCGCCTGAGCTCGATACCCGTCCTGCTTGCCACGGCCACCTTGAGCTGGGTATGGGCCGGCCTGTCTTCGCAATCGATCATGATGTGTCTCCAAAGCGTTGCAACCACTGTCCTCGGGCCTGACGCGGCAGGCCTGGGGGCAATCTAGGGCGGGCCTTGGAGATCGGTATCGTTCAAGCCGACTAGGTAGGGTTCCCAGTCGGCAGCCGGCCTTACCTGACGAAGCCGTGGGCGTGCATATGGCCCGAGTGGTAGAGCAGCGGCGCGCGGTCGGCATGGTGCTCGCAGCGTTCCACCTCGCCGATGAAGAGCAGATGGTCGCCTTCCTCATGCTGGCGCAGATTGCGGCACTCGAAGACCGCGCTGCAGCCCTCGAGCAGCGGCACGCCATGCTCGGAGTCATGGTGCTGCGTATGGCTGAAACGGTCCGCGCCCTTGCGTGCAAACAGCTCGGCCAGCGGCTTTTGCGAAGCCGCCAGCACATGAATCGCGTAATGCATGCTGTGGCGGAACACGGGCAGTGAGTTGGCCTTCAGACCCAGGCTCCAAAGCACCAGCGAGGGCGCCAGCGACAGTGCGTTGAAGGAGCTGACCGTGGAGCCCACCGCATGGCCCTCTGCACTGCGCGCCGTGATGATGGTCACGCCGGTGGCAAATTGCCCCAGCGCATCGCGAAATTCGCGCTGCGAGAAAGGCAAGGCCGAACGCAAGACGGAGGTAGGCAAGGCGGAGTTCACGAAATTCAGAGCTCAGGTCAGCGACCACAACGGTGCGCCACGGTTCAAGATCAGCAGATCCAAAGAGCATCTGCAGGACTTGATCAATTATCAACTTGAACCTTGCCGGTCACAATCCGTAAGGGCTTAAGGCCAGAATCATCAATTTTGATAGCTTATCGCGCAGTAATGCAAAGGCCTGCAGGCCTAAACCTTCATCAATCCTGGGTCTGAGCTGCCAGCAGCCCTTGACCGGCCTGCTGCGCCAGCCAGCCGCCGACCTTGGCTTTGCTGCAGCGTTGCAGCTGAATCAGCAGCTCGTGCTCGGGCCAGGGCAAGGCATGGCGCTCGCACAAATCCTGCTGCATGCGGGCCAGCAGGGCTGCCGCCATCTCGGCATCGGCCAGCGCCCGGTGGGCGCGGCCCGTGGAAGGCAGGTGCAGGTAGCGCGCCAGATTGCCCAGGCTGTGGCTGGGCGCCTGCGGGTAGATGCGGCGCGACAGCAGCACGGTGCAGGCAAACAGCTGGGGGGCGGCTTCGCCCGCCAGCGCCAGCTCGGCCTGCCAGAACTTGCTGTCGAACGATGCGTTGTGGGCCACCATGGGCGCAGCGCCCACAAAGCGGGCCGCATCGCGCATCACCTCGGCGGCGGGCGGCGCCGTGCGCAGCATGGCATTGGTGATGCCGGTGAGTTCGGTGATGAAGGGCGAGACCCAGGCCCCGGTCTGCATCAGGCTCTGGAAACGGTCCACCACACGGCCCTGCTCCAGCAGCACGATGGCCACCTCGGTGGCCCTGGCACCCTGGGCGGGCGTCATGCCCGTGGTTTCGAAGTCGATGACGGCAATCGCAGCACTCATGACTGCATTGTGCCGTGGCCGGCGCCTCAGTCCTGGCCCAGCTCGTCTTCGCCGGGCAGACCCAGGCTCTGCACCACATGCTCGAGTATGCGGAACAGCTGCTCGCTCTCGGCGCTGCCCAGTTGCTCCTCGATCTCGGTGTAGATGGTCTCGAAGTGCGGCACGATCTGGGCCACCATCTCCTGGCCTGCTGGCGTGAGGGCGAACTCGGAGCCCCGCAGGTCGGCCACATGGCGGCCGCGCTTGATGAGCAGGCGTCCTTCCAGCGTCTTGAGCAGGCGCGAGAGGCTGGGCATGCTGATGAAGGTCAGCTGCGACAGCTCCATGGGACGCAGACGCTTGTCGGCCACCCACATGATGCGCAGCACGCGCCATTGCTGCTCGGTCAGGCCGTGCGCACGCAGCGAGGGACGAAAGCGCACCATGACCGCCTCGCGGGCCTTGAGCAAAGCCATGGGCAATGAGCGCGCGAAGGAACGTGAGGTTTCAAGGGCAGGAGTGATGTCGTGCTGGATCATGGCATGGACGAGTTGCTGGCGTGATTGTATGTAAGAGCCCCACGCAGCGATACCGTCAATCCGGGCAAAAGAGTCAGCCAGCCCGTACTCGTCCTGCAGTCCTATGCCCTGTCTCAGGCCGACGCAATCCGCGCGCCGCGTGCGACCTCGGGTGCCGGCTCATCCCAGAACCGGAAATCCAGCGCCGGGCGCTCACCGCTCATCAGCGCCGCCATGGCCTTGCCCGAGCCTGCACCATGCGTCCAGCCCAGGGTGCCATGCCCGGCATTGACCCAGATTCCGGCAGCCTGGGTCGCACCGATGCAGGGAATATTGCTGGGCGTGGCTGGCCGCAGACCGCACCAGAACTGCGGATCGCCACCCTGCTCGGGCAGGCGCGTGTCGCAGACGCCGGGCATCAGCTCCTCCACGCGCCTGACCAGCATCTCGCAGCGCGCCCTGGCCGTGGGCGTGTCCAGACTCAGATCGAAGCCACCCAACTCTATGGTGCCGGCTACCCGCAGTCGGTTGCCCAAACGGCTCATGGCGACCTTGCGGCTGTCGTCGATGGTGGAGACCATGGGGGCTTTTTCAGGCCGCAGCAGCGGCAAGGTGGCGCTATAGCCCTTGCCCGGATAGATGGGAACCTTCACGCCCAAAGGCTTGAGCAGCAACGGCGTGTAGGAGCCGCAGGCGACCACCACGGCATCCGCGCTCAGCATGCGCGGGGCGCCATCGCTGCCGTCGCGAATCTGCACCTGGGCAGGCTTGCCCCGACGCGCCGACTGCAGACTCAGGATGTCGTGGCCGTAGAGGAATTGCACACCGGCCTGGGCACAGAGATCGGCCAGCTTTTCGGTGAACAGACGCGCATCACCGGACTCATCGGTGGCGGTGAAGGTGCCGCCCGCAATCTGCGCCGCATAGGGCGTGAATGCTGGCTCGATGGCCAGCAGCTCGTCGCGGCTGACCAGACGACGCTGCACGCCGTATTGCCGCATCAGCTCCACGCCTTCGGCGGCCTCGGCAAACGCCTGCGGGCTGCTGTAGAAATGGGCAATGCCGCGCTCCAGCCGCTCGAACTCGATACCGGTCTTCTGGACCATGTCCTTGAGCGCCAGATGGCTGTAGGCGCCCAGCGCCACGATCTGCTGCACATTGCGCGCAAAGGCACGGTCGTTGCACTGGGCCAGGAACTGCAGGCACCAGCGCCATTGCGCGCTGTCGGCCTGGGGCCGCAGCAGCAGAGGAGCCTCTTTGTCGAACATCCATTTGAGCGCCTTCCAGGGCGCCTGGCGATTCGCCCAGGGCTCGCAGTAACTGACCGATATCTGGCCGCCATTGGCATAGCTGGTCTCCAGGGCCGGACCGCTCTGGCGGTCCACCACGGTGACTTGGTGACCGCGCTCGCGCAGATGCCAGGCGGTGCTGATGCCGATGATGCCGGCGCCCAGGACGATGATGTTCATGCGGCCAGTGTCTGCACTCTTGCAGGCAAACAAAAGCAGCATTAAATTTTCAGCAGTTTCATCAGAAATGCTAATGGAATTGCCATGAATTCCTGGGACCCTGTTGCGCTGGAATGCCTGGCCGCCATCGTGGAGGAAGGCGGCTTCGAGCGCGCGGCGCAAAGGCTGCACATCACCCAGTCGGCGGTGTCCCAGCGCCTGCGGGCGCTGGAAGCTCAGGTGGGCTCGGTGCTGGTGGAGCGCACGCGTCCCGTCAAGCCCACCAGCGCCGGGCGGCTGCTGCTCAAGCATGCCAAGCAGCTGCGCCTGCTGCGCGCCGATCTCGCTCATGAGTTGCAGGAGCTGGCACCGCAAACCGGGCAGAGTCTGGCCGGAGAAATCGTCTCCATCGCCATCAATGCCGACAGCATTGCCACCTGGGCCATGACGGCTCTGGACGAGCTGGTGAAGAGCGGCCTGCCGCTGGAGGTGGTGGTCGACGACCAGGACTTCACGCAGGAGCTGCTGCGCTCGGGCCAGGTCATGGGCTGCGTCACCACGCTGAGCCAGGCCCTGCGCGGCTGCACGGTGCAGCCCCTGGGCGCCATGCGCTATGTGGCCGTGGCCTCGGCCGAGTTTGCCCGGCAAAGACTGCCGCAGGGGCTGACGCGCAAGAACTTCAACCAGCTGCCCTATCTGTCCTTCAACCGCAAGGACGATATGCAGGCCGAATTCGTGGCGCGCTGCCTGGGCCTGCGCAATGTGTCGCTGCAGCACCAGATCCTGCTGCCCAGCTGCGAGGCGCAGGTGCGTGCCGTACGTGCCGGCTGGGGCGTTGGCGTGCTGCCGCAACTGCTGGTGCAGCCCGCGCTGGATGCCGGTGAGCTGATCGACGTAGCAACAGGCCATGCACTGTCCATCGCATTGTTCTGGCATTGCTGGAATCTGGAGTCACGCGTGCTGGCCCGTGTCAGCCAGGCCTTGCTGGGCAAGGCCCGCCAGGTGCTGCAAGCGGTTTGATGCAGACAAGAAAAAAGGCCGTGCTTTGCAGCGCGGCCTTGAGAGCTTGATGTCAAACGGAGGTACTTTGGTTTTTGTAGCTGTGGACGCTCATCTAGCCTTGATTTGAAGCTGAATTAAGCCTGATACGCATGTAAATCAAGCGCAAGCAGCTATGAAAATCAGCGAATCAGCAGCACGGGAATGGTGCAGCCCGCCAGCACCTGCGAGCTGACCGAACCCATGACCAGACGGCCCAGCGCACCGTGGCCATGCGTGCCCATGGCGATCAGGTCGAACTTGCCGTCCTGGGCGGCATGGATGATGGTGTCGGCAATGGGGCCGACCTTGGCGATGCTTTGCGCCTCGACGCCACGCCCCTTCAGGAACTCCAGCACGGGCTGCAGGATCTTGGCGGATTCTTCGTCGTAGTACTGCTCCACCACTTCCTTTCCCAGCGCAGCGCGTGCACGAGGCGGCAGCAGCGGCTGCACGGTGATGATGGTGTACTCATGGCCCGTGCCCAGCATCTCCTGATGCGAGGTCAGATAGGCCAGCATTTTCTGGGTATAGGCACTGCCGTCCACGGCGAGCAAGATCTTCATACCAATTTCTCCTTGTTGATGTCTCAAGCCTAAGGGCTGGGGACAGTCAGCATCTTGACTTGGCTCAAGTCAATTGTCGATGCCGGCAGAAAGTCATCCTGCTCTCCCTTGCGGGCATAGCCCAGGGGATTGGCCACCACACGGCATTGCCATTCGCTGCCGTCATCGCGCTGGCCGCACGCGATGTAGTCGCTGGCGCAATGCAGATGGCCGTGCAGCCAGAGCTGGGCATGGGGCAGAAAGTCGTCCATCACATTGCAGAAACCGGCCGTGCCGGGTACCAGGCCGTAGCGCGGATCGGCACTGCGCAGGCTGGGTGCAAAGTGGGTCACGGCCACCGTGGGTCCGTCAAAAGGCTGCTGCAGCGCAGCGCGCAGCCAGTCCTGGCAGAGCAGGCTTTCCTCGCGCATGGGCGCGGCCAGAAACGGCTCGCCCTGGCGACTGCCGCCTGTCTTTTGCAGATAGAAATTGGCGGCGCGAAAGGCCTTCTCGCGCAGCTTGTGCAAGCGCGTGGCATCGCTCACGCCTTCATGCATGGCCATGGCGTCGAAGTCGCTCCACAGCGTGGTGCCGATGAAACGCACCCCGTCCATGACCACGGTTTCACGATCGAGCCAGATCAGGCCCAGCCTGTCGCACACACGCTGCAGGCGCAGCCTTGCCTCGTCGAAGTCCTGCATGTCGTATTCGTGATTGCCGGGCACGAACAGCACGGGTGTGGGCCAGTTGGCGTATTGCGGCAGCGGCGAGAAACGCTCCAGCCCGAAGTTTTCGCCGTCGACCTGGGTGCTGCTCTGGTAGGAGCCGATGTCGCCGGCCAGCACCAGCACATCGGCGCCCGCGGCTGGCTGGGCCACGAATTGGGGGTGGACTTCGAGGTGCAGGTCGGACAGCAGCTGGATCTTCATGTGGCTAGTTTAGTCAACCATGGTGAGTGACCTGGGCCGAACCGTTGGCAAAGGTGATCTCGGCCGAGCGCGTCAGCGTTTTCAGCAGCCAGTCATAGGCCTGCGGGTGCGGGCCGCGCCGACGCCACAGTGCATCCACATGCACGGGCGTGACATCGAAGGGCAGATCGCGCAGCTCCAGCTGGTCGCTCATGCCGGTCACGGGCACAAAATGGCGCGGCAAGATGGTCAGCAGATCGGAGTTGAGCACCACGCGCGCCGCAGTGAAGAACTGGTTGACGGTGAGCACCACTTCACGCGAACGCCCCAGCGAGGCCAGGGCCTCGTCGATGAAGCCAAAGGAGCGGCCCGAAAAGCTGACCAGCATATGGCGTGCCGCGCAATAGTTGTCCAGCGTCAGCGGAACATGCGCCAGCGGATGGCCTTTGCGCATCACGCACAGGTACTCGCCCTCATACAGACGGCGGCTGTCAAACGCCACCAGACCGCCAGCCTGGGCACGCGCCGTCAGATCGGCCAGTACGGCGGGGAAATAGCCCACGGCCATATCGGCCTCGCCATCATCGAGCAAGGGCCTTGGATCGCGCGTGGTCAGCGGCAGCAGGCGTATGCCCAGGCCCGGTGCCTCGCGCGCCAGAATCGGGTACAGCGGCGGAATCAGCGTGGCGGCCGTGGCATCGGCCATGGCGATCACGAACGTGGTGGCGGCCGTCTCGGGATCGAACTCATCGGGTGCGAGTGCACCCTCCAGATGCTGCAAGGCCTCGCGTATCACCGGCCACAGGGCCTGGGCACGCGGCGTGGGCTCCACACCCTGTCCCTGGCGCACCAGCAGCTCGTCGCCCAGGACCTCGCGCAGCCGGCGCATGGCATTGCTGACCGCCGGCTGGGTGATGCTGAGCTTGTGCGCCGCACGCGTGAGACTGCGCTCGGACATGACCTCGTCGAAGACGCGCAGCAGATTGAGATCCAGAGAACGAAAGTTCAAAGACATGGCATCACCCAATACATCACTGCTGTGAATGCTACAGATTCAAAATATAAATTTGAACACACCTAGGGTAATCCCTATAGTTACACCTATTCCCCGGGCAATTCGCCAAAAGCGTGGGTCAAAGGGTTAACTGCCATGAGCAACTTTATTTACAACTCCTACTGTGTCGAGCACCCTGGTGTGGTGCGTATCTATCAAGCCAGCGATGAACGCATGGCCGCCATTGCCGCCGAGCACGAGGCGCAATCCCAGTCCAGGTCGTACTGGATGGTGCTGGCTGTAGTGCTGGCCGCCCTGGCCGCCGGCGTCTTCCAGGCCACCGAAACCTGGAGCGACGGTCATATGATGGCTGCCTGGATGGTTCTGTGGGCCATGGCTTTTGCCAGCATTGCCCTCTTCTCCACTCCCGCACGCCGTGCCATCAATCTGGTGCGCACCGGCTACCGCGCCTGGGTCAAGAGCCGCCAGCAAGCTGCTGCCGATGAACGCGTCTGGAACGCCGCGCTGCAAGATGCCCGCCTGATGGCCGATCTGGCCCGTGCCATGGATCGCCAGAGTCGCTAAGCGCCCGGACTGCTCCCCCGAAGAGCCGCTGCCCACAAGGCCGCGGCTTTTTTCATGCCCGCTCGCGCGTCATGCGTCATGAAATGAACGCCCATCCCTTGTCCGACAAGCGCCAACAGCTATCAACACAACGGCTCAAAAACAAAAAGCCCTGCGGCCAACGGCCTGCAGGGCTTTTTTATTCTGTCAAAGGCTTAGGCGGACAGACGCTCTTCGAGCTTGGCCTTGGTATCCAGCATGGCCTTGGGCAGGTTGTAGGCCAGCTTGTCGAAATGCTCGCCGTGCAGCTTCATTTCCTCGGCCCAGGCCGCCTTGTCGATATTGGTCACGCTGTCGAACTGGGCAGCGTCGAAGTCCAGACCGCTCCAGTTGATTTCGGCGTACTGGGGAGCAATGCCAAAGGCGGTTTCCTGGCCTTGGACCTGGCCTTCCAGACGGTCGATCATCCACTTCAGAACGCGCATGTTCTCACCGTAGCCAGGCCAGACGAACTTGCCTTCGGCATTCTTGCGGAACCAGTTGGTGGTGAAGATCTTGGGCAGGGTTGCTCCCTGGCCTTCGATCTTGGCGCCCAGATCCAGCCAGTGCTGGAAATAGTCGCTCATGTTGTAGCCGGCAAAAGGCAGCAT
Organism: Comamonas sp. A23; assembly: GCF_004522605.1. Taxonomy (NCBI): domain Bacteria; kingdom Pseudomonadati; phylum Pseudomonadota; class Betaproteobacteria; order Burkholderiales; family Comamonadaceae; genus Comamonas; species Comamonas sp. A23. The sequence goes on from NZ_RSDT01000004.1 coordinate 209,309, forward strand.
GGCGAAGGGGTCGCGGCGCACCACGCCTTGTGCACCAAAGGCGGCAGCGGTGGTCTCGGAGCCCATGGTCGCTGCCATGTACACGCCCTCGGTCCAGTCACGGGCTTCGGTCACCAGAGGCACGGTGGTCGAGCGGCGGCCGCCGAAGATCATGGCATCGATCTTCACGCCGGCGGGATCGTCCCAGGCTTCGTCCAGCGCAGGGTTGTTGGTGGCAGCCACGGTGAAGCGGGCATTGGGGTGGGCGGCCTTGGCGCCGGTTTCCTTGGCGATCTGGGGCGTCCAGTCCTTGCCTTGCCAGTCGATCAGGTGATCGGGCAGCTTGCCCTGGTCCTTTTCCATGCCTTCCCACCACACGTCGCCGTCATCGGTCAGGGCCACATTGGTGAAGATCACGTTCTTGTCCAGGCTCAACATGCAGTTCGGGTTCGTGAGCATATTGGTGCCGGGAGCCACACCGAAGTAACCGGCTTCGGGGTTAATGGCGCGCAGCGAGCCGTCGGCCTGGGGCTTGATCCAGGCGATGTCGTCACCGATGGTCGTGACTTTCCAGCCGTCGAAGGCCTTGGGCGGCACAAGCATGGAGAAATTGGTCTTGCCGCAGGCCGAGGGGAAGGCCGCAGCCACGTGGTACTTCTTGCCTTCGGGGTTGGTAACGCCCAGGATCAGCATGTGCTCGGCCAGCCAGCCCTGGTCACGGCCCATGGTGGAGGCGATACGCAGCGCAAAGCACTTCTTGCCCAGCAGCGCATTGCCGCCGTAGCCCGAGCCGTAAGACCAGATCTCGCGGGTTTCGGGATAGTGAACAATGTACTTGGTCTTGCTGCAAGGCCAGGTGGTCTCGTCCTTCTGGCCTGCGGCCAGAGGTGCGCCGATGGTGTGCACGCAGGGCACGAACTCGCCGCTGGTGCCGATCACGTCATACACGGCCTTGCCCATGCGGGTCATGATCTTCATGTTGACGGCCACATAGGGGCTGTCGGACAGCTCGATACCCACGTGGGCGATGGGCGAACCCAGCGGGCCCATGGAGAAAGGCACCACGTACATGGTGCGGCCAGCCATGCAGCCGTCGAACAGCGGGTTCAGCGTGGCGCGCATTTCCGCAGGTTCCATCCAGTTGTTGGTGGGGCCTGCGTCTTCCTTCTTGGCGGAGCAGATATAGGTGCGGTCTTCCACGCGAGCCACGTCCGAAGGATCGGTCCAGGCCAGGAAGGAGCCGGGGCGCTTGGCCAGGGGCTTGAAGGTGCCGGCATCCACCAGCTGCTGGCACAGCGCGTCATATTCGGCTTGCGAGCCGTCGCACCAGTGGATCTGGGCAGGCTTGCACAGCGCGGCCATTTCGGCGACCCAGGCAATGAGCTTGGGGTTCTTGACGTAGTCGGGAGCCTGGATGTTCAGGCTTTGCACAGCGGCGTTCATGGGGGAAGTCCTTCAATTAAAAAACCAGTTTTTCAAAGAAGCATCCTCGGCTGCGTCTTTGAAAAAAGGCTTTTGAAGGTGTCTCGCTTGCTTTCCCTAGCGCTTGTTGGCGCCTGAAATCCGTCTGAAATAGTCAAAACAACCTTGTTTTGAATAGCAGCGGGAGATCGATTTTAGGTAGGAGCCTTGAATTTGTCAGCAAATCACCGGCAATATCTATGCATTCTGCGCATCAATATATGCATGCCGCATTCATTCATAACCTGCACAGACGTAAAAAAACCCCGCGTCGCGGGGTTGGGCTCGAGAAGGTTGGAATGCCTAGGCCATGTTCACGGCAATAAAGGCCAGCAGGAACATCATCACGGCGCCAGCGGCGGGAATGATGATGGGGATATAGGGCACAACGGCTTCAGCCGCATCCTGTGCCTCGTGGTTCACTGCGGAATCATCTGACATGTGATCAATGCTCCTCCTGAAAGCAGGCGGTGAAACAAGCAAGCTCTGCGGCCATTCTAGGCACAGCCCTGGCGACATGGCTCAGGGAAAGCCATAGCCACCTTTTGCGCTCAGACCCGCCCCTATGTCCGCCAATGGCGAACAGCACTTCTTCGATGTCGACCATGCGCAGATAAGTTCGCACTCGGAGTGCAACAGCATATGCTGGGCTTGCGGACGACCCGGCGCCGATTGCGAAATCGATGTGCACTGTTCCGCGTCAGATCGCAGCGCCGAAGTCCCTCACTGAAAGGATGGCTTCTATGGTTAGCGCTTCTTTCCTGTTCTGGCTGATCCTGCTGATGCTGGTGATTGGCCTGGGGACGGCGTCGATCCGGATTTTTCGCGAGTATGAGCGCGGCGTGGTCTTCACGCTGGGGCGCTTCTGGAAGGTCAAGGGGCCGGGACTGATCTTCATCATTCCCGCCATCCAGCAGGTGGTACGGGTCGATCTGCGCACCGTGGTCCTGGAGGTCCCCGCGCAGGATGTGATCTCGCGCGACAACGTCTCGGTCAAGGTCAATGCCGTGATCTATCTGCGCGTGGTGGATGCGGAAAAGGCGGTGATCCAGGTGGTCAATTATCTGGAGGCCACCAGTCAGCTCGCGCAAACCATGCTGCGCTCCGTATTGGGCAAGCATCAGCTCGACGAAATGCTGGCAGAGCGCGAATCGCTGAACCTGGACATCCAGCAGGCGCTGGATGCGCAAACCGACACCTGGGGCATCAAGGTCTCGAACGTGGAGATCAAGCAGGTCGATCTGACCGAATCCATGATCCGGGCGATCGCACGTCAGGCCGAGGCCGAGCGCGAACGCCGCGCCAAGGTGATTCACGCCGAAGGCGAATTGCAGGCTTCGGAAAAACTGTCTCAGGCAGCGAAAGTTCTGGCGCAGGAGCCTCAGGCCATCTTGCTGCGCTACCTGGAGACGCTGACCGTGATCGGCGCGGACAGAAACACCACGGTGGTGTTCCCCTTGCCCATGGACCTGGTGACCCCGCTGATCAAGAAAATCACGCCCCTGCAGGCCTGAGCAAGGCCTGCAGGCTCAAGCCTCACACCAGGGCCGCCTCCATGCCTGCGCGGCGCAATTGCTCCAGCACCTCGCTCACATGGGCGTGGCCGCGTGTCTGCAGCACGAACTCGATCTCCACATTCTGCGCGGCCAGCATGGTGAAGGCACGCTGGTGATGGACTTCCTCGATATTCGCGCCAGCTCCGGCCACCGTGGCCGTGATCTGGGCCAGCACGCCGGGTACGTCGCGCGCGCTGACACGCACACGCGCCAGACGACCGGAGCGCACCATGCCGCGCTCGATGATGGCAGCCAGCAGCATGGGGTCGATATTGCCGCCCGACAGCACCAGACCTATTTTCCGGCCCTTGAAGCGAGCGGGATAGCGCAGCAAGGCCGCCAGGCCCGCCGCCCCTGCGCCTTCGACCAAGGTCTTCTCGATCTCCAGCAGCATGAGCACGGCCTGCTCTATATCTCCTTCGTCCACCAGCAACAAATCGTCCACGCAGCGCTGCACCACCTCCTGGGTGATGATGCCTGGCTGGGTCACCGCAATGCCCTCGGCGATCGTCGAAGTCCCCATGGGAAGATCTGTGTGGCGCAGCGCATTGACCATGGAGGGAAAGCGCTGCGTCTGCACGCCCACGATCTCCATCTCGGGCTTGATGGCCTTGGCTGCCGTGGCAATGCCCGCAATCAGACCGCCGCCGCCAATGGCAATGATCAGCGCATCCAGATCGGGCTGTGCCTGCAGGATTTCCAGCGCCAGCGTGCCCTGGCCCGCAGCAATCGCCTCGTCGTCATAGGGGTGGACAAAGGTCAGTTGCTGCTCCTGCGCCAGCTGATAGGCATGGGCTCGCGCCTCGGCCAATGTGTCGCCATGCAGCACCACCTCGGCACCGAAGCCGCGCGTGCGCTCCACCTTCACACCGGGAGTGAAGCGCGGCATGACGATGACGGCACGCAGACCCAGCCTTTGAGCGTGATAGGCCACGCCCTGGGCATGGTTGCCCGCACTCATGGCGACCACGCCGCGTGCGCGCTCGGCATCGCTGAGCATGAGCAGCTTGTTCAGCGCGCCACGCTCCTTGAAGGATGCAGTGAACTGCAGGTTCTCGAACTTGAGATAGACCTGCGCCCCCGTGATCTGCGAGAGCGTGCGTGATTCCACAAAAGGGGTTTGAAGGACGGCGCCATTCAGGCGCGCAGCGGCGGCTTGGATATCTGCAAAGGTCAGCATGGTGGATCCATTTTGCAAGCAGCTCATCACCCCGCGCCAGTGCTGGGTTTGCGAATCAAAGCCATCCAGCTCGGTTGCTCAGTAATTGCTAGCTAATTGCCCTTTCCTAGCAAGGTAATAGCCGCCAAAACACTTCAAATCCGGCGCCGTTCTGCGAACTGTGAGCACCTAAGGATTTCCCTTGGTTTCAGCGAAACATGCAACATAGTGCCTAAATCGACGTGCTTTTTTTCGATGAATCTGCATAATTGTGCTAACACCGAGTCAGTAACTGCACTATCTTTCATCTCAGCAGGAGCCGAGCATGCAGCAGCAAACCAACGTCGATTACCGCACCGAGCCCAGCCAGTACCGGCACTGGTCGTTTGAAGTGGATGGCAATATCGCCCGGCTCAAGCTGGACATTGCCGAGGACGGCGGCATACGCCCCGGCTACAAGCTCAAGCTCAACAGCTATGACCTGGGCGTGGATGTGGAGCTGCACGATGCGCTCAACCGCATCCGCTTCGAGCACCCGCAGGTGCGCTCCGTGATCGTCACCAGCGGCAAGGAGCGCATCTTCTGCTCAGGTGCGAACATCTTCATGCTCGGTGTCTCGTCCCACGCCTGGAAGGTGAACTTCTGCAAGTTCACCAACGAGACGCGCAACGGCATGGAGGACAGCTCCCGACACGACGGACTCAAGTTCGTTGCCGCCGTCAACGGCGCCTGCGCGGGCGGCGGCTACGAGCTGGCTCTGGCCTGCGATGACATCGTGCTGATCGATGACCGCTCCTCCTCGGTATCGCTGCCCGAGGTTCCGCTGCTGGGCGTTCTGCCCGGCACCGGCGGGCTGACGCGCGTGACCGACAAGCGCCATGTGCGCCACGACCTGGCCGACATCTTCTGCACCAGCGTGGAAGGCGTGCGCGGCCAGCGCGCCGTGGACTGGCGACTGGTGGACGCGATTGCCAAGCCCGCGCAGTTTGCCGAGGTGGTGCAACAACGTGCCACGGCGCTGGGCGAAAGCAGCGCGCGCCCGGCGTCCGCCCAGGGCATACAGCTGGCCAGACTGCAGCGCGAGGAAAGCCCGGACGGCCTGCACTATCGCCATGTCAGCGTGCAGATCGATCGCAGCAAGCGCAGCGCCACCATCACGGTCAAGGCCCCCCGTGGCGAACAGCCCGCCAGCCTTGAAGCCATAGAAGGCGCAGGCGCCGCCTGGTGGCCACTGGCCATGGGCCGCGAGCTCGACGACGCCATCCTGCATCTGCGCACCAACGAGCTCGATGTGGGAACCTGGATTCTCAAGACCGAGGGCGATGCACGCGCCGTGCTGGCGGCGGGCCAGACCCTGGTGACGTACCACGATCACTGGCTGGTGCAGCAAACCACAGGCCTGCTGCGCCGTACCTTTGCACGCCTCGATGTGTCGTCGCGCTCGCTGTTCGCCTTGATCGAGCCCGGCTCCTGCTTCGCCGGCATGCTGGCCGAGCTGGTCTTCTGCGCCGACCGCGCCTACATGCTGGTGCTGCCCGACGAGCCCGAGCGCGAGCCCGTGATCGAGCTCGATGAATTCAACTTCGGCCTGCTGCCGCTGGTCAACGATCAAAGCCGTCTGCAGCGTCGCTTCTATGAGGAGTCTGAGCCCCTGGAAGCCGCGCGCGCTGCCGTGGGCAAGCCGCTCAACGGCGATGCGGCGCAGCAGCTCGGACTGGTCACCGCCGCGCTTGACGATATCGACTGGGAAGACGAGATCCGCATCGCCATGGAAGAGCGCGCCGCCATGTCGCCCGATGCGCTCACGGGTCTGGAAGCGAACCTGCGGTTTGCCAGCCAGGAAAACATGGTCACACGCATCTTCGGACGCCTGTCCGCCTGGCAGAACTGGATCTTCAACCGCCCCAACGCGGTCGGAGAAAAAGGGGCTTTGAAGCTCTACGGCACCGGACAGAAAGCCGGCTTCGATTTCAACCGGGTATGAGCCATCTGCCCCGGGCCGGCAACGGTCCTGGCTCGGCATTAGACGGTTGGGCAGCGCCAGTTTCACAGCGAATACACGGCTTCATGAATCGGCAAAACATCACAGGAGACACCCCATGAGCAGCATCGACTACAGCCAGAAGATTCCCAACAACGTGGACCTCAGCGGCGACCGCACACTGCAGCGCGCCCTGGAGAGCTGGCAGCCCAATTTCATCCGGTGGTGGGACGATGTGGGCCCCGAAGGATCGACCAACCACGAGGTCTATCTGCGCACCGCGGTGAGCGTGGATCCGCAGGGCTGGGCGCAGTTCGGCTACGTCAAGATGCGCGACTATCGCTGGGGCATTTTCCTGAACCCGGCGGATCAGGAACGCAGCATTCATTTTGGCGATCACAAGGGCGAGAAAGCCTGGCAGGACGTACCCGGCGAGCACCGCGCCAACCTGCGCCGCATCATCGTCACGCAAGGCGATACCGAGCCCGCATCGGTGGAGCAGCAGCGCCACCTGGGCCTGACCGCGCCGTCCATGTACGACCTGCGCAATCTGTTCCAGGTCAATGTGGAAGAAGGCCGCCATCTCTGGGCCATGGTCTACCTGCTGCACAAGCATTTCGGACGCGATGGACGCGAGGAGGCCGAGGCTCTGCTGGAGCGCCAGAGCGGCGATGAAAACAACCCGCGCATTCTGGGCGCCTTCAATGAAAAAACGCCGGACTGGCTGGCGTTCTTCATGTTCACCTACTTCACCGACAGAGACGGAAAATTCCAGCTCGCAGCACTGGCCGAGTCCGCGTTCGATCCGCTGGCGCGCACCACCAAATTCATGCTGACCGAAGAGGCGCACCACATGTTTGTCGGCGAGTCCGGCGTCTCGCGCGTGCTGGCCCGCACCTGCCAGGTCATGAACGAGCTCAAGACCGACGATGTGAACAAGCTGCGCAACGCGGGCGTCATCGATCTGCCCACGATCCAGCGCTATCTGAACTTCCACTACAGCGTGACCATCGACCTGTTTGGCGCCGACCAGTCGAGCAATGCGGCCACCTTCTACAGCTCGGGCCTCAAGGGCCGTTACGAAGAGGGAAAGCGCGAGGACGACCACAGACTGCACGACCAGAACTACAAGGTGCTGGAAGTGGTGGACGGCAAGTTGCAGGAGAAGGAAGTGCCCATGCTCAACGCCTTGAACGAGGTGCTGCGCGACGACTACATCAAGGACAGCAATGCCGGTGTGGGCCGCTGGAACAAGGTGATGGAAAAGGCCGGAATCGACTTCCGCCTGACGGTGCCGCACAAGGCCTTCAACCGGCAGATCGGCGCGCTGGCAGGCGTGCGCATCAGCCCCGACGGCCGTCCCGTGAGCGAGCAGGAATGGTTGGCCAGGAAGAACGAGTGGCTGGCCAGCGACGACGACCGCAGCTTTGTCGCATCGCTGATGAAGCCATGCCTGGAGCCCGGCAAGTTCGCCGGCTGGATTGCCCCACCGGTCATGGGTATCAATCGCCAGCCCGTGGACTTCGAGTATGTGAAATTTTGATCCCCCCTGAGCGGCTGAGCCGCTTCCCCCAAGGGGGACGACATCCTCGCGGCGGGGCGGCCCTTGCTCGATGTCACTGAGTTGGGTTGCCACGGTTTGGAGAACGAAATGAGCACCATCACGCTGATTGAAAACGGCATCCTGAAGCAGCATCTGATCGACCCGGAAATCTGCATTCGCTGCAATACCTGCGAGGCGACCTGCCCCGTGGACGCCATCACGCATGACGACAACAACTATGTGGTCATGGCGGACAAGTGCAACGGCTGCATGGACTGCATCTCGCCCTGCCCCACCGGCTCCATCGACAACTGGCGACTGGTATCGGCAAGCAAGCCCTACAGCGTGGCCGAGCAGCTGGGCTGGGAGAGCCTGCCCGAAGAGCTTTCTGCCGATGCACTGACCGCCGCGCAGACGGCCGAGAATGCCGGCGATGTGCAGGATCTGAGCCAGGCCCAGGCCGTGATCGCAGCCGCTGCCGGTCTGGCCGAAAGCGGCGCTGCGCAAGTCTTTCGCGCAGCCAGTTATGGCGCCACCACGCCGCCCTGGTCTGCCGCCCATGCCTACACCAATCTGCATGGTCCCAAGGCTGCGGTGACGGCCACGGTGGTGGGCAATCTGAACTGCACGGAAGCCGGCTTCGACAACGAGACCCACCACATCGTGCTGGACTTCGGTGCCATGCCTTTCCCGGTGCTCGAAGGTCAGTCGCTGGGCATTGTCCCGCCCGGTTTGGATGCCGGCGGCAAGCCCCATGTGGCGCGCCAGTACTCGATTGCCAGTGCCCGCAATGGCGAGCGCCCCGGCTACAACAATCTGGCATTGACCGTGAAACGCGTGGTCGAGGATCACCAGGGCCAGCCCGTGCGCGGCGTGGCCAGCAACTATCTCTGCGATCTGCAGGTGGGTGACAAGGTGCAGGTCATAGGCCCGTTCGGCAGCAGTTTTCTCATGCCCAATCACCCGCGCTCGCACATCGTGATGATCTGCACCGGCACGGGCAGCGCGCCCATGCGCGCCATGACGGAATGGCGCCGCCGCCTGCGCAAGAGCGGCAAGTTCGACAGCGGGAAACTGCTGCTGTTCTTCGGTGCGCGCACGCCTCAGGAGCTGCCCTATTTCGGCCCCCTGCAAAACCTGCCCAAGGATTTCATCGACATCAACTTCGCCTTCTCGCGCGTGGCCGGCCAGCCCAGGCGCTATGTGCAGGACGCCATGCGCGAGCGCTCGGCCGATCTCATGGAGTTGCTGCGCGACGACAACACGCACATCTATGTCTGCGGCCTCAAAAGCATGGAGGACGGCGTCGTGCTGGCCCTGCGTGACGTGGCCCAGCAAGCAGGCCTGGGCTGGGAGGAACTGGGCGCCAGACTCAAGCGCGAAGGACGTCTGCACCTGGAAACCTATTGAGGCCTCGAGCCCCGCGAATCCTGTGGACGGAAAACAGGATTCGCGCATCAACGCTGCGGCTGCATGTCATGCCCTTGACAGCGCAGCCCCTGCCAGCGCCCTACAGTGCAACGACCATAACCCACGAAAGACATGGCATGAATGCACGGGCGAACTTTCTGCGCATGCAAGACAGCACGCGTGAAGACTGGCAGTTGATCGGCGGCGAATTTGCACAGTTCAGCCAGGGCCTGCCCGAGCGGGTGATGGCCCATCTGAAGCTGCTGGAAGGCGACTATGGCGGCTTTCCGGTGGACCGCTACACCCACTCGCTGCAAACCGCCACGCGCGCGCTGCGCGACGGCCGTGACGAAGAGTATGTGGTGTGCGCGCTGCTGCACGACATTGGCGATACCCTGGGGTCCTTCAACCACCCCGACATTGCCGCAGCGATCCTCCAGCCCTTTGTGAGCGAGGCCAATCACTGGATGGTCAAGCATCACGGCATCTTCCAGGGCCATTACTTCTTCCATCACATCGGCCTGGACAGGGACATGCGCGAGCAGTTCCGGGAACATCCGCACTACCAGCGCACGGCCGAGTTCTGCGAACTCTATGACAATCCGGCCTTCGATCCCCGGGCCGAGACCTTGCCCCTGAGTGAATTCGAGCCCATGCTGCGCCGCCTGATGCAGCGGCCCCGGCAAAGCATCTACAAGGCCGCCATGGACTCGGAGATGCGGGACGCCCGGAAGTCCTAGCACGTGCCGGCAAACCACCATTAAAAGATGAGCTGACACCGTACACCCATCAACAGATCTGGCCGTGATTCGATACCTATCTGTTGTACAGCAAGCGATTGCAGCTCATCTTTTTACAGGGCTCTGGCCCTCCCTCGCCGCTAATGTGCGTAGGCGTCCTGCGCCAGCGCGCAGGCCAGTATCCAGGCCGGGTCCACCAGCTCGGCGCCACGGGCCTGCGATGCCTGCGGCAGGGCCAGCGGAATCTCGGTGCAGCCCATGATCACGGGCACGGCGCCATGGCGCTGCAGCAGCGGTGCAAGCGCCTCGCCGAAGCATTGCACGGCCAGCGGCATGTCGCCTTGTTTCACGCCCTCGTATATGCCTTGCATGAGCCGGGCTCGCCCCGCCTGTCCGGGGCGCAGCGCGGCAATGCCGCAATCGGCCAGCGCTGCGTCGTAGAGCCCGCTGTCATAGGTGCCGTCCGTGGCCAGCACCAGGGCTTGGCGCGCGCCGCCTGCCTTCAGGTACAGCGCCGTCTGCTGCGCGATGTGCAGCACGCGCAGCTGCGGGAAAAGCGCCTGTATCTGCCCATGCCAGGCATGGGCCGTGTTGCAGGCCAGGGCCACGCTGCGCACGCCCAGGGCCGCGAGCCGGCCCGCGCCCTGCAGCAGATGCGCAGCCGGGCCCTCAGGTGACTGCGGATCGCGGCGCAGCGCCTGTGTGCGATCGGGCATGGGCAGTTGCACCAGCCAGTGCTCGGGATAGGCCTGGTCATGCACGGGCAGGCCCTGGTCCTGCAGGTGCCGGGTGCAGGCCTGCACGAACAGGCGCACGAAATCCGCGCCCGCTGCAGGCCCCATGCCGCCGAGAATGCCGACCGCCTGCATCTCAGAACGCCGGCTTGTCGCCGCGCTCCTGCAGGTTGCGCTGCAGCTGCTCGCTCATGGGCAGACCCAGTGCCGCGTTCTTGGGCGGAATGGGCTGCATGAACCATCTGTCGTAGAGCCTGGCGAAGGCGCCAGACTTCATCATGTCGCCGATCACGCCATCCACCAGCTGCTTGAACTGCGGGTCGTCCTTGCGCAGCATGCAGGCATAGGGCTCGACCTGCAGCGCATCGGCCACGACGTGGAAATCCCTGGGATTCTTGGCGTTGGCGATCAGGCCGTAGAGCAGGATGTCGTCCATGCCGAAGGCCGCGGCGCGGTCGTTCTCGACCAGCAGAAAGCCGTCGGCATGGTCCTTGGCCATGACGATGTTCATGCCCCAGCCCTGCTCGGCATTGGCCTTGCGCAGCACCTGCAGATTGGTGGTGCCGGTGGTGATGGCCGCCGTCTTGCCCTTGAGATCTGCATAGCTCTGGATGCCCGAGCTCTTCTTCACCAGCAGCCGCGTACCGGTGTAGAAGTGGTTGATGGCAAAGCCCACCTCCTTGGCCCGCACCGTGTTGTTGGTGGTCGATCCGCACTCCAGGTCTATGGTGCCGTTGGCCAGCAGCGGCATGCGGTTTTGCGAGGTCACGGCCTGCCAGCGCACCTCCAGCGCGGGCAGGTTCAACTGCTTCTTCACAGCTTCGGCCACCGTCTGCGAAAGCTCCACGGTCATGCCTATGGGCTTGCCGTTGTCCAGGTAGCTGAAGGGCACGGAGGACTCGCGGTAGGCCAGCGTGATGCGCCCGCTGTCGCGCACCTTGGCCAGGGTATCGGCATGGACAGCGCCCAGAAAACCCAGGCCCAGTGCCGCACAAAGCACGGTGGAGTGAAGTTGCATGCGGTGTCTCCTCTTCGGTGGTGGATGTGCCGCCAGTGTAGAAAGCGCGCCAGGCTCCGGAGGATGACAATATCGGGCTGATCCATGCCCCTGGTTTATGGGTGGCAGCGCAGGCACTGCCATGCTCCGGGTAAACACCGCAACCGAGGGCCGCCCGGCCGCACGCATACATCGACATCGCGCGGGCAGACCATAACCTGGGTGCATACCCTGCATGCCAAATGCCATGGCTGCGCAGCCCCGTACGGGCCTACAGTGCGGCAGCATGGAGAAACGATCAATGCATGTCTGCATCGTGGGCGCCGGCATCGTCGGCCTGGCCACTGCCTATGCGCTGCAGCGCGCGGGCTGCCGCGTCACTGTCCTGGAGCGCGGGCCCGGCCCTGCAGCGGGCGCCAGCGGCGGCAACGGCGCGCAGCTCAGCTATTCCTACGTGCAGCCGCTGGCCGATCCCGGCATCTGGAAGATGCTGCCGCAGCTGCTGCTGGAAAAGGACTCGCCGCTGGCCCTGCGCCTGCGCGCCGACCCCGCCCAATGGGCCTGGGGACTGCGCTTTCTGGGCGCCTGCAATGCACGCGCCTCCATGGCCGGCACGCAGGCGCTGCTGAGGCTGGCCGCTGAAAGCCGGCAGGCCTTCGAGAGCCTGCAAGCGCAGGAGTCCCTGAGCTGCGCATTGCACACGCCGGGCAAGCTGGTGCTGTACCACACGCAGCAGGGCCTGGATGCCGCGGCCCGGCAGGTGGCCCTGCAATCGCGCCTTGGCGGCGCCAGCCAGCAGGTGGTGGATGCCACCGCCACCGTGCGCCTGGAGCCCGCGCTGGCCGGCTACGCGGGCCGCATGGCAGGCGCCGTTCACACCCCCAGTGAAAGCGCTGCCGACTGCCGCCAGCTGTGCGAGCAGTTGGCGGCGCTGCTGGCCGCGCGCGGCGCCGAGCTACGCTACGACACCGAGGTGCTGGGCTTCGAGCGCCAGGGCGACGCCGTCACCGGCCTGCGCACCGCCGCAGGCCTGCTTCAGGCCGAGCACTACGTGCTGGCCAGCGGCTGGGAAAGCCCGGCCCACGCGCGCCAGCTGGGCCTGCGCATTCCCGTCTATCCGCTCAAGGGCTACAGCATCACCGTGGACATAGCATCCGACCACAACCAGGCCGCGCCGCGCGTGAGCGTGACCGACACCGCGCGCAAGGTGGTGTTCGCACGCCTGGGCGAGCGCCTGCGCGTGGCCGGCATGGTGGAGATCATCGGCCGCGACACACGCATCGATCCGGCCCGCATCGACAGCCTGCGCCGCTCCACACAGCAGGTCTTTGCCCAGCTGCCGCTGCAGGGCTCGCTGCATCCCTGGAGCGGCATGCGCCCGGCCACGCCCACAGGCCTGCCCATCACCGGCCGCCAGCGCGGCGGCCCGCGCAATCTGTGGCTGCAGACCGGGCATGGCGCGCTGGGCCTGACGCTGGCTTTCGGCTCGGCACAGCGGCTGGTCGCGCAGATGCACGCTGCCTGAGCGCGGGCCTGCTCAGGACTCTCTCAGAAGCTCCTGCAGGGCCTTGCGCATTTCCTGGGTCATGGCGCGCGCCAGCACCGAGCCCGGGCGCTGGGGCAGGCTCAGCGCGTTCACTCCCACGGTGATGCGCGGCAGCAGCGGCACCACATGCACTCGGCGCCGGTCGGCCGCCAGGGCCGTGCAGCCGTCCATGATGGCCGCGCCCAGCCCGTATTCGGCCATGGACAGCGCCGCATGATAGGTCTGCACCGTCACCACGGGCGACAGCCCCACGCCATGCTCGCGGCAGGCCTGGCCCAGACGCATGCCCAGCGGGTCGCGCGCATCGAGCGCGACCACAGGCAGATCGGCCAGGTCCTTGAGCTCCATGCCTTCGGCGCGCACGCGCGAAGGCGGAAGCAGTCCCTTGGGCAAGACGCAGAACATGTCCACTTCGGCCAGCAGCTCGTGCTCCAGCGCGGGCTGACCCACGGAGCTGATCACAAAGCCCACATCGGCCTCCTGCAGCAGCAGGGCCGACACCACCTGCGGCGTGTGCAGCGCCTGCACGTGCACCTGGACCTGCGGATGGCGACGCCTGAAGCCCGCCACGGCGCGCGGCAACACCTCGCGGCTGAGCGCAAATACCGTCAGCACATTGAGCCGGTCGGCCGACTGGCCATGACGCAGATTGGCGGCCAGGCGCTGCACCTCGTCGAGCTGCTCGAACAGCTTCTCGATATGCGGAAACAGGGCCAGCGCTTCATTGGTCGGCGTCAGCCGCCCCCGCGCGCGCTGGAACAGCGCAAAGCCCATCTGCAACTCGGCATGCTGCAGCGTGCGGCTGACTGCGGGCTGGGTGACGTTGATGAGGCGCGCGGCCGCGCTGACGCTGCCGGTCTGCATCACGGCATTGAAGACTTCGATATGTCGCAGACGCATGCCCGGCCTCCTGCCACCGCCTCACTCGGACTGGGCGCGCGCCAGGCGTTCGCTCTTCCAGTACACATCGTCGCCGCCGTCGAGGCGGTTGAGCACGCGGGCCAGCACAAACAGCAGATCGGACAAGCGATTCAGATACTGGCGCGGCGCGGCTCGCATGGCCTCGGCCTGCTCCAGCGCCACCACCTGGCGCTCGGCACGGCGCGCCACGGTGCGGCATACATGGGCCTGCGCGGCAGCACGCGTGCCGGCCGGCAGGATGAACTCCTGCAGGCGCGGCAACTCTGCGTTGTAGTGGGCCAGTGCGTTGTCGAGCTGCAGCAGCGCATCGTCCTTGAGCAGCTCATAGCCCGGCATGGACAGCTCGCCGCCCAGGTTGAACAGCTGATGCTGGATGTCGATCAACAGGTCGCGCACCTCCTGGGGCATTGGCTCGCACAGCAGCAGGCCGATATGCGAGTTCAGTTCATCCACATCCCCCATGGCATGCGGGCGACCGCTGTTCTTGGAAACGCGGGTGTTGTCTCCGAGGCCGGTGGTTCCGTCATCTCCGGTGCGGGTGGCGATTTGCGTGAGGCGGTTGCCCATGGGTCATCCCTTGTCAAAGCTGCGAGTTTTCAGGGCCGGCGCGGCCCTCAGATACTGCCGCCATTGTGCGTTACAGCCCGCAGGCAAATGTAGTCTGAGGCAACAGCAGGCAAAAGTGCTGGCCCTTTGCCGCCTCACAGGGTGCAATGCACTCCTGTTATCGCATAGAGAAGGAATGCCATTCATGAACAAGAAGAATCTGCTCAATTGCAAGGTCTCGTCATTCGAAGTCGTCAGCGTGGTGCTGTTTTCTGCGCTCACCCTGGGCGGGGGCATGGCTTTTGCGCAAACCGGCGGCGGCAACGCCGGCAACAACAAGGAGCCTGCGCGCATCGTGCAGTCGGGTTCCGCCACCGGCGTGCAGCAGGCGCCGACTGCAAAAAACAGCGTGCAAGCGGCCTTCGAGCGTGCCGACGCCAATCGCGACGGTCAGCTCAGTGCGCAGGAAGCACGCCAGCTGCCTGTCATCTCCCAGCGCTTTGAAGAGATCGACAGCGACCGCAACGGCCAGCTGTCACGCGCCGAATTCGACAAGGGTGCTCAGCAGTACTGAGGCCTTGCCGCGGCGCTTTCCTGATCACGCCGCAGCGCCGAGTTCCTCCTGCGGCAAGGCAAACTCGGCCCCGGCATAGTCCAGGTGAATCTCGAACTCGCGGCGCAGCAGGCGCTGCGCCCAGTCTTCGACCAGGCTGCGCTGCGCAGCACTCACCCGCCCCCCCATTTCCAGCCGCACCAGGCTCGGCTCCTCGAGGCCAAAGGCACGATAGCCACCCAGCGGCAGCAGACCCCGGGCATGGTCCTCGACAGCGCGAAACAAGGCTTCGCCGGAATCGCAGATCGCCGAGGCCACAAACACCTCGGGGTCACGTTCCACCCAGTTCAGCACATTGCCGATCTGCGCCACGCCATGCGCCCGGCAGGCCTGCGTGACGCCGGGGCGGCCGCCATCCAGCATGGCAAACACAATGTCCAGGCCCGTCTGCTCGATCATTGCCGAGACACAGGTCCGGGCCCAGCCTGGGCGATGCTGGTGACCGCAGAACTGGGTGACGAGTTGCCCCTCAAAACCGGCGTGCCTGAGACCGTCCGCATAGGCCGCGCGGCCACGCAGACCCGGCGGCACCTTCTCGCCTGAGAAATGCCCCACCTTGCCCGTCTTGCTCCACTGGCTGGCCAGCACGCCGGCGAGGAATGCCGATTGCTCCTGCAGCACCTCGTAACGTGCCACATTGGCTGCCGCCCAGCTGCCTTGCGTGACCGCAAAGGCCTGCTCGGGCCAGAGCTCGGCCAGGATCTGCACCGGACCGTCACCCTGACCGCCATGCGCAAGAATCAGCGCATAGCGGCCGCCGCACAATGCGGACATTTCGGCGGCGCGCTGCTGCGCCGACTGGCCGGCCACCCAGAGCACATCGACCTCGTGGCCGGCATCTCTTGCCTTGTGGGCTCCGCGCAGTCCCGACTCGTTGAAACTGCCCTGCCCTTCGGGGCCAAACAGCACCACGGCATAGCGTGGCTTACGGGGTGAATACAGTTTCTCGCTGCTCATCGTTGTCTCTTCTGCTTAAAGTTTTGCACCTGTCTTTTTCGCGATATCTCCCCAGGCCAGATGCTGGTCCGCAATCAGCTGGGTGAAGGCCTTGGATTCCATATCCCGGGTCACGAATCCCTGGGCTTGCAGCGTCTGTGCAAACTCGGGACGCGCGCTGATCTGTCGCACCGCGCTGGCGATTCTTTCGGCCAGCGCCCTGGGCAAGCCGGCGGGAGCCGAAATGCCGACGAAGTTTTCGGAGACCAGCTGCGCCAGCCCCAGCTCGGCCACGCTGGGCACCGCCGGTGCCTGGGCTACGCGGCGTGGCGATGTCAGTGCCAGCAGCTTGAGCCGGCCCTGCTTGTGCAGCGCGATGTTCTGCGGCAGCGCATCGATGGCCAGCTTGATATGGCCGCTGAGCAGATCCGCACGCATGGGGCCGGCGCCGCGGTAAGGCACATGCTCCATGGACAGCTTGAGCGTCTGCGCAAACTGCTCGCCCACCAGATGCCCCACCGAGGCAGCGCCGCCGCTGCCAAAGGCCACGGGGGCAGGCTGCTCCTTGATCCAGCTCACCAGCTCGCTCAGGCTGTTGGCGGGCACCGAGGGATGCACGGCAAACACCGTAGGCACGGCGCCGATATAGGCCAGGTGTTCGAAGCTGCGCAAGGGGTCGTAACCAGGGCTTTGCAGCAGCGATGGTGCTATCGACAGCGCCGCCGAATTCGATACCAGCAGCGTGTAGCCGTCGTTGGCGCTGTGCGCCACGATCTGCGCGCCAATCGACGAGCCCGCGCCGGGCTTGTTGTCTATGACCACGCTCTGGCCCAGCTTCTCGGCCAGCGCGGGAGCCAGCACCCGCGCCACGATATCGCTGGAGCCGCCGGGCGGAAAGGTCACGACCAGTTTGATGGGCCGCGCCGGCCAGGCCTGGGTCTGCGCCGCACGCACATGCCATGCCGCGCCCAGCATGCCTGCGGCCGACACCCCGGCCAGCCCTTGTATGAATGATCTGCGACCCGTATCGCGCATAGCTCCGCCCTCCGAACTGCTTTTGGTTTGAAGCGAGCTCTGCAGCGCACGCCATGAGGCTTGCCAATATAGGCACACCCGGCACAAACCCTAAACACTGATTTCTCATTAGCTAGGGCGGAACTTATCTATGTGCCCGCGCCAGACGGCTGCGCCACGACGAAACCGCGATCTCTGCCAGCTCCAATGGGCATGCGCCATGCGTAGCGATCGCGACCTTGAGCGGCATGGCCTAGTACCCAATACGTACACGCCCGGACCGGGCCAGGTGGTATTCTTTTTCTCCTCTGGAGACCCCGATGAACGCACCTGTTGCCCATACCTCGCTGCAGCCCGATTTCGTGCAGCGCCCCATCCCCGAAGAATTTCTGCAGGCTCTGCAAACACGTTTCGGCGGCCAGTGCTCCACGGCCTTGGCCGTGCGCGAGCAGCATGGCCGCGACGAAGGCGCGATTTCCGCGCCCCCTCCGGCAGCCGTGGTGTTTGCCGAATCCACCCAGGACGTACAGGATGCCGTCAAGCTCTGCGACCAGTACGGCGTGCCCGTGATTGCCTATGGCGCCGGATCCTCGCTGGAAGGCCATCTGCTGGCCGTGCAAGGCGGCATCACCATCGACGTCAGCCGCATGAGTCGCGTGCTCTCGGTCAACACCGAAGACCTGACCATCACCGTGCAACCCGGCATCACGCGCAAGGCGTTGAACGAGGCCATCAAGGACACCGGCTTCTTCTTTCCCATCGACCCCGGTGCCGACGCTTCGATTGGCGGCATGACCTCGACCCGCGCCAGCGGCACCAATGCCGTGCGCTACGGCACCATGCGCGAGAACGTGCTGGCCCTGGAAGTAGTGACAGCCAGCGGCGAAGTGGTGCGCACAGGCAACCGCGCCAAGAAGAGCGCCGCCGGCTACGACCTGACCCGCCTGCTGGTGGGCAGCGAAGGCACGCTGGGCATCTTCACCGAGATCACGCTGCGCATCTATCCGCTGCCCGAAGCGGTCAGCGCAGCCATCTGCTCTTTTGCCAGCATCGAGAGCGCCGTGCACACGGTGATCCAGACCATCCAGATGGGCATTCCCATCGCTCGCGTGGAACTGGTCGATGTGAATTCGGTGCGCATGGTCAATGCCTACAGCAAGCTGTCCCTGCGTGAAGAGCCCATGCTGCTGATGGAGTTCCACGGCTCGCCCACGGGCGTGAAGGAACAGGCCGAGATGGTTCAGGACATTGCCCATGAATTCGGCGGCAATGCCTTTGAATGGGCAGAGCGCCCCGAAGACCGTACCCGCTTGTTCACCGCGCGCCACAACGCCTATTTCGCAGCCGTCTCCAGCGTGCCCGGCTGCCGCTGCATCACCACCGATGCCTGTGTGCCCATCAGCCGCCTGGCCGATGCGCTGCTGGAATGCGTGACCGAGGCCGATGCCAGTGGCATCCCCTACTTCCTGGTCGGCCACGTGGGCGACGGCAACTTCCACTTCGGCTACCTGATCGACCCCGACAACGAAGCCCAGCGCCAGCAGGCCGAGCAGCTCAACCACACGCTGGTGGCACGCGCGATCGCGCTGGGCGGCACCTGCACGGGCGAGCACGGCATCGGCATCCACAAGCAGGGCTTTTTGCTCGAAGAGGCGGGAGCCGGTGCGGTGCAGATGATGCGCGCCATCAAGCAGGCTCTTGACCCCAAGAATATCCTGAACCCGGGCAAGATCTTTCAGCTGCAGTAAGCAGCGCTCGCGGCACTTGCTGAAGACGCACAAACCATGAAAAAAGGGCCTGCAGTTGCAGGCCCTTTCTGTTCTCGGATCGGCGCTTTACTTGCCGACCTTGAGCTGACCGCCACGACCCAGGCCGCCCTTGACTTCCTGTGCCTTGTAGTTGCGCAGCGAGATCACCATATTGTTGTAGGCATCCATGAAGGCAGCGACCGTGGCCTTGCCTTCGGGTGAGCGCGAGAAGCCGCCCAGACCGCCGCCCACGCCACCGCCGAACGCGCCCATGGCTGCGCCGAAGTTGGTGGCTGTGGAGTTGCCTTCGGAGATGGAGATCTGCACGCCAGAACGGATGTCGAACATGCTCAGCGTCACCACCGAAGCCTTGCTCTGCATGGCACCGCCGATCAGCGTACCCACATTGCCGAACAGACCGCCCACGCCCGCAGCCAGCTGACCGGTTGCATCGTTGTCGATGATGATGGAAGGCTCCATGTAGTAGTCGGCTGCCACGCGCTGTCCCTTTTGCTGCTTGGAGCCGGCGCGGAATTCACCGGAGTTGCGCTGCTTGTCGGTGATCGCCGACATCTTGCTTTCGGTGCGGTTGTTGCCGATGGAGGTGATCACAAAGCAGTTGGACTGCTGCACGGCCAGACGGATCAGGGGCTCGATGGTCGTGATCTTGGTGGCGGCGCCAAAGCTGGCATACCATTCCTTGCCGCGACCGTCGTCCACGGCCAGCGTACCCAGAGGAGCATCGCAACGCTCGAGCGTAGAGTTCGCATTCACGCTGGTTGCGCCGCCCGCCGCGCCAGTGGCAGCCGTGGGAGCCGTACCCGTGGAAATGGTGCCGCCGCCGGGGGTCACGCAACCGCCCAGTGCCAGGGCCGATGCGATGGCTGCCAGACGCAGCGTTGTCTTCTTGGACATAGTGTGATGCTTTCAAAAAAATAGAAAATGCTGCAGCGCTCACAGCGCCTCAGCGGTAATACCAACCCGACGAGCCCCACACCATGTAGTAGGGCGCGCCCACATACCAGCCATTCCAGGACTTGCGCTCATCCTCGATGGCCTGATAGCGTGCATGAGCATTCTGTTTGGCGGCTTGCGCCTGGGGCAGCAGGCGCTTGGCTTCCTTGAAGCCCTTGGCGGCAGCACGCGACAGCCAGGCCTCGGCTTCGGCGGGGTCCGGGCCCATTTCTTCAAAGCCCAGCAGATACAGACGGCCCAATGCAAACTGGGCCTGACCGTTACCGGCATCGCCGGCCTTGCGCATCCACTCGATGGCCTGATAGCTGTTGCGCTCCACGCCATCGCCGCGCAGATAGCGCAGCCCCAGGTCATAGGCTGCGCGAGGATCGGCCTCGGCTTTTTGCACCAGTGCCGCCAGGCGGCGCTCTGCCTCGGGATTGACGGGCTCGCCACGGAAAGTCGCGACATTGCGCGGCAGCTCGGAACAGTTATTGCCTTCGCACAGGCGCACGGTGGGCGAAGCAGGTGCCAACTGCTCCTGCGGTGTCTGTACCGCGCATGCTGTCAATGCAAGAGCCGCCAATGAAAAGGTGGGGGCGAGCAGGCGCATGGATGTCTCCTCTGAATTCTCAGCCGCTGAAAGCCGAAAAGTATACATAAGCAAAAATCAGTAATTTTTACGACGAGTTGACAACACGCATACCCCACCAAAGAGGGGTATCACGCACAAAATGCAAAACTCCGACAAGGCCTTGTCTGCATTGCGGTGTCCTGGAGCCTGTGATTGACGGATACATTTCAAAACTCATGACAAAAAAATGGCTTGCCTCGACCTGGCCTCTGCCTGCATTGCTCGTCTGGTTGCTCGCCTGGGTGATCTTTGCGGGTCTGGCGCGCCTGCTGCCCTGGTGGCTGGCCTTGCTGGTCGCCGGCAGCTTCAGCACGGCGGCCAGTCTCTGCGGGCCCAACTGGTGGCGCAGGCTCATCATTGCGGCCGGGTTTCCGCTGTCGTTTCTGGTGCTCAGCGCCAGCCAGTTGCCCGCCTGGGGCTGGCTGCTGCCTCTGGCCTTGCTGCTGCTGATCTACCCGCTCAATGCCTGGCGTGATGCCCCCGTCTTTCCAACGCCGTCCAATGCGCTCAAAGGACTGGCAGAGGTCGTGCAGTTGCCGGGGCAGGCGCTGGTGCTGGATGCCGGCTGCGGCATGGGCGATGGCTTGCGCGCACTGCGCAGTGCGCTGCCGCAGGCCCGCCTCAATGGTCTGGAATGGAGCTGGCCACTGGCGATTGCCAGCGCCCTGCGCTGCCCCTGGGCACGCGTGCGGCGTGGCGATATCTGGCTGGCCGACTGGAGCGGCTATCAGCTGGTCTATCTGTTCCAGCGGCCCGAAAGCATGGGCCGCGCCGCTGTCAAGGCTGCCACCGAGATGCAGCCCGGCAGCTGGCTGGTGAGCCTGGATTTCCAACTGCCTGGTGTGGAAGCGACGGCATGCCTGCAAGGCAATAGCCGCCACAAGGTATGGATCTACGCCATGCCGCTGGATGGCGCAGAACGCAGCTGAGGCGCTTTATTTGGCTCCGCCGCTGGCCTTGCTCACGTAGAGAGAAACGGCAGCGATATCGGCTTCGCTCATTGTGGCCTTGAAGGAGGGCATGGAGCCGATGCCGTCCTTCAGAGCACGTGCCACGCGGGCCGCATCGGGCTGCAACTCGTCCAGCACCGGGCCTATGGCACCTTCCGCACCAGCGTCCTTGAGGGTATGGCACACCGCGCAGGCAGGGACTGCAGCAGTGGTGAACAGCTCTTTGCCGCGCGCCATCTGGGCAGCCTGATCGGCGTGGGCAGCAGTACCCGCCAGGACGGTCAGCAAGAGGGCGGCGAGGGTGGGTTTTGTCTTCATCATTGTTCTTGGTGAAATGCGATACATCGGGGTTTTGATACCCATCGCCCGGCGCCCCTTCTTCGGCACCCGGCATGGGTAGCGAGTGCGGCGCTCAGGCCACGGTGACAGTGACGGCGTGGTCGGCCCAACTGGTGTTGTTGTAGCCGCTCTGGTTTTCACCACGCGTTTCGGGCTGCACATTGCCCTTGACGTCGGTAGCGCGGCTGGCCAGGGTGTAGGTACCCTTGGGCAGCTGTGCCTGCAGCACGAACTGGCGCCAGGCATACTTGCCCATATCGGGGCCAATCAGGCGCGCCTGCTTCCAGGTCTTGCCGCCGTCGATGGAGACTTCCACCCCCTTGACGGCGTTCATGCCGCCGAAGGCCACGCCCTGAATCTGCACCAGGCCGGAGGCCTGGTTGCCGTCTTCGGGGATGGGGCTGTTGATCCAGGACTTGACGCTCATTTCCTGCACCGAAGGCTGGCTGGGGTCGCCCTTGCTGCCGGGGGGCGAGATGCGGTAGCCGTGCGACATGATGTGCGCTTCGCTTTCCTTGACGGTAAAGGCCAGCTGCTTGATGTACTTGATGTTGTTCACGCCGGTGTAGCCGGGCACGATCAGGCGCAGCGGGCCGCCATGGGCCAGAGGCACGGGCTCGCCGTTCATCTCCCAGGCAAGCAGCGCGTCCTCCATGGCCGACAGAGGCACGGAACGCTCCACCAGCACGCTCTTGGGGTCCAGTCCTGCGGGCAGCACCTCTCCGCCCGTTCCCGTCATGTAGACCATGCCGTCGGCCACGCCGCCCAGGGCCTTGACCACCTCGCGCACTGGCACGCCGCTCCAGACCACGCAGCCTGCAGCGCCTACGGTCCATTGCGTACCGCTGGGCTTGGTGGGGAAGAAGGCGCGGCCATTGCCAGAGCATTGCAGCACCATGGTCACAGTTTCCAGGCCCAGCTTCTTGAGCTCGCCAACGGTCAGCTTGGCGGGCTTCTTCACGCCATCAATCTGCACCGCCCATGCATCGCGATCGGCCACGATGGACTCGGAAGGCGTGGGCAGGTTGTTGCGCACATAGAGCTGGTTGGTGGGCGTGACCACGCTGGAGCCAAACGCGCTGCGCTTAGTCTCGATGGTGGTGGAGCTGTGCACGATCACGGCATCGGCATTCTTGAAGCCGGCATAGCCTGGTAGAGGCTTGGCTGCGGGTGCAGCCGCCTGGGCCATGGCCTGGCTCTGGAAGCTTGCCAGACCGGCTGCAGCCAGCGCGCTGGCGCTACCGGCGAGCAGGCGACGACGCGGCAGGGATGTGGGTTGTTGCATGGTGTCTCCTTGGTAATTGTGGTGAATGCTCAGCGCGAAAAATCCGGTTCAGCCATCGGCTTTCTCAGGGGCCCCAAGAGCGCGTGATGCCACGGCCAGAGCCTGTTTCTTCTGTGCGATCAGCACCAGCGGGCGGCCTTCGCGCGAGCGCACCACCTGCCAGTAGCTGTTGGCCCACCAGCCCTGGCCGTCGGCAATCCGTTGGGGCTGCTCGAAGGCCAGCACGGTAACGATGCCGCCTTTTTCAAAGAAAGTGGTCAGGTGATAGGCGCGACTGCCGTCGATGTCGCAGGGCCGCATGAGCTGGGTATAACCAGGCAGCTTCTGGTCGACAGGCCAGTCCATATGCCTGGCAATCTCGGCCTCCGGGATGAACTGACCACGCAGCGTGCGCTCGTAATACTCATGCTCGATGGCCGAGCGCACCATCTGCGGCGGGCGCAGGCTCAGCACGCTGCCCGCAGCGACGCTGCCGACGATCACTGCGGCACACAGTGCATGCAGGCCACGACGGGCATGCCATGGCGTGTGGCGCAGCAAATGGGTCGGCGGCTCGCCGGGCTCGAAAGCCAGCGCCAGCTCGGCACGGGCACGCAGGTCGAAATCGGTGTCTTCGGGGCGGTCTTGGTGTTTCATGGTGCGCGCTTTCTCAGCGGTATCACGCCGGCAGCTGCGGAAGATTCGGTGGTGGCCCCGGCGGGACGGCGCGCAGGCTCCTGCAGTGCCGTCTTGAGCGCTTCACGTGCCCGCGCCAGGCGAGAGAGCACGGTGCCTGGTGCAATATCCAGCGCCTCGGCCATCTGGGCCGTGGGCATGTCGTCAAAGTAGTAAAGCACCAGCACTTCACGATGGATGGGGGCAATGCGGCTCAGCGCCTTGACCACGTCCAGCTGCGCATCGAGTGCGTCGTGGTGATTCACGCCCTGCTCACAGGCTTCATCCAGAGACTCGGTCTGCGATTGCACAGGATCGAAGTGCCTGAAGGCATGACGGCGCATGATCTGGAACAGCCAGGCCCTGGCCATGCTCTGGTCGCGCAGCTGGTGGCGAAAGCGCCAGGCGCTGGTGAAGCAATCCTGCACCACATCCTCGGCTGTGGCGCGCGAGCCCGTCAGCGCCCAGGCGCTGCGCAGCAAAAAGCGGTAATGCTCGCGCACCCACTGGTTGTAGCGCGACTCGGCAGAGAAGATCATGGTGATAAAGAGCGCAGGCCTGCTGCTTTCATTCCATGCCGCTGCAAATATTTTCTGGAGCCACCCGGAAAATAGAGATAAGGCTTGCAGCCCTTTTCAATCAATCGCTGGTGGCCATGACTTTGGTGTGCATGCCAAAGAACTGCGCAGGCGGCATGCCCACCGTGCGGCGCACCATGGCGCTGAAAGCGCTGGGACTGTAGTCCAGCTCGGCCGCAATGCGCTGAATCGGCCAGTTGCGCGCTGCCAGGCTGACGGCATGGGCCAGCACCACCTGCTGGCGCCACTGGGTAAAACTGCATTCCAGTTGCTGGCGAAACAGTCGCGCCACCGTGCGCGGACTGGCCCCGGTATCGCGCGCCCAGTCCTCCAGCGTTTCGTTGCGCGTGGGATCGGCCAGCACGGCCTCGCAGAGCTGGCGCAAGCGCTTGTCCTGGGGCAGGTTCACGCCCAGCTGCACGGCACTGGCACGGCGCAGCTCGTCGAGCAGCAGCTGGCTCAGATGGTGCTCGCGTGCCCTGTCCTGCTCGCACAGCTGCTGGCTGTCATCGGGCAGCGTGGGCAGCTCGTGCACCACGGCGCGCAGCAGATCCGAGGCATTGAGCACCCGGCACTGGCGCCAGGCCGCCTCTTCGCCGGGGGCCACATCGGGGCCGCAACGCCCCTGGGTCTGATAGAAGTACAAGGTGCGCAGATCGGCGCTTTCCACCATGGTCATGGCATGCTCCATGCCCGGCGGCACCCACAGCACGCGCGAGGGCGGCACGATATAGGTGCCCTGCGCTACCGTCAGGCGTATGGTGCCCGTGGTGGAGATGGCCAGCTGCCCCCAGGGATGACGGTGCGGCTTGACCTGGGTGTCGGCCTCCAGCCAGCGACATTTGGCCCGCACCGGACGCTGTGCCGTGGGTATGTAGAGATGGGGTGTCAGCGTCTCCACATAGGCGCTGGCCTTGCCTGCGCGCAGGGGCTCGGGGTCGTGGAGGCTGGACATGATGGTTGGCTGGCTTGCGATAGCAATTGGCAGACTATCGCATACAAGACGCGAGCAGTCTGCCTAAGATGCGACATATGAACCGCCCTGCCTCCACAACACCTCAAAACCAGGCGCCAGAGACACTGCGCAGTGACGCGCGCACCATCAGCCTCATCGGTCTGGCCCATGGCTCGTCGCATTTCTTCCATCTGCTGCTGCCGCCGTTGTTTCCCTGGCTGATCAAGGACTTCGGCTACAGCTATGCCGAGCTCAGCGTCATGGTCTCGCTGTTCTTCATTGTTTCCGGCACCGGCCAGGCACTGGCCGGCTTTGCGGTGGACCGCTTTGGCGCACGCCCGATTCTGTTTGCCGCCCTCGGCAGCTTTGTGGTGGCAGGCCTGATTGCCAGCACGGCCCAAGGCTACAGCATGCTGCTGGCAGCCTCCTTTTTTGCGGGCCTGGGCAATGCGCCCTTCCACCCCGTGGACTTCACCATCCTCAACAAGCGCGTGTCGCAGCAGCGCATAGGCCATGCGTTCTCGGTGCATGGCCTGTCCGGCAACCTAGGCTGGGCGCTGGCGCCGCTGTTCATGGCGGGCATCACCACGGCCACGGGCTCCTGGCGCCTGGCCTGCCTGGGCGGAGCCCTCTGCGCAGCCGTGGTGCTGGCCATCATGGTCTTCAACCGCGACGCGCTCGATGATCGCGCCGAATCCGCCGGAGCTGCCGCCAAGCCCGCTGCCGGAGCCATTGCCGCACCTCAGGAACACCCCATGGCCTTCATGAAGCTGCCATCGGTGTGGCTGTGCTTTTCCTTCTTTTTCTGGAGCACCTGCGCGCTCAGTGCCATCCAGAGCTTTGCCAGCCCGGCCCTGCAATCCATGTACGGCCTGCCGCTTTCCGTGACGGCGCTGATCGTCACCGGCTATATGCTGTGCGGCGCTGCCGGCATGGTCGTGGGCGGCTTTCTGGTCGGCCGCGTGCAGCGGCTGGAGAAGGTGATCTCCATCTGCATGCTGGGCTCGGGCCTGTTGCTGTTTGTCGTCGGAACGGGCTGGCTGCCCGGCATGGCGGCGGTGGTCGTGGCCTCAGTCGCCGGTCTGGGCACGGGCTTGGCCGGCCCCTCGCGCGACATGCTGATCAAGCGCGCAGCGCCCCCCGGCGCCACGGGCCGCGTCTACGGCACGGTGTATTCGGGCCTGGATCTGGGCTTCTGCCTGGCGGCGCCGGTCTTCGGATACATGCTGGACCACCAGATGAGCAACGCCGTGTTCTACGGCTCGGCGATTGCGCTTGTACTGTCTGTGGTCTCGGCCGTCATCGTCGGCGACGGAGTGAGCAAAAAGACCAAATCCCATCTGGCGGCGGCCTGAGCAAACGGCGCAACCCACCAAGCCCTGCCCGCGCAAGCTGCAGGGCTTTTTTGTCGGCGCGAGAGATCAAGTTACCCTGGTATTTATCCCTAGGCCGGCAGCCCGGAGGCCGCAAACACGGCTGCTAAGCTGAATTCCCTCAGCGGCGCATCACGCCGCTTTCCTGCCGCGGCCCTATCCGGGAGCGGCCCGCCCCCCAAGGAGAATTTCTATGCGTTGGAACACGCCCTCTGCCCCTTTGCTGCGCGCCCTACCCCTGGCCCTGGTGCTGGCCTTCGGCTCTGCCCAGGCTGCCCCTCAGGCCGAATGGCTGGAGCATGCGAAAAAGGAGCAGCAGCCCTATCTGGATACGCTGCGTGATCTGGTGCACATCGAGTCCGGCAGCAAGGATGTGGCGGGCGTGAAGAAGATCGCCGAGTACATCGCCGGCAAGCTGCGCGCGCAGGGCGGCAAGGTCGAGGTGATCGAGCCCAGCGACATCTACCGCCTCGATGACACGCCCGAGAAAGTCGGCCCCATGGTGCATGCCGAATTCAAGGGCAAGGGCAGCAGCCGCATCATGCTGATTGCGCATATGGACACCGTCTATCTGCCCGGCATGATCAAGGACCAGCCCTTTCGCATCGACGGCGACAAGGCCTATGGCCTGGGCATTGCCGACGACAAGCAGGGCGTGGCCCTGATCATGCATATCGTGCCCCTGCTCAAGAAGCTGGGCATCGAGGACTACGGTACGCTCACGGTGCTGATCAACGGAGACGAGGAAATCAGCTCGCCCGGAGCACGCAGCACCATCACCCGACTGGGGGCCGAGCAGGACGCTGTGTTCAGCTTTGAAGGCGGCGGCACCGACGGCAGCCTGCGCCTGGCCACCAGCGGCATCGGCGCCGCCTACCTCAAGGTCACGGGCAAGGCATCTCATGCGGGCGCCAAGCCCGAAGACGGCGTGAATGCGCTGTACGAGCTCTCGCATCAGTTGCTGCAGATGAAGGATCTGTCCCAGCCCCAGGACGGCCTCAAGCTCAACTGGACGGTGTCGAAGGCCGGCACCAACCGCAATGTGGTTCCCGCCGAAGCCACGGCCCAGGCCGATGCCCGCGCACTGCGCGTGGCCGACTTCACGGCGCTGGAAAAAGCCATGCAGGACAAGATCGGCAACAAGCTGCTCCCCGCCAGCAAGGTGGAGCTGAAATTCGAAGTGCGCCGCCCGCCGCTGGAGGCCAATGCCACGGCACGCAAGCTGGCCGCCCATGCCCAGGGCATTTATGAGCAGGAGCTGAAGCTGCCCATGAAGGTCATGGACAAGGCCACGGGTGGCGGCACAGATGCGGCTTTCGCGGCCCTCAAGGCCAAGGGCGGCGTGATCGAGGGCTTCGGCCTGTCGGGCTATGGCGCGCATTCCAACGATGCCGAATACGTGCAGATCAACACCATCGCACCGCGCCTGTATCTGGCCGCCCGCATGATCCAGGACCTGTCGCGCGGCCAGATCAAGTAAGCGCTTTTGATAGCTGCTTGCGCCTGATCTGCTTCGGTTTACGTAAAGAAGCGATCTGAAAATCAACAGGAGCTTGCGCTGCAAGCTCCTTTTTTATTTCCAGCTACTTACGCGAACAGGAAGACACAGCCGTCATTTTCATCGAGAGCACACCATGCCTGATCTGAATTGGCGTAATCCGTATTTCCAGGGTTCTGTCGCCTAGCCAACAGACCGCTGACGCACGAGTCTCTACATTCATCGAATCAACGATGAAGGAGAGCCGCCCGTGAGCCAAGAGCCCTTGAACATCCCCAGCGTGCAGCATCTGGTCAGCCCCGAGGAATGGCAGCTGCGCGTGGATCTGGCCGCCTGCTACCGGTTGGTGGCGCTGTACGGCTGGAGCGATCTGGTCTTTACCCACATCAGCGCGCGGCTGCCGGGCCCCGGACATCACTTTCTCATCAACCCCTACGGGCTGATGTTTGACGAGATCACGGCCTCCTCGTTGATCAAGGTGGACCTGGGCTGCAACAAGCTCATGGACTCGCCCTTCCCCGTGAATCCGGCCGGCTTCGTCATCCACAGCGCCGTGCACGAGGCCCGCGCCGATGCGCAATGCGTGATCCATACCCACACGCGTGCCGGCGTGGCCGTGGCGGCCCAGAAGCAAGGTCTGCTGCCCATCAGCCAGCAAAGCACCTTTGTCCTGGGGTCCCTGGCCTATCACGTCTACGAAGGCGTGGCCTTTCGCGAGGACGAGAAGCCGCGCCTGCTGGCCGACATGGGCGGGGCCAACTTCCTCATGCTGCGCAACCACGGTCTGCTGACCTGCGGCCCCACGATTGCCGACGCCTTTCTGTCCATGTACATCTTCGAGTCCGCCTGTCAGATCCAGATCTCTGCCCAGTCCGGCGGCGCCGAACTCACCGAGGTCGATCCGCAGATTCTGCAGGGCATCGCCCATGCCATGAAGGTACAGACCGGCGGCATGGGCGGCCAGTTTGCCTGGCCCGCTCTGCTGCGCAAGCTCGACAGAATCGACCCCGGCTACCGCAGCTGAACGCTGCGCGCGCACAAAAAAAGAGCATCCCGAGGATGCTCTTTTTGCTTGCTCCGGCCAAAGAATCAGACTTCGCCGCGCAGCTTTTCGATGATGCCGTTGAGCTCCTCCAGCGAGCCGAACTGGATGGCGATCTCGCCCATTTCCTGCTGCTTGCCGTGGCGGCGTACGGTCTTCTTGATACGCACTTCGACATCGGCGGTGAGCAGGTCGGACAACTCTTCCTCGATGCGTTTCACGTCGCGCGACTTGCCATCTTTCTTGGCTTTCTGGCGCGTCAGATTGAACTCGGCACCGATCTTCTTGACCAGCGACTCGGCCTCGCGCACCGACATCTTCTTGGCCGCGATCTGGTTGCCTGCCGTGATCTGGGTGGCACGGTCCAGCGTCAGCAGCGCCCGCGCATGGCCCATGTCGATATCGCCGGCCATCAGCATGGTCTGCACGGGCTCGGCCAGATTCAGCAGGCGCAGCAGATTGGTGGCAGCACTGCGCGAGCGGCCCACGGCCTGCGCGGTCTGCTCGTGGGTCAGGCCGAACTCCTTGACCAGACGGGCCAGCCCCTGCGCCTCTTCCAGCGGGTTCAGGTCTTCGCGCTGAATGTTCTCGATCAGCGCCATGGCCGCAGCGGCCTCGTCGGGCACTTCGCGCACCAGCACCGGCACCTCGGACAGACCCGCGATATGCGCGGCACGGAAGCGCCGCTCGCCGGCAATGATTTCGTACTTGCCAGCGTTGTCGCCCCTGGAGAGCTGGCGCACCAGAATCGGCTGCATGATGCCCTGGGCCTTGATGCTCTCGGCCAGCTCATACAAGGCGCCTTCGTCCATGCGGGTGCGCGGCTGGTACTGGCCGGCCACCATCACATTGAGCGCCAGGCTGCTCGGCAGATTGGCCTGCTGCCCGCTCGCAGCGGCCTGTTCTGCTTCACTGACTTTGGGGCCCAGCAGGGCTTCCAGACCTCGTCCCAGGCCCTTGGGTTTCTTAGTCACCATTGCTGAATTCTTTCTTTAAAGGGAGAGCAGCAGCTCATGCCCGGCTTCCCACAGTCCCAGTCCGCTGGCCGTGTTGATATGGCCTGCGGCGCCCGCATTCACAAAACGGCTGCCCCAGCCCTGTGCCATGGCCTGCGCGCGCGCTACAGAGCAATTGGGGTCGTTCTCGCTGCCCACCAGTATCGACGGGAAGGGCAGCTTTTGCAGCAGCACGGGCGACCAACCCGGCAGGACGCCGTGCAGACTCTCCTGCTCGGTGTCGCCGGGTGCCACCAGCAACGCACCACGCACCTTGCTCCTGGCAACCTGAGAATGTGCCGCCCACCAGGACACCAGCACGCAGCCCAGGCTGTGCGCCACCAGGGTGACGGGAGCCGGAGCGTCGAGCACGGTTTCCTGCAGGCGAATGCTCCAGTCGCCGCGCAGCGGATGCTGCCAGCTATGCTGCTCCAGCCGCTGGTAGCCATACCGGTCCTGCCACAGACTCTGCCAATGGCCGGGATCGGAGTTCTGCCAGCCGGGCAGCAACCAGACATGCTGCGGGTTCAGTGCTTCAGAGGTCATGACGGTTGGCGATGGCTGGATGGGAGACTGGGAGCTGTTTCACGTGAAACACTCACATTTTCTTGATGCGGCGCACCATCTCTTCGGCGAACTCGACAAAGGCCTTGCTGCCCTTGGCCGAGGCATCGAACACCACGCCGGGCAGGCCGTAGCTGGGTGCTTCGGCCAAGCGCACATTGCGCGGAATCACGGTATCGAACACCTTGTCGCCGAAATGCTCCTTGAGCTGGTCGCTGACCTGCTGCTGCAGCGTGGTGCGCGGATCGAACATCACGCGCAGCAGACCGATGATCTGCAGGTCGGGATTCATATTGGCATGCACCTGCTTGATGGTGTTGACCAGATCGGTCAGACCTTCCAGTGCAAAGTACTCGCACTGCATGGGCACGATCACGCCATGCGCCGAGCACAGACCGTTCAGAGTCAGCATGGAAAGCGAAGGCGGGCAATCGATCAGCACGAAGTCGTAGTCGGCAGCCACGGCCTGCAGAGCGGTCTTGAGGCGCTCGTTGCGGCGCTCCAGCGAGACCAGCTCGATTTCGGCACCCGACAGCTCGCGGTTGGCGCCCAGCACGTCATAGCCGACCTGCTCGGACTTCTGAGCCACTTCCTTGACGCTGGCGTTTTCCAGCAGCACATCGTAGACCGTCAACTCCAGCGCGCGCTTGTCCACGCCGGAGCCCATGGTGGCATTGCCCTGCGGGTCCAGGTCGATCAGCAACACACGCTGGCCGACCTTGGCCAGACCGGCTGCAAGATTGACCGTGGTCGTGGTCTTGCCCACTCCACCCTTTTGATTGGCAACGCAGAAAATTTTGGCCATTGAACTTCTCTTTTAGTTGGCGGCCAGCTTGAGGCCAAAACCGATCAAAAACACACCGGCTGTTTTTTCCAGCCACTTCACCACGGCCGGGTTGGCACGCAAGCGCTCGGCCAGCACCGTGGTCAGCATCACCACGATGACGCTGTAGATAAAGGTAATTGCTGCCACCGTGGCTGCCATCACACCAAAGGTGATGGCGCCCTGATGCCGGGCCGGGTCCACGAACATGGGAAAGAAGGCCATGTAGAACACGATGGCCTTGGGGTTCATCAGGGTGATCAAAGCACCCTGGCGGAAATACTGGCGCGGCTGGATTTCAATGGCCGGCGCATCGCCAGGCTTGGCCGTGAGCAGCTTGTAGCCCAGCCAGGCCAGATAGGCCGCCCCCACCCATTGCACGGCATGGAAGGCCGCCGGGTAGGCGGCCAGCACCGCAGCCACGCCGGCTACAGCCAGCCACATCAGCACCTGGTCGGCAGCCATCACACCCAGGCAGCAGGCGACGCCGGCTCTCCATCCGCCCTTGCCCGTGGAGGTAATCAAGGCCAGATTGCCTGGTCCAGGGATCAGCAAGAAGACGGTAACGGCGGCTGCAAAAGCGCCGTAATCAGAGATGCCAAACATTCAAACCCTGCGCGATGGAAAACAGCAAGTTTATGCGAGGGCCGTGACCGGCGCATCTGCATTGCACAGATGTTGCCTGACACAGTATGTAAAAAGGCACTTTGCTCCCCTTGGAAACAAAGTGCCCGACCAAGCTTTACCGCTCAAGAAGCCAGTTTCAACCAGATCACGCAGCGCTCGGCATCCAGGCCGGGAACCTGTAATGGTTCCACGTGAAACACCTTCACATCGGCAGGCAGCGCAGCAATTTCCTCATCGGGGTGCTTGCCCTTCATGGCAAACCAGATGCCGTCATCGGCCAGCGCCTTGCGCGACCAGGTGGTGAAGTCCACCAGGGATGCAAAGGCGCGGCAGCTGATGACCGGATACCGGGTCTTGAGGTTTTCCACCCGGTCATGAATGCCGCGCAGATTGGGCAGGCGCAAGGATGCAGCCACCTGCTGGATGAAAGCAGCCTTCTTGCCCACAGTATCCACGCAGTTCACATCGATCTGCGGGCAGCAGATGGCAAACACCACACCGGGCAAACCACCGCCGGAGCCCACATCCAGCAGCGGCAGGCGCTTGCCCTCTTCCTGCGGCAGGCAGTTCACATGCCGCAGCAAGGCGGGTACGGCGGCTAGGCTGTCGAGCAGGTGATGCGTCAGCATCTCCTGGGGATCACGCACCGACGTCAGGTTGTAGACCTTGTTCCATTTCTGCAGCAGATCCATGAAGGACATCAGCAGATCGATCTGCGCCGGAGCCAGTTCCAGCTTCAGTGCCTGAACGCCCTGCTCCAGTTGGGTACGCAAAACCTGGCTCATGCGGAAGCCTCTTCATTCTGATTGGCAAAGCCCTTGAAGCCGCCTTTTTTCAGATGCACCATGAGCAGCGAGATGGCGGCAGGCGTCACTCCCGAAATACGCGAAGCCTGACCCAGGGTTTCGGGCCTGTGCTTTTGCAGCTTCTGGCGCACCTCGAAGGAAAGTGCCGCCACCTGCATGTAGTCGAAGTCCAGCGGCAGACGCAGGCGCTCGAAATGCGCAGCGCGTTCGACTTCATCCTTCTGGCGGTCGATATAGCCAGAGTACTTGGCAGCGATTTCCACCTGCTCGATCACTGGAACGCTGAGTTCGCCCAGCGCCTCGGGCTGCACATCGGCACAGGCGTACTTGCCCTGGTTCATGCCCATGAGCTTGTCGTAATCCACACCGGGGCGACGCAGCAGGTCGAACAGGTTGTATTCGCGCTCCATGGCCTTGCCCAGCACGCGCTCGGACTCTTCCGGAGCCACGACACGCGGGTTCACCCAGGTGGACTTGAGGCGCTCTGTTTCACGTGAAACAGCATCGCGCTTGCGGCTGAAGGAATCCCAGCGCGCATCATCGACCAGACCCATCTGGCGGCCCGCTTCGGTCAGGCGCATATCGGCATTGTCTTCACGCAGCTGCAGGCGGAACTCGGCGCGGCTGGTGAACATGCGGTAAGGCTCGGTCACGCCCTTGGTAATCAGATCGTCGACCAGCACGCCCAGATAGGCCTCGTCACGGCGCGGCATCCAGGGGCCTTCACCACGGCACTGCAGCGCTGCGTTCAAGCCGGCGAACAGGCCCTGGGCGGCCGCCTCTTCATAGCCGGTCGTGCCATTGATCTGACCCGCAAAGAACAGACCTTGAATTTGTTTGGTCTCGAAACTGCTCTTGAGCGAGCGGGGATCGAAATAGTCGTACTCGATGGCATAGCCGGGACGCAGGATATGCGCGTTCTCCAGACCCTTCATGCTTCGCACCAGTTCGTACTGGATGTCGAACGGCAAGCTGGTGGAGATCCCGTTGGGGTAGAACTCGTGCGTGGTCAGGCCTTCGGGCTCCAGAAAGATCTGATGGCTTTCCTTGTCCGCAAAACGGTTGATCTTGTCTTCCACGCTGGGGCAGTAACGCGGACCTACACCCTCGATCTTGCCGGTGAACATGGGACTGCGGTCAAAGCCGCTGCGGATGATCTCGTGCGTACGCGCATTGGTGTGCGTGATCCAGCAAGGCATCTGCCGGGGATGCATGGCACGGTTGCCCATGAAGCTGAATACAGGCACTTCACCCTCGTTCACGCCGCCAGGCATGCCGTCGCCGGGTTGTTCCTCGCACTGGCTGAAATCGATGCTGCGGCCGTCGATGCGGGGGGGCGTGCCGGTCTTCAGGCGCCCCTGTGGCAGCTTGAGTTCCTTCAGGCGTGCCGACAGGCTCACGGCCGGAGGATCTCCGGCACGGCCTGCTGCATAGTTGTTCAGGCCCACGTGAATCTTGCCATCGAGGAAGGTACCCGCGGTCAACACCACGGTGCGGCTGCGGAACTTGAGACCCACCTGGGTGACGGCACCGACCACGCGGTCGCCCTCAACCATCAGATCATCCACGGCCTGCTGGAAGAGCCAGAGATTGGGCTGGTTTTCCAGCATCTCGCGAATCGCGGCCTTGTACAGAATGCGGTCGGCCTGGGCGCGCGTCGCGCGTACGGCCGGGCCCTTGGAGCTGTTCAGGATGCGGAACTGGATGCCGCCCTTGTCTGTCGCCAGGGCCATGGCGCCGCCCAGGGCATCGACCTCCTTGACCAGATGGCCCTTGCCGATACCGCCGATGCTGGGGTTGCAGCTCATCTGCCCCAGGGTTTCGATATTGTGGGTCAGCAGCAATGTCTTGCTGCCCATGCGCGCAGCGGCCAACGCAGCCTCGGTGCCGGCGTGGCCGCCACCGACCACGATCACATCAAATTCCTGTGGGTACAACATATTCCTGCTCCGGGCCAAGCCCGGCCCTTGCCCCTGCACGAAGCAACCATGCCTCGGCTCTCATGGCAGGCGGACATGTTCTCGCGCCATGTCCAGCCCTGCGGGGAACCTGCAATTTTCCCACCATTGGCGCAACAATGCCTTGCCAGGGGGGTTTCACGTGAAACATGGCGGCCTGAAGCCCGGCCTAGATGTTTGCCCTGATAGCCCCGTCTATGCATGAAAAATGCAATCGCTCTGTGCTGCAATCACTGCATGCAAATTCTCATTTTTGCGGGCAGCACCCGCCAGGACTCGTACAACCGCAAGCTGGCCAAGGTGGCAGCCTCCATCGCGGAACAACAAGGCGCACAACCCAGCCTGCTGGAATTGTCGGACTACGACATTCCGCTCTACAACGCCGACCTCGAAGCGCAGGGCACTCCAGCCGATGTCATTCGCCTCAAGCAGGCCATGCACAGCCATGCGGCCTGGATTGTCTGCAGCCCCGAGTACAACGGCAGCTACCCTGCCCTGCTCAAGAACGCGATTGACTGGGCTTCCAGCCCGGTCAAGGGCGATGCACAGTGGTCTGATGGCGTCCTGCCCTTTCGCAACAAGGTCGTCGGCATGGCCAGTGCCTCGCCTGGAGGTCTCGGCGGCCTGAGAGCCCAGTCTCACCTCGCAGCGCTGCTATTGAATCTGGAATGCTGGGTAGCACCGCGCAGCCATGCAGTGAGCCATGCGGCAGAGGCTTTCGATGCCCAGGGTCATCTGCTGCGCGCGCAGAACCAGCAAGGCATGGAGGCTCTTGTGCAGCAGGTGCTGTGGGCTGCAGGGCGCCTGGGCTGAGCAATCTCCTCTCCGATCCGGACTTCTGCCGGCTGCGCATGCATATGAAGTGCAACCGGTTTAGCATGGGCGCTTGTCTTTTCATCGCATAGAGAGCCACTCACCATGAAGCTTTACTACAGCCCCGGCGCTTGCTCCATGTCTCCGCACATCGTGCTGCATGAAGCAGGCCTGCCGCATGAAACCGTGATGGTCAGCACCAAGAGCCACAAGCTCCAGGACGGAACGGATTACTACGGCATCAATCCGCTGGGTTACGTGCCCTTTCTGGTGCTGGACAACGGCGACACCTTGCACGAAGGTCCGGCCATTGTTCAGTACCTCGCCGACCTGGCCCCCGAAAAGAACCTGGCGCCGGCCAACGGCACCGTGGCACGCTACCACCTTCAGGAATGGCTGAATTTCATCAGCACCGAGGTGCACAAGGGCTTCAGCCCCTTGTTCAGCCCCGCAACGCCCGAAGACTTCAAGCCTGTGCTGCTCGGCAATCTGTTCAAGCGCCTGAGCTGGGTCAACGAGCAGCTCGCCAACAAGTCCTATCTGATGGGCGATCAGTTCACCGTGGCCGATGCCTACTTTTTCACGGTCACAGGCTGGGCCCAATTTGTAGGCCTGGACATCTCTGAACTCCAGCACCTTCAGGCTTATCGCGAGCGCATTCTGGCGCGCCCTGCAGTGCAGGCTGCCATGAAGGCAGAGGGCTTGCTCAAGTAAGTTTTTCGACATCCATGCAAACTGAGAACGTGTTTACGATCTCCTCGCGCCGCGACAGAGGCTTTGCGGGATGGGATGCTAGGGGGCGGCCCCCCGCGCGCGATACCGCAGCAATAGCCGTGCTATTGCGAGGATTCGCAACGCCGCAGAGCACCCGCAAAGACACTGTCCCGGAGGGTTGGAGCGAAATCGGGCGATTTTTGCGCGCTGACTCTTGCTTGCACCCCGTTGCAAGCGGCGAGCCATCGCTTCGAATTCATCCCGATTGCGCTCCAACGCGGCTGCGTAGAGATCGTAAATACGTTCTAAGAGCTCGGTACCCCACCGAGCTTTTTTCATCTGGAGTTCTGCATGACCTCATTGTTCGAACCGATTGAAGCAGGCAGCCTGCGTCTGCCCAACCGCATTGCCATGGCACCGCTGACGCGCAACCGCGCCCCCGACGCGATACCCACGCCGCTGATGCAAACCTACTACGTCCAGCGCGCCTCTGCCGGTCTGCTGATCAGCGAAGGCACGGCCATCAGCCACCAGGGACAAGGCTATGCCGATGTGCCCGGTCTTTATGGCGAAGAGCAACTGCGGGCCTGGAAAAAAGTCACCGATGCCGTGCATGCCAAGGGCGGCCGCATCGTCACCCAGCTCTGGCATGTGGGTCGCATCTCCCACAACGTGCTGCAGCCAGACAGCCAGTCCCCGGTCGCGCCCTCCGCGCTGACGGCCCGCTCCAAGACCTATGTGATCGACAAGCAGACGGGGCAAGGCCAGTTCGTCGCCACCTCGGCACCGCGCGCACTCCGGCAGCAGGAGCTGCCGGGCATTGTTCACAGTTTCGCCACCGCCGCGCGCGAAGCCGTACAGTCGGCGGGCTTCGATGGCGTGGAGCTGCATGCAGCCAACGGCTATCTGCTCGATCAATTCCTCAAGACCGGCACCAACCAGCGCAGCGACGACTACGGCGGCAGCATCGAGAACCGCGCCCGTCTGGTGCTGGAATGCGTGCGCTCCGTGGCCGATGCCATCGGTGCCGGAAAGGTCGGCATCCGCATCTCTCCGGTCACGCCAGCCAATGACATCGTGGACGAAAACCCGCAGGTGCTGTTCGAATATCTGGTGCGCCAGCTCGCCCCGCTGGGCCTGTCCTATATCCATGTGATCGAAGGCGCAACAGGCGGTCCGCGCGAGCTGGCGGATCGTCCCTTCGACTACCAGGCACTCAAGCAGGCCTATCGCTCTGCAGGCGGCAAGGGAGCCTGGATGGTCAACAACGGCTATGACCGCCAGTTGGCCGCGCGCGCTGTGGAAAGCGGCTATGCCGATGTCGTGGCCTTCGGCAAGGCCTATATCTCCAACCCCGATCTGGTGCATCGTCTGCGCGACGATCTGCCGCTCAATGCCTGGAACAGCGAACGTTTCTACGGGGGCGGTGCCGATGGTTATACCGACTACCCGGCACTCGCCAGCCAGTAAGCACCGCCCATCCAGCTCCGGCCCTTTTCCGATCGCGCCGGCAGTCATTGGGAGGAAAACAAAAAGCCCGGTGCATCACTGCAATCGGGCTTTTTTCATGGAACGAGCCGCTCAGGGATGAGCCGCTCAAGGCTTATGCATGTTCCAGCAATTGCGCCTTCTGACCGGGCAAAGCGGTCTGAGCGGATGCAGGCACCGCCGGTGCCATGCCGGGATGAGCCGTGCCTCTGGGGCTGCGCATGACTGCATGCATCGCGCCGCCGGCCAGCTTGAACTGGCTGACCAGCTGTGCCAGTCGCGCCGCCTGCTCGCGCAGCGATTCTGCGGCGGCGGCAGACTCTTCCACCAGGGCCGCATTCTGCTGGGTCATGCGGTCGATATCACCCACGGCCTGATTGACCTGGCCGATGCCCAGCGACTGCTCGCTGGACGCCGCCGTAATCTCGCCGATGATGTCGCCCACGCGCTGCGCGCTGTCCACGGTCTCCTGCATGGCCTTGCCTGCGCTCTCCACCTGGCGCGCGCCCACGTCCACGGTCTGCACGCTGGTGTTGATCAACGATTTGATCTCGTTGGCGGCCTGGGCCGAACGCTGGGCAAGGCTGCGCACCTCGGCCGCCACCACGGCAAAACCACGGCCCTGCTCGCCGGCACGGGCTGCTTCCACAGCGGCATTCAGCGCCAGGATATTGGTCTGGAAAGCAATGGAATCAATCAGGCCGATGATGTCGCCGATCTTGCGGCTGGAGGCCGAAATCTCCTGCATGCTGTTGACGGCCTGGCCGACAATCTCTCCGCCCTGCACGGCCGTCGAAGAGGCCGAAGCTGCCAGCTGGTTGGCCAGCTGCGAAGACGATGCGGTCTGCTGCACCGTGGCCGTCAGCTGAGCCAGCGACGCGACGGTTTCCTGCAGATTGCTGGCAGTCTGTTCGGTGCGGGCCGACAGATCCTGATTGCCCGTGGCAATTTCCTGGCTGGCCGTGGCGATATTGCCGCTGGCATCGCGCACCTGGGCCACCGTGGTGCTCAGCGATTGCTGCATCTGGTCCAGCGCACGCTGCAGATCCGTCAGCTCATCCTTGCCGCTGACCTCGACCCTGTGCGACAGATCGCCGCCGGCAATCGTCAGTGCCATCTGGCGGGCCACTTCAAGCGGACGGCAGATGGACAGCATGTTCAGCAAAGTCAGCGGAATCACCACCACCAGCGCCAGGATCACGGCCGCCACAAACATCCAGCGTGTCTGGTCGGCCACGTCGCGCTCGGCTGCGGCCAGTGCATTGGCCTGCTCACGCAGCAAGTTGTCCAGCTGCGCCAGCAGCTTGTCGGCCTCCATGACTTCGGCCAGAGCCTTGCCGCTCATGCGGTTGGCCGTGGTGGCCGAGTCATAGCCACCGGCTTCAAGCTGGCGCGCAACAGGCTCGAAGAGCTTTCGATAAGCGTCGATGTGCCCAATGATGCTCTTGGTCAGCTGTGCGTCCTGCGCGTTCTGGTCGGTCACAAACTTGCCCAATGTCACCTTGGATTTGTCGATGAACATGACCCATTGCTGATAGGCCTTGCGCACCTCTTCGGGCTTTTCGTACTGGATGACCATGTCCTTCTCGCTGGAACGGATGCCACCCAACTCGGTGCGCAACTGCGCCATATGGCCCGATTTGACAAAGGCGTTGCTCAGAAACTCCTGACTCATGTCCTGGATGCGGAACATGCCCAACATCCCGGCGCCCCCCAGCAGACTCAGCAACACCATCACCACACCAATGGCGCCCAGCATGCGCGTGCGGATGGTGAAGCCCCGCATCATTTCCAACAGACTCATGAATCCCTCTCCACTTTGAACGACTGGCATTGTCGGGCCAGAACTTGCAAATTGTTTCAGATTGTCACCGACACCAAGAAAAACCCGTGACTGCGATGCCCAAGCCATGGCGATCAGCAATATGACAAGTTCTTATCGGCAGTCTTTGCGGCTTATCAACCCTGCCGGCTTCATGTCTTGTCAAAGGCTTGACCTTGCCATGATGTTAGGGTTAACCATTCAAGACATGGAGTCCGCCAGTCCGGTCGACTCACTTTCTGAAGGAGCCATCCATGCAACAAGTTTTTGAAGTTCAAGGCATGACCTGCGGCCACTGCGAACGCGCCGTCACCAATGCCATCCAGGGCGTCGATGCCCAGGCGCAGATCAGGATCGACCGCGCCGCCAACCGAGTGGAAGTCGAAACCGGCGCCAGCCGCGAGGCCGTGGCAGCCGCCATTGCCGAAGAGGGCTACAAGGTAGCCTGAGCGCAGCCTCACCCACCGCGCCAGCACCTCACGCGAGCCACCAGAAGGCCGCTGGCGCGTTTTTTCAGGATCGTCCATGCCCAACCACCCATCGACACAAAAAATCGCTCAAAACTGGCCTGTCGTCATCGGCGAGGCTGCACGCCGCGCCGGGGTTTCTGCGCGCATGGTGCGTCACTACGAGTCACTGGGCCTGCTGCCACCCGTGCACCGTACCGACAGCGGCTATCGCCAGTACACCGAAGCCGATGTGCATGCGCTGCGCTTCATCCGCCGCGGGCGCGATCTCGGCTTTTCCATGGACGAGATCGCCACCCTGCTCGGCCTGTGGCAGGACCAGGGCCGCGCCAGCAGCCAGGTCAAGGCCATCGCGCAAAAGCACATCGCCACGCTGACCGAGCGCATCGCCGCCATGCAGTCCATGCAGCGCACGCTGCAGACTCTGGTGCATTGCTGCCATGGGGATGACAGGCCGGACTGCCCCATCCTCGACGACCTGGCCAGCGCGGACACCGACCTGACTCCGGCCCATCACGAACCCTGGGCTCCCACTCCGAGAAGCCGGCGCAGGGCTGCGGCCTGAGGCTGCTCATGGGTTTCACGTGAAACCATCGCCGCCCACGCAGGGCCGCGTCAACAATGAGACATGTTGCACTGCAGCAAATACTGCAGAATACTCTGTGCGATGAATGCGGTTGCTCTCATTCATCTTTTCAAATCACTCAAGCACAAGCATTGCCAACGCGATGCAGGAGACAAACCATGAGCACCAGAGACATCTTCGTTGTCAGCGCCGCGCGCACGGCCATCGGCACTTTTGGCGGCAGCCTCAAGGACGTTCCCAACGCCCAGCTGGCCACCACCGTGGTCAAGGCCGCCATTGCGCGTGCCGGCATCGCTGCCGACACTGTGGGTCATGTGGTGATGGGCAACGTCATCCCCACCGACACGCGCGACGCCTACCTGTCCCGCGTGGCGGCCGTGGACGCCGGCTGCTCCATCGAAACCCCGGCCTACAACGTCAACCGCCTGTGCGGCTCTGGCCTGCAGGCCATCGTCTCGGCAGCTCAATCGATTGCGCTGGGCGACTGCGAAGTGGCCATTGGCGCCGGCTCCGAATCCATGAGCCGTGGCCCCTACTTCGACATAGCCGCGCGCTGGGGCGCACGCATGGGCGATGCCAAGAGCATCGACTACATGCTGGGCATCCTGCACGACCCCTGGCAAAAAATGCATATGGGCATCACTGCTGAAAACGTGGCCGAGCGCTACAAGATCAGCCGCGTGATGCAGGACGAGCTGGCCGTCATCAGCCAGCAACGCGCCGCTGCCGCCATCGAGGCCGGCCGCTTCAAGGAGCAGATCGTTCCCGTGGAAATTGCCAGCCGCAAGGGCGTGGTGCTGTTCGACACCGACGAGCATGTGCGCGCCGCCACCACGCTGGACACCCTGGCCGGCATGAAGCCCGCGTTCAAGAAGGAAGGCGGCACGGTCACTGCCGGCAACGCCTCCGGCATCAACGACGGCGCAGCTGCCGTGCTGATGATGAGCGAGCAGGCCCTGAAGTCTTCCGGCGCCAAGCCCATTGCCCGTCTGGTCGGCTACGCCCACGCCGGCGTCGATCCCGCATACATGGGCATCGGCCCGGTCCCTGCCACGCAGAAGGTGCTGGCACGCACCGGCCTGAAGATTGAGCAGATAGACGTGATCGAAGCCAACGAAGCCTTCGCCGCCCAGGCCTGCGCCGTGATTCAGGAGCTGGCTCTGGACCCTGCCAAGGTAAACCCCAGCGGCTCCGGCATCTCCCTGGGCCACCCCGTGGGTGCGACCGGCGCCATCATCACCACCAAGGCGCTCTACGAGCTGCAGCGCACTGGCGGCCGCTATGCGCTGGTGACCATGTGCATCGGTGGCGGCCAGGGTATCGCCGCGATTTTCGAACGCGTCTGAAGCACATATTCCAGGCGTCTAATACGCCCATGAAAAAGGCCTGCCAGATCGCTCTGGCAGGCCTTTTTTGATAGCTTCTTGCGCTTGCTAGTGCTTGATTTCAGCATTAATAAATACTGAATTCATTGCCTGTAAAGCGCAGACAGCTACATCATCCATAGCGTCAAAACGGTGCCTCTTCCGGGGCCGTATCGGCGGGCGCCGTGGCCGGCCCGGTGACCGTCCCCTGGCTCCGCCCCTGTGCCAGACGCACGGGCAGGGTTTCTGCGGCAGGAGCCGACGACAGCGATGCAGGCAGGCCGTCGCCCAGGCCCGTGCGCCCTTCCCCGCCCAGCGCCTCGATCAGATCGGGAATCAGGCGCGAGAGCTCGCCCGTGGCAATCGCCACATCGGTATCGAAACCGCCATCGTCCTGGCTGTTGCCGTCCATCACTGCGTCAAGCAACGCGATCTTCTTGATCTGCAGACCTTCGCTGAGCACAAAGCTCACGCGGTCATCCCAGGTCATGGCCAGCTTGGTCGGCAACTTGCCATGCTCGATGTGCTGGCGCACCTCGTCGATATCGAGCGGGTGGCGCGCATAGCGCACCACGGCCTTGGACTCATCGGCGGCCTTGAGCTCGCACTCGCGGTCTATGGAAAAACCTGCGGGCGGCTCCTGCGTCATCAGCCAGTGCGCCATGGCAGCCTGCGGACTGGTTTGCGTATCCAGCAGCGCCAATGCAAAGCCGGGCAGGCCTTCCACCAGCAGAGTCACGATCTCGTCGGCACGACCTTGCGCACTGGTATCGAGCACCAGCGTGCGCGCCTGCGCATCGATCCAGACCCACATGGCTCCCTGCTTGGTGAAGGCCATGGGCAGCAGGTCCAGCTTGGCCTCGTCCTTGAGCTCTTTCTTTTCCTTCTTGCCGGGCTTGCGGCCCTCGGTCTTTTCGATGTGCTCGGCCTTCTCGTTGACCTTGCGGTTGAGCACGCTGGCCGGCAGCATCTTGGACTCGCTCATGAAGCGCATCACCCACTGGCCGGCCACGCTTTCCGCCAGCGGGCCATGGGCCTCGCCGCGCGGCGGCACCCAGCCCACGGAACGCTCCTGGGTCGCGCCGCACTCCTCAAACACCGTCTTTTGCAGCGCATCTTCGAGCTGCTGCAGATCGCCCTGCCAGCTCTCGGCAATGCGATAAACAATCATGTTCTTGAACATCAAAAACCTTTGCTAAACCTTCAATCGTCGCCAGCTCCTGCAGCTGGATCTCGCGGAAAAAAATCGGCCGCCAATGCAGCCCATGCATGCATTGTTGCGCAGTCGCAGCCACTCAAACTTATCAAATCTTTACAGAGCGGCTGCAAAACCTCACGTCTCAGAAACATGGGGGGTCCACACTTCAGTCATCCGCTACCGAATGCCCATTCAGGAGCAAGACCAGGCGGCCACTTCTTCCACTTCAACCGAAAAGGAAACAGACATGACCCGCTTTCGCCAGACATTGACCGGCGCCGCTGTTGCAACCGCCCTGCTCGCCTCGCTGAGCCTGCCCAGCTTTGCCCAGACTACTCCCCCCGCTGAGCAGCCTGCTGCAGCTCAAAAAGCACCCGAGCCGCACAAGCACCAGCGTGGTGACAAGCGCGGCGACCGCATGGAGCATATGAAGCAGCGCATGGAAAAACTCAAGGCCGATCTGAAGCTGACGCCTGCGCAGCAAGCTGCCTGGACCACCTACACGCAAGCCATGAAACCCGGTGAGCGCCCTGCCCCCGGCGACCGCGAAGCCTTTGCCAAGCTGACCACGCCCGAGCGCATCGACAAGATGCGTGAAATGCGCGGCAAGCGCATGGCGGAAATGGACCGCCGTGCCGAAGCCACCAAGGCCTTCTACGCCCAGCTCAATGCCGAGCAGAAAAAGACCTTCGATGCAGCCACCCTGCACATGCATCACCAGCGCGGTGAGCACCATCATGGCCACCATGGCGGCAAACCCGGCCAAGAGCGTCCCGCAGCTCCTGCCCCTGCGGCAAAGTAAGCCGAGTTCAATCGCCTTCTCCATAAAAGCCCCCGGTCGTCATGACCGGGGGCTTTTTTCATTTCGATATCAATTGGCTGACTACCAACGCAAGCGCTTGCCGACAGAACATTTATTCACAAGCTTCTAAATTCATATCCACAGAGGGAGCGAAATCAAGGCATTGTCGTAGTATCGATATCGCGACCAGATTTCAAGCATTTAGATGGCAATTGACATGAAAA
Source organism: Comamonas sp. A23 (assembly GCF_004522605.1). Classification (NCBI taxonomy): domain Bacteria; kingdom Pseudomonadati; phylum Pseudomonadota; class Betaproteobacteria; order Burkholderiales; family Comamonadaceae; genus Comamonas; species Comamonas sp. A23. Next base: position 253,706 of record NZ_RSDT01000004.1, read on the forward strand.
AACTGCAATTAGCAACAAATCTTGTAGTCCCCATGCTGATCGGCCTGGCAAGCCCCATGCTTCATGCACAGCCTGTGCAATCCTCGAGCAGCGCCCTCTATCTGCAATACGGCTCGGCGGAGCACAGCACCGACAGCTGGACGGGCGGCGTCATCCTCCCCTGGAACTGGAGCTACGCCCTTGGCTCGGGTCGAATGACGGGTTACTGGGATCTCTCTGTCAGCCGCTGGTCGGCCGACTATCAGGGCGGCAATCGTTCAACCTGGGTTCTGGGAGCACAACCCACATTACGCTGGCGCCCCTCTCAAGGCCAGTCTCCCTGGTTCCTCCAAGCCGGCCTGGGCGTGAGCTATGCCATCAACCACCGCTTCATCACCGATCACAAGGAATTTTCGACCCGCTACAACTTTGCCAGCCATATAGGCATCGGCTACCTGTTTGGCGAGCAACTGAAAAACGAGATCAGCCTGCGCTTCGAGCACCAGTCCAATGCAGGCATCAAGCGCCCCAATCCGGGAGAGAACTTTCTTCAACTGCGATACGCACGCCACTTCTGAATTCCCGGGGCAGCGCCATCCGGGTCGACCTGGCCGCCCAACGGGCGGCTTTTTTCATGCTTTGCAGCAGTCGCACGACCTGTGAATAAACATGGTGATAAAAGACATGGAAATTTTCTGTTTTCCACAGACAGGCTGGCTTCTGAAAAGTTGTTCCCAAATCAAGGACATCGGCAGCCCATGTCAGGCCACAGACTTTTATAAAACGTAAGTTATTGATTTTTAATGATCAAAAACACTTATCAACAATTAAGTGGACTACTTACTATTACTACTAAGTAAAAAGATAAGACTAGAAATAACAACTTTGGTCGAAGTTTACACAGCAATCGGACATGGACTGAATAAAAAAGGAGGTCGATCAGGTCGGCTTCAAGAAGTTCTTGCTACATCACACCCTCGATATCCGATGTGCTCAAGCATGGCTTCATCAGTTGTTCACTATAAAAATAGTAGCTAAAAACTCATATATATCAATAGATACAGAGTGTTTATTGACAATCAACGAGTAAATGAATTTCTGTGGATAACAACCTATCAACTTTCATGTTTTCCACAAAAATATGGAAGAAGCCAAAGTTGTTCATGAATCAAGGACAGCAGCAACCGTCATTTGTCTCCATGTTTGTCATCACACAAGATGCTTGATTTACCTTGAGTTTTAGAAGTTATCAACAGCAGGTGCCAAGTCTTACTACTACGACTATATTTTTATAAAACTTCTAAAGAACAACTGAAGGTGAAGCCGCTGGAAAGAGTCAGACCCATGCAGAATTGCGGCTGATCAGGTGCTCCAATCCCTTTGATTCAGAGGGAAGTCCAGAAAAAAAGGGCTTTGGGAAAATTGACGCGCCAGATCTCGAAAAATTGGCGTAAGATGCGCCTCCTCAATGATTGGAGGTGGGGATAAATTCCCGTCCAAGAGTCTTTGAAGCGACTGTTATCCACAGAATGTTATGAACAGCTGGGGGAAACTGGCCAGAAGTGCGTGCAATCGATATCAGCCATGATTGCGCCCTGCTCATTCAAAAAAATTCAATGATCTATAGATCATTGTTTTAAAAGAACTTTTCGCTTGTCGGTGAAGCAAGACTCGGCCCAGATGTGGCAAGCGCTGGGAAAGTGCGGCACCCGCCAACACCGACAGGTCTGAAATCCTGAGTTGCTCAACAGCCATGAGGTCGACAGCGCACCTGCCCGGCTGCGCCGCTTCGGGCAAGACCTTGCGGGTTGCCAGTCCTGCAAGACGGATGCCGTCTCGCATTGCCCGGCAACTGTTAGAAAAATTACAACTGCGCGGAGTGCACCGGGACTGAGCGAAAGTGCGCAGGAAGGGCGCTGCAGCAGTGCAGAAAAGAGCCATGCTGCAAAGGCCTGGAGCGCTGAAAACCTGCCTCAGGAATGGCGCAAAAGAGCAGCGAAACGGCCTTGGATCAGCAGTGTGAAAGGCGCGCTTCGCTCAGGACGTCAAGGCATTGAAACAGGGCGCCGTTGCAGCGTGAAGGGCGGCAGGCCCTTGATGAGCAATTGGCCGTAGCTGGTGCCCGTCAGGCGGCGGTCATAGCAGTACACATGGGCCTGGTCTTCCTCGGTCCGGATGGCACGGCCTACCCACTGGGCCAGGCGAATGGCCGTGGCCGGCACCACCAGCTCGTTGAAGGGGTTGCGGCCGCTGCTGCGCAGCCATTCGGCTCTTGCCTCGCCAACAGGGTCATCGGGCGGAGCAAAGGGCAGCTTGGTGATGAACAGGGACTCGCAGAGCGCTCCGGGCAGGTCCAGTCCTTCGCCAAAGGACTGCATGCCGAAGATGATGGAGGGCTCGCCCATCGCCACGGCCTCACGATGGCGTGCCAGCAGAGTCTGGCGGGGCAGGGCGGTCTGCACCAGCACCTGGTTGCGCATGCTGGTGGAAAGCGCGTCCACGGCCTGGCGCATCTGCTCGCGGGATGTGAACAGGACCAGTGCGCCGGCCTCTATGCGGCTCAGATCGTTCAACAGGGCCTCGACCATCTCCTCGGTAAAGCGGGCGGCTTCGCGCGGGTCTGAGGCCGTTTCACGGGCCACCAGCGTGCCCTGGCGCGCATAGTCGAATGGGCTGGGCACTTCCAGCGTGGTGACAGAGGCGTCATTGGTCAGCCCCGCTTCGCGCAGAAAGAAGTCGAAGTGGCCGCAGCTGGTCAGCGTGGCGGATGTCAGCACCGCACCGCGTACCTGCGACCACAGGTGCTGGCGCAGGGTGGATCCGGGCTGTATGGGGCTGGCATGGGCCTTGACCACGATGAACTCGCCGTCCATCTCCAGCGTGAACCACTTGGCATGGGGCACCATCTTGCCGTCGCCATCGCTCTCGTTGTTCTGCAGCAGCAATTGCGTGGTGTTGAAGATGGCTTCCAGCCTGGGCGCCAGGGCGCCTACCTGCGCATAGACGGTGGACAGGCGCTGTGCTTCCTCGGGTTGTTCCTTGATTTCGGCACGCAGAGCCTTGGAGACGGCACGCAGCGCATCCAGAAAGCCGTCGGCATGGTGCGCAATCTGTCCCAGAGGCTCCAGAAGGGCCTCTGGCAGCATTCCGCGGGGTGCCCGTACCCTGGCTGGCCCATAGCTGTCTTTCTGCGATTTGAGAGTCTCTCCGTAGTGCTCCATGACCAGCCGCGCCAGCTCCTGCATCTGCTGGCGCAGCTGACCCGCATGCTTGGGCACGTCGGCCAGTTCCTCGACTTCGGCGACCTGGTTCACGCGCAGCGCACGGCTGGCCAGCTTGTCGATCCAGCCCAGGCGGCTCAGATCCATCTCGCCGGCAAACTGGTCCAGAGCCGTAGAGGGCAGGTGGTGGGCCTCATCGAGCACGAGCAGGCAATTGTCCAGCTCGGGCAGCAGCTTGGAGCCCAGCGAGGAAAGCAGCAAATCATGATTGGCGACAATGACTTGCGCCGCCACCAGGTCTTTGCGGCGTTCGTAATAGACGCAGTTGCCGAAGGCTGGGCAGTGCTTTCCGGTGCATGAAGAGGACTCGGCTGCCACGGGGCTCCAGGCCTCGGCCTCAGGCGGGGTCTCCAGCGAATCGCGGTCGCCGTTCCAGGCCTCCGTGGCCAGCGCATCGGCCATGGATTTGTAGAACTGCATGCGGGCCTGCAGTTCATGCTGAGGACGGCTGAACTTGGTCTGGCCCTGCTCATCGCCAAACAGATCGTCCATCTCGTCCTGTGCTTCCCCCGTGCTCGCCAGACGTTCCAGCTTGAGTTTGCAGACAAAGCGGCCACGCCCCTTGGCCAGTGCGAATTTGAATGGCTGGTCCAGCTTTTGCGCCAGGGCCGGCAAATCCTTGTTCACCAGCTGTTCCTGCAGCGCCACCGTGGCTGTGGAGATCAGCACGCGCGTGCCGCGTGACAGCGCCATGCGAATGGCCGGAATGCTGTAGGCCAGCGATTTTCCGACCCCGGTTCCGGCTTGCACGACAGCGATGGCACGACGCGGTTCCGGCTCGCCTTCATCGACTTTTCCGAGCTGGGCCTGACTCAGCGTTTGCGCGATCTGGGCCGCCATTTTTCGCTGTCCATCACGACTGCGAAACCCCGGCATGGCCCCGACCACGGCATCAAAGGAATTCAGGGCCTCTTCAGCCCACTTTTTTTCATGCATTTCAGCGTTTTTTGAGACGCAAAGACGCTGTGCTTTGGCGTTTTATAAGTATTCGTACAGAGATATGTATCAAATAAGATTGAATTTCTTATGTGATACGGCATACAAAACAGGGGAGTTTGTATGTTCTGCGCTTGTATCCAGTGGGCGGTTTCAATGAAACTTTTCCACCACTTGTATGTGACTTGTTCATTGTAGTTGTGGATTCCGTCCATGGTAGTTACCAAGAAACTTATCCACAGGGAGATCCGAGAATTGGCCTGTACATATCCTGGAGACAACCATGTATTCATGTCTGTGGATATGGTTGTTAAATTTTTATGAATAAAAAACTTTTTCTAGATTTCGATACTGCTGATGTTTTTCGGGATCTGCATAGTTTTCAAGCGCTGTGAGTAAGTTTGTCCATGGCTTACATCGCTCTTGCAGGGTATGGAGTTCTCGGTTTATCCACAGGTTCGACGGATCTGCTTCTGAAGGCATTCAGGCTCTGAATTTTCCACTGATGACGGTCATACCGCTGGTTTGTATGCCAGAGCGGTCATTTCTGTTGAAATCCGTGGTGCAGAGGAGGGAGGGGCGCAATCTATCCACTGCGTGGATAACTTCAAAGCTCTACTTTTAATAGTAGATATCCATTGCTTATCAATGGATTGATCGTGTTTTCTGAGGAATTCAGATATGAGGCGTGGCCTTGGCTTAGGTCACGATTTTTGGCTACTTTTAATACTCATGTATGAAAAAATACATGAAAAATGCCTGTTTTTTGAGCAATTGACAGATGCAGTCAATGAATTGCCTGAAAAACGGGCAATTCATCAAGTCTGCAGGCTGATTTCCCTGTTCAGCCCTGGCCCGGCTGCTCTCTGGTCGTTCTCGTGCCTGTGTGCCTGTGTTCGGTCTTACCAAACCGTAATGCGTGTGTCATCCACGCAGCTGGGGGCTGTTCCTAGCATGGTGGCATCACTGCAAGTGAAGCCGCGGACCAGCTCGTCACTTGCCAGTCATGGAAAAGGGTGAACGATGAACAAAAGCCTTGTGGGACTGCCGGGAGCGGCACATTTACCAAACTGGACATGGGCAAGACTGCCGGTGGTGGCTGCGGCCATTGCCGTGGCGGGTCTGTTGGGTGGCTGTGATGCCTCCAAGGCCACCGAGGAAGCGAAGAAACCGGTTGCGCAGCTGCCCAAAGGCTTTATTCAGGTCAAGCCGGAATCCGTGAAGATGCTGGAGATCGCGCCCGTGGCCGATCCGCAAGGGGTGCAGATGGCCTGGGCTCCTGCGCACGTGGCATTTGTCGAGGATCGTGTGGCTTCGGTTGCAGTGCCGTTATCGGCGCGTGTCGTGGCTGTCAATGCGCATGTGGGCGATATGGTCAAGGCCGGTGATTTGCTGGCGACGCTGGTCAGCCCCGATGCACTGCGCACCCGCTATGACGTGGCTGCGGCCAAGACTGCACACGACGTGGCTGTGGTGGAAGCCCAGCGCCAGCAGACCATGGTGGACAAGGGCGTGGGCGTGGAAGTCGATCTGCGTGCCGCGCAGGCCAAGCTGCGTGAAACCTCGCAGGAGCTTGGTCGTGCACAGGGCACGGCAGCGCTGCTGGGCTCCGGTGGCGGCGATCGGATCGAGCTGCGCGCACCGCGCGCCGGCATCGTGGCCGAGCGCAAGGCCGTGGTGGGTACCGCTGCCGAGCCGGGAGCGGCGCTGTTCATGATTGGCGATCCCCAGGCCATGAATGTGGTCGCTGAGGTGTTCGAGTCCGATCTGCCAGGCATTCGTCTGGGCAGTTCCGTACAGGTCGAGGTACCGCAGCTGCCCAAGCCGATCAAGGGCACGGTCCGTCATCTGGGGGCTACGCTGGACAAGGAGTCGCGCCGCGCTGCCGTGGTGGTGGAGCTGAGCGAACAGAACCCGGTGCTGCGTCCCGGCATGCAGGCCAAGGTGGGTGTGCAGTTGTCGAATCTGCAGGAGATGCTGATTCCCGTCACTGCCGTGCTCATCAAGGATGAGAGCCGCAGCGTGGTCTATGTGCAGCATGAGAACAACCAGTTCGAGGCACGCGTGGTGACGCTGGGGCGTCCATCGCGCGGCATGGTGCCGGTGATCAGCGGCCTCAAGGTCGGTGAGAAGATCGTGGTGCGTGGTGGCCTGCTGCTCGACGGCGCGGCCAGTCAGCTGCTGTAGTCCCGGCAGGAGTCTGAACCATGCTGCGTTCATTTATTGCATTTGTCGTCCATCGCCGGCTGCTGGCGCTGTGCGCCACGCTGGCGATTGCCATCTATGGCGTCTACGCCTATCTGCAGACGGCCATCGAAGCCTATCCTGACGTGACCAATGTGCAGGTCGGCGTGATCACCCAGGCTCCTGGCCTGGCTCCTGAAGAGGTGGAGCGCCAGATCACCCAGCCGCTGGAGCGCGAGCTCAACGGCACGCCGGGTCTGATATCGCTGCGTTCGGAGAGCTATTTCGGTCTCTCCATGATCAACCTGGTCTTCAACGACGACGCGAAAAGTTTCACCGCGCGCGCCGAGGTTTCGCAGCGTCTGCCGCAGGCGGATCTGCCCAACGGCGTGACGCCTGAAATGGCGCCTGACTACACGCCGCTGGGCAAGATTTTCTACTATCGCCTGCAAAGCGACAGGCACACTCTGGCGCAGCTGCGCACCGAGCAGGAATGGCATGTGGTGCGCGTGCTCAAGCAGGTGCAGGGCGTGGCCGACGTGGTGAGCATTGGCGGCTTCGTCAAGGAGTTCCACGTTGAAGTGGACCCCGAGAAGCTCTACAGCCTGGGTCTGTCGCTGGACGATGTGAGCGATGCACTTTCCAAGTCCAACCGCAACGTCGGTGGTGGCCTGATGCGCCGCGGCGAACAGTCCTTCATCATTCGCGGTATCGGCCTGTTGCGCAATCCGCAGGAGATTCAGGATGTGGTCGTTGCCATGCGTGGCAAGGCTCCCGTGACCATCGGTGACGTGGCGCGTGTCGCGCAGTCGCATACGCCGCGTCAGGGCTCGGTGGGCATGGACGACCAGAACGATGTGGTGCAGGGCATTGTGCTGCTCAAGCGCGGCGCCAACCCTTCCATCGTGCTCGATGACATTCATGCCAAGGTCGATGAGCTCAACAGTGGCGGCCTGCCTGAAGGCATGCACATGGTCACCAACTATGACCGCTCCGATCTGGTGGGCCATACGCTCAAGACCGTGCAGCACAACCTGCTGTTCGGGGCCACGCTGATCGTGGCCGTGCTGTGGCTGTTCCTGCGCAGCCTGCGTGGCTCGCTGATCGTGGCCACCGTGATTCCGCTGTCGCTGCTGGTGGCCTTCATCGGCCTGCACTGGCTGGGCATGCCCGCCAATCTGATCTCCATGGGAGCCATCGACTTCGGCATCATGGTGGACGGTGCCGTGGTGCTGGCCGAGAACATCATCCGCAATGCACGCCAGCGAAAGCCGCAGACGGCGAACGACATGCGCCACATCATTGTGGATTCGGCCGTTGCTGTGGCCAAGCCCACGCTGTTCGCCATGGCCATCGTGATTGCGGCGCTGATTCCCGTGTTCTCGCTGCAGAGCATCGAAGGCCGCATCTTCCGCCCGCTGGCCATGACCTACAGCTTTGCCCTGCTGGGTGCGCTGGTGTTTGCCATGGGGCTGGTGCCCGCGCTGTGCGCCCTGATGCTCAAGCCCAAGCATGTGATGGTGGAAGAGCCCAAGATCTTCGACCGCGCGCATCATGGCTACCAGCACTGGATCGCCAAGGTGCTGGGCGCCGCCAAGCGCCGCATGGCTGTGATTGCCGTGTTCGTGAGCGTGCTGGTGGTGGCCGGGGTTTCAGCCAAATGGCTGGGCACCGAGTTCCTGCCCGAGCTCGATGAGGGCGATGCCTATGTGCTGGTACAGATGCCTGCCTCCATCTCGCTGGAAAAAGGCCAGGAAGTGCTGCGCGATGTGCGTCTGCGTCTCAAGGTCTTCCCCGAGGTGATCACCGTTACCACGGAGCAGGGACGCCCCGAATCGGGAACCGACAACGAGACGCTCAATCTGGCCAAGGTGCTGGTGCGCCTCAAGCCTCATGGCGATTGGCGCAAGGGCTTGACCAAGCCCGCGCTGATCGAGGAAATGCGTGCGACGCTGGGTGAAATCCCCGGCGTGGCCTTCAACTTTGCGCAGCCCATTCGCGACAGCGTGGAAGAGTCCACATCGGGGGCGCGCGGCCAGGTGGTACTCAAGCTGTTCGGCCCCGATATTCCCACCCTGCGCGGCATTCTTCAGCAGACCAAGTCGCTGGTGAAAGGCATCGACGGAGTGGTTGACCTGGACCTGTATCGCGATGCTCCGGCACCGCAGGTGCATGTGCAGTTCGATCGCCAGGCCCTGGCACGCCAGGGCATCGCCATGGAAGACGCGCAAAAGACGCTGGAAGTGGCCCTGGCAGGCAATGTGGCCACCACTCTGTGGGAAGGTGAATTCCCCGTACCGGTGCGCGTGCGTCTGCCCTATGTGGACCGCATGGACGAAGAGCGCATTCGCAACATCGCCATACCGCTGCCCGATGGTGGTTCGGTCCCCCTGGGATCGGTAGGTACGGTCAGCATGAAGATCGGCAACTCCTCCATCTTCCGCGAAGGCAATGCGCGCTATATGGCGCTCAAGTTCAACGTGGAAGGCCGCGACATCGGCTCGGTGGTGAAGGACACGCTGGCCACCTTCAAGCAGAACGTGAAGCTGCCCGAAGGCTACCAGGCCGTCTGGGGCGGCGAGTGGGAGAACCAGCAGCGTGCGGCTGCACGCCTGAAGGTGGTGGTGCCGCTGTCTCTGGTCATCGTCTATGCCCTGCTGTTTGGCGCGCTGGGTCAGGCCCGCAGCGCCGGCATCATCCTGTTGTGCGCGCCGTTCGCCATGGTGGGTGGCATCGCAGCCTTGCATCTGGCACACATCGAACTGTCCATCAGTGCGGCAATCGGCTTTATCGCCTTGCTGGGGCAGGTGGCCCTGGCGGGCTTGCTGGTGGTCTCTGCGGTCGAGGATTTGCGCCGCCAGGGCATGCCCTTGATGCAGGCGCTGATCGAAGGTGCAGCCGAGCGCATGCGCTCCATCATTCTGGTGGCGTTGCTGGCGCTGCTGGGCCTGCTGCCTATGGCACTGTCTACCGGCGTGGGTAGCGAAACCCAGCGCCCCTTTGCCTCGGTCATTGTCGGCGGCATGGTGGTTCTGCCACTGGTGGCGCTGGTGTTGCTGCCCGTGCTGTATGCCTTGCTGGGCCCCAAGAGCATGTTGACGCAGGAAGAACGTGATGAAAGCGCTCAAGATGAATAAGTGGCACTCTCTGGCCATGGCCGCAGCACTGTGCTGCGGCGCTTTCAGCGGCACAGGCCATGCTGCCGAGGCTATGGATGCAGCCGCACAGAGCAATGCTGCAGCGGGCCGTCTGGCGGCCCCTGCACAGCCTGTGACCCTGCAGGAATATCTGCGCATCGTCGTGCAGAACCAGCCCAATCTGGCGGCAGATCGCATGCAGCTGGATCTGGCCAAGGCAGACAGCAAGACGGCTGCCACCATACCCAATCCCGCCATGCACTACTCCAGCAAGCGCGGAGAAAAGGAATGGGGTGTGGAGCAGGCCGTCCCCATCTTCGGCCAGCGCGGCATGCGCATCGAGAACGCCAGGCTGGGCGAGAAGGCCGCCGCGGCCAATGCAGATGTCGCAGTCGCCGTCACCATGAGCGATGCAGCCCATGCCTTCAATGAGCTGCTGGTGGCCCAGCAGCGCTATCAGGTGTGGTTGGCTGCCCGTGATGAGCTGGAGAAGGCCGGCAACATCGTCAAGGGCCAGATCGAGGCAGGCACGCGCAGCCGCTATGACGGCGCGCGCCTTAACCTGCAACAGGCACAGATGAGCATGCAGGTCAGCAAGGCCCAGGCCGCCTTGCGGGATGCTGCATCACGCGTGGCCAGCATTGCCGCCTTGCCGCAATGGCAGGTGCGTGTGGAAGGCAGCCTGCAGGCCACTGACATTCGCAAGGCAGCCAGCTACGAGCAGCTGTGGAACCAGGCGCAGAACCAGTTGCCGAGTCTGCGTGCCGCGCAGGCCGAGCTCGACAGGTCGCGCCAGAAAATCAAGCTGGAGCAGCGTGAAGCATTGCCCACGCCATCCTTTGGTCTGGCCCGCATTCGCAACAGCGTGGACGGCAGTTTCAACCAGGTGGGCGTGAGCGTGGAGATCCCGCTGTTCGACCGCCGTCAAGGCCCCATCGAGCGCGCCAAGGTCGAGGCCGATCAGGCCGAGCTGCGCCGCGATGCGGCTGTGCTTGCCGCCCAGTCCGAGTTGCAGCGCGCCCTGCAGCAGCTGTCGCTGCGCCGAACGGCCGTGCGCGACTACGAGAAGGAAGGGCTGGCGCAGATTGCGCCGCTGCACCAGATGGCACAAGACGCCTACAAGCTGGGCAAGGGCACGATTCTGGAGCTGATCGATGCACTGGGCTCGATCACCGAGCACAGGCTGGAGCATCTGGAGCTGGTCAAGGACATGCTGGATGCGGAATGGGAAGTGCGTCTGGCCAGCGGTGATCTGCCACAGGTGCAGCCTTGAGCGAGGCGAGGGAGATGGCACAAACCCCTGTACCACCTCCTGATGCTGCTGCATCGCCGGCTGCGAAGGTGGAGGCAACGGCTTATAGTGTCTGTCCACCAACGGCCAGAGACAGACTCAGCATGTACCGCTACCTCATCATCGAAGACGATGCGCTCAACGCGCGTTACATCGCTGAAGGGTTGCGCCAGCAAGGCGCGCATGTCAGCGTCTGCGGTGACGGCGTGCAAGGTATTGCACAGGCCGTTGGCGAGAACTGGGATGTCATCATCCTCGACCGCATGTTGCCCAATGGCTTTGACGGGCTGCAGATTCTGCAGACACTGCGCTCCATGGGAAAACAGACGCCGGTGCTGGTGCTCAGTGCCTTGTCTGCCACGGACGAGAGAGTGCGCGGGCTCAAGGCCGGCTGCGATGACTATCTGACCAAGCCCTTTGCATTTTCCGAGCTATCGGCAAGGCTCGAAGCCCTGGTGCGCCGCGCCCAGATCCCGGCTCCCACGCGCGAGATGCAGGTGGCCGATCTGCGCGTCAACCTGATTTCGCGCAGCGCAGAGCGCGCCGGCCAGCCGCTGTCGCTGCAGCCGCGCGAGTTCCGCCTGCTGGCGTTCCTCATGCAGCACGCGCACCAGATCGTCACGCGCACCATGCTGCTGGAGTCGGTCTGGGATTACCGCTTCGATCCGCAGACCAATGTGATCGACGTGCACATCAGCCGCCTGCGCAGCAAGGTGGACAAAGGCTTTGCCACGCCTCTCATCCATACCGTGCGCGGTGTGGGCTACAGCCTTTCGGACCAGCCGCAAGACCTGCCCGAGGTGGTCTGATGATGCGCTCCAGACCCTGGAGTTCGCTGGCCTTCAGGCTGGCTCTCAGCTATGGCGGCCTCCTGGTTCTGACCATGGCCATTGTGCTGGCCGTCTTCTATGTGCAGACCGTGGGCGTGGTGCGGGTGAGGCTCGACAAGCAGGCCGAAAACCATGTGCGCAGACTGACCGAGCACTCAGCCAAATACGGCCCTGGAGCACTGGAAAGCGAGATATTGCAGACCATTCGTGACGGTGTGAATACCGACACGGAAATCCTCATTCTCATGAACCCGCAGGGCGAGACCATTGTCAGCAACGCCGAGGTCTATCCTCCGCGCAAGCTCAGCATCATGGGCGTGCGCGAGCTGACCGTGAAGCGCAACGGGCGGCTGATGGTGGGTCGGGTTGCCGTGGTCGAAATGCCCAATGGCAATCTGCTGGCCGTAGGCAGCGACATGCAGCTGCAGCGCGACATGGAGGAGCTGTTCGGTCAGGCCAGCTTGCTGGCGGCCGTTGCAGCCTGCATCATGGCCCTGATAGGTGCCATGGTCTTCAGGCGTGTGGTGGATGAGCGCGCGGCAGCCATTCGCAACACCATGTCGCGCGTTGCAGCGGGCGATTTGCGCCAGCGCATTCCGGTCGATCAGCGCGGTGATGAATTCACGCTGCTCAACCGCGATATCAACTCCATGCTCGATCGGCTCGAGCAGTTGATGGAAGGCATACGTCATGTCTCCAACAGCATTGCGCACAATCTCAGAACGCCGCTGACGCGCATCCTGCTGCGCCTGCGCAACGCGCAGCAGGCCAGCCCCGAAATGCAGTCCGCCACGCTGGCGCTGGTGGCCGAAGAAGTCGCTGAACTCGGTGTGGTGTTCGAGAAGCTTTTGCAGATTGCCGAAGTGGAAAGCGGAGCCAGCCGCAAGAGCTTTGCGCCGGTTGACCTGCAGGCCTTGCTGGTCGATGTGGTGGACTTCTACGAGCCGCTGGTGGAAGACGCCGGCGGCATTCTCAGGCTGGATGTGCAGCAAGGCGTTCAGGCCCTGGGCGATGGTGACTTGTTGGCCAGTGCCGTCTCCAATCTTGTCGATAATGCTATTAAATACGGAGCATCATCCGATGATGTTCATGGCGCTGACGTGCTGTTGCGTGCGGCCCCGGCGCAGGAGCAGGGCAGCGATGGCGCATGGGGGGTGGAGATCACCGTGCAGGACCAGGGACCGGGCGCAGATCCTCAGACCCTGGAGAAAATGACCACCCGTTTCTATCGCGCAGAATCGGATCGCCCAGGCTACGGACTGGGCCTGGCCAGCGTGCTGGCCATTGTCCAGCTGCATGGCGGCAAGCTCAGTTTTCACAACGCCAATCCGGGCATGGTGGCGCGCATCTGGCTGCCTGCTGTGGCCGATGTCTGAAGCGCTGCCCAGAAGCTTTCAGATCTGCGAAAGCGCCTTGTTGCCGTAGGCGCAGAACCCCGGTTTGGGCCCCTTCTTGGGATGCAATCTGCAGGTCTCCGGGCGTTTTTCATAGACCGTGCAACGGCGCGTGTTCTTGTCCAGAAAATTGCAGTCTCCGCCTGCCCGGCGGGCCATGGTGAAGATCTCGTGCTTGGGGTTGAAGTGGTCGATCAGGCGCATCTTCAGCAGCCGCTTGGCGATCAGCTTGGGCTCGATGTTTTCGACCTCGAACGGGTCCACCAGCTCCAGGCGCACCAGATCCGGCAGGCGTACCTCCAGCGGCATGGTGCAGCAATTGGCTGCGCAGCTGTCGCACATGCCGGCCTTGTACTTGCTCCAGGTTTCCAGGCGGTCGACGTCAACAATGCGGATGGAGGATTTCATTTCGGGTGGGGCACTTCTGGGAGAAGCGCGATGCTGCCATGAGATGTCGATGTCTGCCTTGCGCCATTGCTATGAGCAGACCCGGTTCATGGGATTGAGCCGGCTGCGTAGCAGCCTACACTGCATAGGCACATCACCATCCACGGGAGAACGATTTTGGCAAGCCAAACCACGCTTTACTACGCAGCTGGCACCTGCGCGCAGGCAGTACTGATTGCGCTTTATGAGGCCGATGCCCAGTTCACGCTCAAGACGCTGAGCTTTGCCGACAACGAGCAGCGCAGCCCCGAATACCTGAGCATCAACCCCAAGGGAAGAGTGCCCGCGCTGGCCACGGAACACGGCGTGCTGACCGAGACTCCCGCGCTGCTGCTGTATGTGGCGCAGACCCATCCGCAGGCAAGGCTGGCGCCGCTTCATGATCCCTTCGCGTTGGCGCAGATGCAGGAGTTCAATGCCTATCTGGCATCGACCGCGCACATCGCCCACGCCCACCGTCCGCGCGCTTCGCGCTGGGCCGACGACGAGGCCGCCCAGGCCGCCATGCGCGCCAAGGTGCCGCAGAACATGCGCGAATGCTTTGCCGTGATCGAACAGCACTATCTGGGCGACAAGACCTGGGTGATGGGCGAGCAGTTCACCGTAGCCGACGGCTATCTCTACACCGTGGCCGGCTGGCTCAAGGGCGACGGCGTGGACATTGCCGAATTCCCGCGCGTGGCGGCCCATTTCGAGCGCGTGAAGGCCAGGGCTTCGGTGAAGAGGCTGGGCTGACAGTATTTCAAATGTCTGACGTGAAGGGATAAGAAATACGCCTGCCAGCGTATCGGTGAATTGCCATAGCGCTTGTGATGAGGGCTATGGCAGGCCTGATTGCGTCCCAATGGGAGAGGGCCATAGGCTCTCTTCGCGGTACGCGATAGCGCGATCACTCGCTCAAAAAAGTGGGCGAGGAAATCATGGGTCTGAGCCAGGCTGGCACTTACAGGGTCCAGGCCATGGGTAGTGGAACGGTGCCGGAAAAGGAAAAAAGCCTATTCGGCAGAAATCATCGAAAAGGTGAATGGCGTGTTCGAGGTCGAATTGACCGACGGTGAGCAACTTCTGTATGTCGGTGGTGTGCTTAAGGGCCAGTTGTTGGAAGAGCAGATGCTGGTCAAGCGGTCTGCAACGAGCAGTTCAACAGCTCACCGGATCTGCGCAATTCGCTGTGCAACACCATCATGAATGGCCTGGGGTGATCGGCAAATAAGGTGCAACTAGACATTGAGTTCAGAGTGGCTTCCGTGTATCTGGGCAACTTTATGCAATGCTGAAGGCAAAGGCGGATTTGGATTCCCGGAACCAGCGTAGTTCCGCTGCAGCAGCACGGCCCAGAGCTGGCAAATCCCATCTTGTGAACATCGGGTGTGATGCTGAAATTGCTCGAATTTCAACGCAAATCAGCCTGAAGCGATCTCCTGGTAGCCGCTAGCCGCTATCAGATCCATGGCCTCGGTGCTCTTGGCTTTGGCCACAGTGGCAGGCGTGTGCCTGATCCTGGACCGTCCCGGGGTCTCCAGAACCACTCTCCCCTTGGCGCACATGCATGGGCCATTGCGTGCGCTAGGCGTTTTCACACTGCTTTTGATCCGTGACACGGTATTTGTCATCCCCTTTGAGGCTAGGGAAAACAATGATTTTGGATATATTTATTTTTAAAGTAATACGTGCCATATTCATCCAAAATCATAAATGCCCGTTCCCACGCGGGCCCTGTGAAGGATCTTGCGATGGCAGAACGCTCGTTTGTCGAAGAGGTCAAGAAGCTGCGCCTGGGCGCGGGCGAGGTATTCCACGGCGAGGGCATCCTGGCAGTGACCAAGGCTCTGCTGGAGTCGGGCGTGAACTACGTCGCGGGCTACCAGGGCGCGCCCATCTCGCACCTGATGGACGTGCTGGCCGATGCGCAGGACATCCTGGCCGAGCACGGCATCCGCTTCGAGAACAGCGCCAGCGAGGCCACGGCCGCCGCCACGCTGGCCGCGTCGGTCAACTACCCGTTGCGCGGTGCCGTGACCTTCAAGGCCACGGTGGGCACCAACGTGGCGTCCGATGCACTGGCCAACCTGGCCTCGGGCGGCGTCAAGGGCGGCGCGCTGGTGATCGTCGGCGAGGACTATGGCGAGGGCTCGTCCATCATGCAGGAGCGCAGCCACGCCTTCGCGATGAAGTCGCAGATCTGGCTGCTCGACCCGCGCCCCAACCTGCCGGGCATTGTGCAGGCTGTGAAGGACGGCTTCGAGCTGTCCGAGGCCAGCAACACGCCGGTGATGCTGCAGTTGCGCATCCGCGCCTGCCATGTGCACGGCCAGTTCACCGCCAGCGACAACCGCCGGCCTGCCTACACCATCGAGCAGGCCATGGCCCGGCCGCAGCGCGACGTGGACCGCATCGTGCTGCCGCCGGCGAGCTTCCTGCACGAGCAGGAAAAGCTGAAGCAGCGCTGGCCGGCGGCGGTGCGCTTCATCGAGGAGCGTGGGCTCAATGAGTTCTTCGCTGAAGGCTCGGACGACATCGGCATCGCCTGCCAGGGCGGCAGCTACAACACCCTGATCCGCGCGCTGCAGCAACTTGATTTGGCCGATGCCTACGGCAACACGCAGATTCCGCTGTATGTGATGAACGTGGCCTATCCGCTGGTGGATGGCGAGCTGCTGCGCTTTTGCGAGGGCAAGCGCGCCCTGCTGGTGGTGGAGGAGGGCCAGCCCAACTTCGTCGAGCAGAACGTGGCGACCATCCTGCGCCAGGCCGGCTCGGCCACCCAACTGCATGGCAAGGACGTGCTGCCCGCCGCGGGCGAGTACACCACGGCCGCCGTGTTCAAGGGGCTGCGCGCCTTCCTCGAAGCACATGGCCGGCTGCAGCCGCAGCCCGCGCCGCGCAAGATCATTCCGCTGCAGCCTGCTCCGCCGGAGCCGGAGCGCCCGATTGAGGCCAGCGTGCAGGCGCGCCCGCCGGGCTTCTGCACCGGCTGCCCCGAGCGGCCGATCTTCACCGCCATGAAGCTGGTCGAGCGCGAGCTGGGCGAGCACCATGTAAGCGCCGACATTGGCTGCCACCTGTTCTCCATCCTGCCGCCCTTCAACCTGGGCAACACCACGATGGGGTACGGCCTGGGCGCCGCAGGGGCGGCGGCCTTCAATCCCCCGCAGCCGAAGGAAGGTGGCAAGCGCGTGATCTCGGTCATGGGCGATGGCGGCTTCTGGCACAACGGCCTGACCAGCGGCATCGCCAACGCGGTGTTCAACAAGAGCGACAACCTGACCATCGTCGTCGATAACAGCTACACCTCGGCCACCGGCGGGCAGGACATCCTCTCGTCGGCGGCACAAAACCCCACGCGCAGCACCAACCATGCGATCGAGAAGGCGGCGCGCGGCGTGGGCGTGAACTGGGTGAAGACCGTGCGCCGCACCTATGACTTGAAGACCATGGTCGGCACGCTGCGCGAGGCGCTGACCACCAAGGAGCAGGGCCCCAAGGTGCTGGTGGCGCAAAGCGAATGCATGCTCAACAAGCAGCGCCGCATCAAGCCGCAGCAGCGGGCCGCGGCAGCGCGCGGCGAGCGCGTGGTGCGCGAGCGCTTCGGCGTCGATTCCGACACCTGCACGGGCGACCATTCGTGCATCCGCCTCTCCGGCTGCCCGTCGCTGTCTATCAAGCCCAACCCCGATCCGCTGCGCACCGACCCGGTGGCGACCGTCATCGACAGTTGCGTGGGCTGCGGCCTGTGCGGCGAGGTGTCGCACGCGGCGGTGCTCTGCCCCTCGTTCTACCGCGCGCAGATCGTGAGCAACCCCACGCGCTGGGACCGCCTGCGCCAGCGCCTGCGCGGCGCCGTGATCGGCTGGCTGCAGGGCCGCGACCAGCGCCGCCTCGACCGCCATGCCTTTTGAACTGACACTGCCATGAAAACCCAACCCATCAAGATTGCGATCCTCGCCATGGGCGGCGAGGGCGGCGGCGTGCTGGCCGACTGGATCGTCGATCTCGCGGAGCACAACGACTACATCGCCCAGACCACTTCGGTGCCCGGGGTGGCGCAGCGCACCGGCGCCACCATCTACTACGTCGAGCTGTACCCGGCGGAGCAGGCGCGCCGCGACGGGGCGCAGCCGGTGCTGGCGCTGATGCCGCTGCCGGGCGACGTAGACGTGGTGCTGGCGTCCGAGCTGATGGAGGCCGGCCGCGCGGTGCAGCGCGGCCTGGTCACGCCGGACCGTACCACGCTGATCTCTTCCACGCACCGCGTCTATGCCATCGCCGAGAAGACGGCCATGGGCGACGGCCGCGTGGACGACGCCCAGTTGCTGGCCCATGCCGGGCGAGCCGCCAGGCGCTTCGTGCGCTTCGACATGGCCGCGGCCGCGCAGGCCAGCGGCAGCGTGGTGAGCGCCGTGCTGTTCGGCGCGCTGGCGGGCACGGGCGTCCTGCCCTTCAACCGCGCGCAGTTCGAGGCCACGATCGAGCGCGGTGGCGTGGGCGTCAAGGCCAGCCTCAGGGCCTTTGGCGGCGCATGCGATCAGGCGCAGCAGGCGGACAGTGCATCGCCTGCAACGGCAATAGCCGCAGCCGCCGTGGCCACGCCGCGCGATCCCCAGGTGGCGGCGCTGCTGCAGCGCGTGGAGCAGGGCTTTGCGGCCGACGCGCGGCCAGTGATCATCGAGGGCGTGCGCCGCATGCTCGACTACCAGGACCCGGACTATGCCGCGCTCTACCTTGACCGTCTGGAGCGGGTGCAGGCGCTGGCCGAAGGCTCCGGCCTGCTGCTGCGCGAGACGGCGCGGCATCTCGCGCTGTGGATGAGCTACGAGGACACCATCCGCGTGGCCGACCTCAAGACGCGCGCCCAGCGCTTTGCGCGCGTGCAGTCCGAGGTGGGGGTGCAGCAGGGCCAGCAACTGGCGATCAATGAATTCATGCACCCGCGCATCGAGGAGATCTGCGAGACCCTGCCGGCCAGCCTGGGCCGCTGGCTGCAGCGCCCGCATGCCGTGCACCGCCTGCTGGCGCGCTTCACGCGCGAGGGCCGTGTGGTCGTCACCAGCTCGCTGCGCGGCTACCTGTTGCTGTGGGGCCTGTCGCGGCTGCGCGGCATGCGGCGGCGCACGCTGCGCTACGAGATCGAGAACACGCGCATCGAGCAGTGGCTGGCGCACATCGAAGCGGCCGCGCAGCACAACCCCGCGCTGGCGGTGGAGGTGGCGCAGTGCCAGCGCCTCGTCAAGGGCTACAGCGACACCCATGCGCGCGGCCTGGCCAACTACCTGCACCTGATGGACGCGGTGCGCGCAGCGGGCCGGCGCCTGGCCCCGGCCACGCTGCGCGAGCTGCGCGAGGCCGCGCTGGCCGATGAACACGGCAAGGCATTGCGGGCCGCGCTCGCGCGCCATGCCCTGGTCTGAAGGAGAACCTCCATGGAAACGATTGCTGTCGAAGTCGTCGCCGCCGACCAACTGAATCCGCTGATCCGCCGTTTCACGTTGCGCGCGGCGGATGGCGGCCTGCTGCCGGGCTTTGCCGCAGGCGCCCATGTGCGTGTGCAGGTGGGGCTGCAGGGGGAGGCTCAGGGTGAGGTGCAGGACTGGCGCCACTACTCGCTGGTGAACACCGATGCCGGCGCCGATACCGGCCTGCCGCAGCCGCACTACACCATCGCGGTGCGCCGCGAGGACGAGGGCCGTGGTGGCTCGCGCTGGATGCATGGGCTGCAGCCGGGTCAGTGCATCGCGATCGAGCCGCCGAAGAATGATTTTCCGCTGGGCGCGCACGTGGGCTGCGCGGTGCTGGTGGCCGGGGGCATCGGCATCACGCCATTGGCCAGCATGGCGGCGGCACGCCGCGCCGCTGGCCTGCCGGTGCGCATGCTCTACGCGGGCCGCAGCCGTGCGCTGATGGCCTTTCTGCCAGAGCTTCAGGCCCTGCTTGGCGAATCGCTGGCCGTGCATGCCGATGAAGACCAGGGCGCGGCGCTGGATGTGGCCACCTTGCTCGATGGCTGCGCCGGCGAGGACCAGCTTTATGTGTGCGGCCCGCGCGCAATGCTCGACGCAGTGCTGGCGGCCACCGATGCGCGCGGCTGGCCGCGCGAGCGGGTGCATTTCGAGCTGTTCACCACGCCGGTGGCGGCCGTGGGCGACCAGCCCATCGATCTGGTGCTGGCACAAAGCGGCCGGCAGCTCACCGTGCCGGCCGGCCAGTCGATCCTCGACTGCCTGATCGAGCACGGCTGCGATCCGCTGTTCGACTGCAAGCGCGGCGAATGCGGCGTCTGTGCCGCCGAGGTGATCGAAGGCGAGATCGACCACCGCGATGCTGTGCTCAGCGCCGCCGAGCGTGCCGGCGGCAAGGTGATGCAGATCTGCGTCTCGCGCGCCCGCAGTGCACGGCTGGTGCTCGATCTCTGAGCCTGCGCTTTGCCTCTTTGCCTCTCCCACCGATCCGATTCCAGGAGCCTGCGATGAAATCCACCACTCTGTCCCGCCGCCAAGTGCTCTCCCTGCTGCCGCTGGCAGCGGCGCCCTCGCTGGCTCTGGCCGATGGCAAACCCATCGAATGGGTGGTCGGCTACGCCCCCGGCGGCGGCTCCGACACCGTGGCGCGCATGCTGGCCGAAGCCATGGGCAGGTCCATGGGTCGCAGCATCATCATCATCAACAAGCCCGGCGCCGGCTCGAACATCGCGGGCGACTACGTGGCCAAGGCGCGCGACGCGGAGCATATGGTGTTCACCGCGGACTCGGCCGTGATCGCGGCCAACCCCTTCCTCTACAGCAAGCTGACCTACAGCGCGGAAAAGGACTTCGCGTCGGTGGGCACCATCGCCCGCTTTCCGCTGGTGCTGGTCGTGCAGCCGAATGCCAAGCCCAGGAATCTCAAGGACTTCATGGCCTGGGTGCGCAGCGATCCTGCGGGCATGAGCTACGGTAGCCCCGGCACCGGCAGCCCGCACCACCTGGCGACCGAGCTGTTTCGCCAGCAGACCGGCCTGACGCTGACGCACGTGCCCTACCGCGGCGCGGCGCCGGCCATTGCCGACGTGGTCGGCGGGCAGCTGCCGTTCATGTTCGTCGATACCTCCAGCGGCGGCGCATTCATCACCTCGGGCAAGGTGCGCGCCATCGGCGTGGCCAGCGCCCAGCGTCTGGCCAGCATGCCCGACATCCCCACACTGTCCGAGCAGGGACTGTCCGGCTTCGAGGCCTCGGCCTGGCAGGCGCTGGTGGCGCCTGCCGGCGTCAGCGCCGCGACGGTGAAGACGCTGAACAAGCACCTGGTGGACGCGTTGAGCTCCGCCGACATCCGCGCCCGCATGCAGACCCTGGGTATCGAGCCGTTGCCCGGCACGCCGCAGGAGCTGGCGCGCTTCGCAGCCCAGGAGCGTGAACGCTGGGGCCGCGTAGTGCGCGAAGCCAACATCAAGCTGGACTGAAGGAGGCGCCATGTCCGAATACCGCGACAACCCGGCAGCCATCCGCGCCCTGGTACGCGACACCGAGGTGCACAAGGACTGCTACATCCATCCCGAGGTCTTTGCACTGGAGATGGAGCAACTGTTCGCCAACACCTGGGTCTACGTGGGCCACGCCAGCCAGGTGCCTCAGCCCGGCGACTACTTCGCGACCACCGTGGGCGACCAGCCGGTGGTGATGGTGCGCCACACCGACCAGAGCATCAAGGTGCTGTACAACCGCTGCGCGCACAAGGGGGTCAAGGTCGCGCCCGACGGCTGCGGCAGCACCGGCAAGTTTTTCCGCTGCCCCTACCATGCCTGGACCTACCGCACCGACGGCAAGCTGCTGTCCATCCCGCTGAAGAAGGGCTACGAGAACACCGGCCTGGAAAGCTGCGAGGCCAGCAAGGGCCTGGCCGCCGTGAGCGCGGTGCAGGTGTACCGCGACTTCGTCTTCTGCCGGCTGAACCCAGAGGGCATGGGCTTCGAAGAATTCTTCGGTCCCTCGCTCTCGACGCTGGACAACATGGTCGACCGCTCCCCCGAGGGCCGGCTCGAGGTGGCCGGCGGCGTGATGCGCTACATGCACCGCTGCAACTGGAAGATGCTGGTCGACAACCAGACCGACACTTGCCACCCCATGGTCGCGCACGAGTCCTCGGCCGGCACGGCCGTTAAGGTCTGGGAGAACGCGCCGGAGGGCACGCCCAAGCCCATGGCGGTGGAGCTGTTCGCGCCCTTCGTGAACCCCTACGAGTTCTTCGAGAACATGGGCATCCGTGTCTGGCCCAACGGCCACGGCCACACCGGCGTCAGCGACTCCATCCACGCCGCCTATTCGCCTGCGCCCGGCTACTGGGAGAGCATGGTCGCTACCTACGGCGAGGAGCGCGCGGAGGCCATCCTCGGCGATGTGCGTCACAACACCGTGTACTTCCCCAACATTATGGTCAAGGGTCCGATCCAGACGCTGCGCATCTTCCGCCCGCTGGCGGCCGACCGCACGCTGGTGGAGAGCTGGACCTTCCGACTAGTGGGTGCGCCAGATCTGCTGCTGGAGCGCACGCTGATGTACAACCGCCTGGTCAACGCGCCCACCTCGGTCGTCGGCCACGACGACCTGGAGATGTACGAACGCGCCCAGCAGGGCCTGGCCTCGCGCGGCTCGCAGTGGGTGAATGTGGGCCGGCTGTTCGACCCGGCCGAAAAGGCGCAGGAAGACGCGCAAGCAGGGGCCGTGACCAACGGCACCAACGAATGGCAGATGCGCAGCCAGATGCGCGCCTGGGTGCGCTTCATGACGGCCGGCATGCGCGAAGGAGCGGCGGCATGAGCCGCCAGCGCAACGGCCTGGCGCCGCACCGGCTGCGGGGCGCCGCAGGCTTGGGCCTGTGCGTCGCGCTGCTGGCCGGCTGCGTGGGCTCCGCGCCGAGCGTATCGGACCGCACGGTCGTGATCAAGCGCGACAGCCATGGGGTGCCGCATGTCTACGCCAAGGACACCTACGGCCTCTTCCACGGCTTCGGTTACGCGGTCGCCGAGGACCGGCTCTACCAGCTCGAGATGGCCAAGCGCTCGGGCAACGGCAGCGTGGCAGAGGTGCTGGGGCCGAGCTACGTGGCCACCGACACCGCCACGCGCTCGAACATCGACCCGGCCAGCATCCGGCGCCAGCTCGATGCGCTGGGCGCGGACGACCGCGCCATGTTCGAGGGCTATGCGGCCGGCGTCAACGCCCGCATCCGCGACGTGCTGGCCGACCGGGGCAAGCTGCTGCCGCGGCAGTTCATCGACAACGGTTTCCTGCCCGTGGACTGGACGGCCGACGACGTCGCCCTGGTCTGGATAGGCCTCATCCTGAACCGCTTCTTCGCCGGCACGGTCGAGCTGGGCAACCTGACCCTGCTGCAGCAGCTGCAGGCCGCGCGCGGCGATGCCGCCGGCCAGGCGCTCTACGAGCAGATGCGCTGGCTGGAGGACCCCACCGCGCCGACCATCGTGCCGCCCGGCACCGGGCGCGCGTCGGTGGCCCGGCGGGGGTCCGGTGCCGGCCGGCTGGCACCCGTCTCGGCCCAGGCAGCCGCCGATTTCCAGGCGGCGCAGGCCGTCCGCCTGGGCCTGGAGGCGGCGCAGCAGATGCCGACCGCCAGCAACGCCATGGTGCTGGCGCCGCAGCGCACCCGCGAGGGCGCGGCGGTGCTCTACAACGGCCCGCAGCAGGGCTTCAACAACCCGTCCTTCGTGCATGGCATCGGCCTGCATGGCGCCGGCTACGACCTGACGGGCGCCACGCCCGTGGGCCTGCCGGCGGTGCTCTTCGGCACTAACGGCCGCATCGCCTGGGGCTCCACGGTGGGCTCGCTCGACACCAACGATCTCTACCAGGAAGCGCTGAATCCCGCCAACCGATACGAGTACCGCTACCAGGGTGCCTACCGGCCCATGGCGCTGCGCACCGACGAAATCCGCGTCAAGGGCGAGGCGCCGCGTCGCATTGACATCTATGCCACCGTGCATGGCTTCGTGCAGAGCTGGGACCTGGCCAACGGCCGCGCCTACACGCTGCGCAGCAGCTGGCAGGGGCGCGAGGTCGAGACCCTGCTGGGCTGGGCGCAGGCCGCGCGGGCGCGCGACTGGCCGCAGTTCCTGGCGCAGGGTGCCCGCGTCAGCGCCTCCATCACCTGGTTCTATGCCGACGTGGCCGGCAACATCGGCGCCGTCGGCCTGGGCAGCCTGCCGCAGCGGCCCGCGGGGCAGGACATCCGCTTCCCGGCGCGCGGCGACGGCAGCATGGAGTGGCAGGGCCTGCTGCCGTTCAGCGCCAACCCGCGCAGTTACAACCCGGCGCAGGGCTACCTGGCGAGCTGGAACAACCAGATCGCCGAAGGCCTGCGTGCCGACGGCGCCAACTTCTCGCACGTGGACCGCGTGGCCGAGCTCCATGCCCAGCTGCGCGACGCGGGCCCGCTGTCGGCCGAGGATATCTGGAAGGTGGCCGAGAACGGCGCGCTGGCCGACCTCAATGCACGCTATTTCGTGCCGCTGATCGCGCACGCGGCGGCCGGCCTGCCGGCCGATGCGCCGGCGCGCCGCGCAGCCGACCTGCTGTCGCGCTGGGACTTCCGCAACCGTGCCGCCGGCGAGGTCTACGATAACAACGCCACCACGGTGCTGCGGGCCTGGCTGGACGCCATGGTGCAGCGGCTGCTGGCGGACGACCTGCCGTCCACGGTGCTCGCCGGCTACACCGGCCTGGGCTACCCCAACCTGACGGCGCGCGGCTCGCCCGGCAGCGTGCAGCCGGCCGCTGCCGCTAAGCTGATCTGGAACGCCTTGAGCGGCCCCGCCGTCGGCGTGCCGCAGCGCTTTGACTTCCTGAACGGCCAGGAGCCGCAGGCCCTGGTCCGGGCGGCGCTGGACGATGCGGTTAACGGGCTGACTCAGCGCCTCGGGCCCGACATGGCCCGCTGGACCACGCCTGTGGTGCGGCACCGTTTCGCCAGCAGCAACGCCATCGGCGTGCCCTGGGCGGGTGCCGACGAGCAGCCGGAGCTGCCTTTGTACCTGAACCGCGGCACGCTGAACTATCGCGTGGTGTTGCGCCCCGGCGCCGTACAGATGTGCTCGGTCGCCGCGCCGGGCCAGAGCGGCTTCGTCGGCCCGGACGGACGCCGCGACCGGCACTATGGCGATCAGCTGGCGCTGTTCCGCGACTTTGGCTGCAAGCCCGAGCGACTGACCCTGGCCGAGGTCGATGCCGACCTGGACAGCACGCGCACGCTGCGCTACTGAGGAGTCTTCTATGACCCAAGCTTCCCCTGCACCGAGCGTCACTGACCAGCAGCTCATCGACTTCGTGCTCGACGAAGCGGCCCTGCTCGACGAGCAGCGCTGGGGCGACTGGCTGGCCCTGTTCACCGAGGATGGCCGCTACTGGATGCCGCTGGCCCACGGCCAGACCGACCCTCTGCTCCATGCCTCGCTGCTGTACGAAGACCGCTTGCTGCTGCAGGTGCGCATCGAGCGCCTGCGGGGCACGCGCACCTTCTCGCAGCAGCCCGCGAGCCGCTGCCACCACCTGCTGCAGATGCCACGCGTGACGGCGCGCGACGATGCGGCCGGCACCTATACCTGCCGCACGGCCTTCCACTACATCGAGACGCGCCAGGACGAGCAGACGCTGTACGCCGGCTGGGCCAGCCACGAGCTGGTGTGGCAGGCCAACGGCGCGCTGCGTATGCGGCTCAAGCGCGTGGACCTGGTGAACTGCGATGCCGCTTTCGGCAACATGCAACTCTTCATGTGAGGCCCCTTGCGATGTCCACTGCCATTGAATCCTTCGCACCTGCCGGCCGCACATTGCCGGCGATGCTGGAGCAACAGTGCCGCCGCTTTCCCGAGCGCACGCTGCTCGTCGCAGGCGATACCCGCTGGCGCTACGCCGACGCGCTGCGCACAGCCCAGGCCATGGGCGCGGTGCTGCAGGCCGCCGGCATCAGTGCCGGCGACCGCGTGGCGCTGATGTGCGGCAACCGTGCCGAGTTCCTGCAGGCCTTCCTGGGCTGCGCCTGGATCGGCGCCGTCACCGTGCCGGTCAACACCGCCGCGCGCGGTGCCACGCTGCGGCACATCCTGGCCAACTCGGGCGCCCGGCTGTTCGTAGCCGAGGCCGAAGGGCTGGCGGCGCTGCGCGGGTTGGAAGACCGTGATGGTCTGCCACTGGAGCGCGTATGGCGCATAGACGCGCCGCAGGAACCCGGCACCGAGCCTTTTCCGGCACCGGGTGATGCGCTGGTGGATGCCGCACCAGTGCAGCCTGGTGACACGCTGGCCATCCTCTACACCTCGGGCACGACGGGTCTCTCGAAGGGCGTGTGCTGCCCGCATGCGCAGTTCTACTGGTGGGGCCGGCATACCGCCGAGCTGCTGGAGTTGGGCGATGGCGAGGTGCTGCTGACCACGCTGCCGCTGTTCCACACCAACGCGATGAACGCCTTCTTCCAGGCCCTGCTGACCGGCTCCACGCTAGTGGTGGAGAAGCGCTTCTCGGCCTCGGGCTTCTGGGCCGCGCTGGTGCGGCACCAGGCCACGGCCACCTATGTGCTGGGCGCGATGGTGCCAATCCTGCTGTCCAAGGAAGCGACGCCGCACGACCGCGCACACCGCGCGCGCATTGCGCTGGCGCCCGGCGTTCCGCCACGCTTTCATGCGCAGTTCAGCGAGCGCTTCGGCATGCGCCTGCTCGACGGCTATGGCTCTACCGAGAGCAACTTCGTCATCGGCCTTGATGCCGAGCAGCGCCCCGGCAGCATGGGCCGCATCGTGCCGGGCTTCACTGCCCGGGTGGCCGACGAGCACGACGAGGACGTGCCGCCTGGCACGCCCGGCGAGCTGCTGCTGCGCGCCGACGAGCCTTTCGCCTTCGCCACCGGCTATTTCGGCATGGCAGACAAGACCGTGGAAGCCTGGCGCAACCTGTGGTTCCACACCGGCGACCGCGTGGTGCGCGATGCCGACGGCTTCTTCACCTTCCTCGACCGGCTCAAGGACGCGATCCGCCGGCGCGGCGAGAACATTTCATCCTACGAGGTCGAGCAGGTGCTGCTCAGCCACCCGGCCGTGGCCGTGGCGGCGGTGTTTCCGGTGAAGAGCGAGCTGGCCGAGGACGAGGTCATGGCCGCCATCGTGCCGCGCGAAGGCGCCGCGCTGGACCCGGTGGAGCTGGTGCGCTTCTGCGAGCCGCGCATGGCGTATTTCGCGGTGCCGCGCTACCTCGAGTTCATGGCCGCGTTGCCCGCCACCGAGAACGGCAAGGTGCAGAAGTTCAAGCTGCGCGAGCGCGGCATCACCGCGCAGACCTGGGACCGCGAGGCGGCCGGCATCCGGCTCAAGCGCTGACCCCGAAGGAGCTTCCATGCGAGCTTTGCCCTTCCTGAAACGATCTTTGGCCCTGCTGCTGTGCAGCGCCTGCCTGGTCTGCGGCGTGGCGGCGCAGGATGCCTATCCCGGCAAGCCTATCCGCATCATCGTGCCCTTTCCGCCCGGCGGCGGCAGCGACCTTGTGGCCCGCACCGTGGCGGCGCGCCTGGGCGAGCGCTGGAAGGTGCCCGTCATGGTGGACAACAAGCCCGGCGGCAACACCATCATCGCTGCCGAGGCGGCCGCCAAGGCGGCGCCAGACGGCTACACGCTGTTCGTGGCCATCGATTCCACGCTGGCCATGAACCAGAGCCTGTACGGCAAGCTGCCCTACGACCCGGCCAGGAGCTTTGCGCCGGTGACGCTGGCCATCACCATGCCCATGGTGCTGGCGGCGCACCCGTCGGTCAGTGCGCGCACGGTGTCCGAGTTGCTGGTGGCGGCGCGTGCGCAGCCCGGCAAGCTGGCCTATGCGCATGGCGCCATGCCGGCGCAGGTGGCGGGTGAGGTCTTCAAGAGCGCGACCGGCGCGGACCTGCTGGCCGTGCCCTACAAGGGTGGCGCGCCAGCGATGACGGATACGGTGGGCGGCCAGGTGCCGCTGATCTTCGATGCGCTGGGCCCGGCTATGCCCTACATCAAGGGCGGCAAGGTGCGTGCGCTGGCGGTGACTAGCGCGCAGCGCAACCCGCTGCTGCCCGACGTCCCCACGCTGGCCGAATCCGGCGTGCCCGGCATCGATCTGCTGACCTGGATCGGCTTCGTGGTGCCGGCCGGCACGCCCCAGCCCGTCATAGCCAAGCTGCACCAGGAATTGGCCAGCATCCTGCAGATGCCGCAGACGCGCGAGCTGTTGTCCGGCGTGGGCATGACGGTGGTGGCCGGCACGCCCGAGCAGTTCGCGCAGACCATCCAGGGCGACACCCAGAAATTCGGTCGCATCATCCGCGCGGCCGGCATCAGGCTGGACTGAACATGACCGCATACATCCGACGCAGGGGCTACGAGGGCGTGGCGCTGGCCGTGCCCGTCACTGTGCCCTACGAACGCTACTCCATCCATGGCGCGCACTGGTTTCTGGGCCAGGCCGTGCGTGGCCTGCTGCAGGGCAGCGGGCTGGCCAAGGAGCAGATCGACGGCCTCACGGTCAGCAGCTTCTCGCTGGCGCCCGACACGGCTGTGGGCGTGACCCAGCACCTGGGCCTGTCGCCGCGCTGGCTGGACCACATCCCCACCGGCGGCGCCTCGGGCGTGATGGCGCTGCGCCGCGCGGCCCGCGCCGTGCAGTGCGGCGACGCCGAGGTGGTGGCCTGCGTGGCGGCCGATACCAACCATGTGGATTCGTTCCGCCAGACGCTGGGCGCGTTCAGCGACTTCGCCCGCGACGCCAGCTATCCCTATGGCGCGGGCGGGCCGAACTCGATGTTCGCCTTCATCACCGCCAGCTATATGCGCCGCTACGGCGCGCATCGCGAGGATTTCGGCCGCATCGCGGTGGCCCAGCGGGCGAACGCGCTGCGCAACCCCAACGCACTGTTCAAGAAGCCGCTGACCCTCGATGAGTACATGGCGGCGCGGCCGATCTCCGATCCCATACACCTGTTCGACTGCGTGATGCCCTGCGCCGGCGCCGAGGCCTTCCTGGTGATGGCGCCCGAGCGAGCGCGCGACCTGGGTCTGCCGCATGTGCTGCTGCGCGGCGCCATTGAGCGCCACAACGCCTATGCCGACGACCCGGTGATGCTGCGCGGCGGCTGGCGCATGGACTGCGCCGATCTGTATGCCCAGGCCGGCTTCGCGCCGCAGGACATCGACCTGCTGCAGACCTACGACGACTACCCGGTGATCGCGATGATGCAGATTGAGGACCTGGGCTTCTGCGACAAGGGTGAGGGCCCGGCCTTCGTGCGCGGGCACGACCTGACGTATGCCGGCGACTTTCCGCACAACACCAGCGGCGGCCAGCTCTCGTGTGGGCAGGCGGGCGCGGCTGGCGGCTTTCTCGGCATGACGGAGACTCTGCGCCAGCTCACCGGCCAGGCCGGCGAGCGCGGCGTGGCGGGCGCGCGCACCGGGCTGGTGGGCGGATTCGGCATGGTGACCTACGACCGCTGCCTGTGCACCGGGGCGGTGATCCTGGAGACAAGCGAATGAAAGACCCCCACGTTCGGCACTGCGTGTGCTCACTGCCCCCCGAGGGGGCGCGGCGCTCTCCTAGGGGCGGCCCGGCGGAGGCGCCATGACCATGCCCTTCATCAAGCCCCCGCGCAAGAACCCGGTGCTGCGCACCCCGCAGATCAACCTGCCGCCAGCCGCGCGCGGCCGCGTGGCGCTGGGCCTCACCGCTGCGGCGGCCGAAGGCCGCTTCGCGCTGCAGGTCTGCGCCGACTGCGGCGCCGTGCAGTACCCGCCGCGCGAGGCCTGCCACCGCTGCCTGTCGCCCGAGCTGCCCTGGCAGCTGCAAAGCGGCGCAGGCGAGCTGCTGGCCATGACCACGCTGGCGCACAGCAACGACCTGTACTTCCGCGAGCGTCTGCCCTGGCGCCTGGGCATGGTGCGGCTCGACGCCGGCCCCAGCGTCATGGTGCATCTGCATGGCGAGGTGGGAGCTGCGCCCTGCCGCGTGCGGGTGCAGGCGCATCTCGACCGCGCCGGCCAGGCGGTGCTGATCGGATACCCCGAGAAAGGAACGGAGAACATGGCTGACGACCCCATGCTGCGCGAGATGGCCAGCGACCCGAAGTACCGCAAGGTGCTGGTGACGGACGGCAAGTCCGCCACCGGCCAGGCCGTGGTCCGCGCCCTGGTCAAGGCCGGTGCCGACCTCGTCTGGGTCGGCCATGCAGAGCCCTGGAAGCAACTGCCCGGCCTGGCGGAGCTGGCGGCCCTGCCGCAGGTCACGCTGGTGCCGCTGGATGTGACCGACGAGCGCTCGGTCGGCACGCTGGCCGGTCAGATCGGCGGCAAGGTCGACATTGTGGTCAACACGGCCGAGCTGCACCGCAGCTTTGGCATCGCGGCGCGGCGCGGCACCGACGTGGCCAAGGCAGAGATGGAGGTCAACTACCTCGGCCTGCTGCGGCTGGCGCAGTGCTTTGGCCCGGCGCTCAAAGGCCGCTCGGCGGATGGTGCCACGCATGCAACGGCCTGGGTCAACCTGCTGTCCATCTATGCGCTGGCCAACTTCCCGCCGCATGGCACCTTCTCGGCCTCCAAGGCCGCGGCGCTGTCGCTGGCGCAGTGCCTGCGCGCCGAGATGCGGCCCGCGGGCATCCGCGTGGTCAACGTCTTCCCCGGACCCATCGACGACGAATGGAACCAGAACCTGCCGCCCCCGAAGCTGGCGCCGGCGGCGCTGGCCTCGGCCATCGTCAAGGCGCTGAAGGACGGCGTGGAGGACATCTATCCCGGCGACGTCGCCCAGGAATGGCTGGAGCGCTGGCGCCACAACCCCAAGGTACTGGAGCGCGAAATCGCCGCTGGAGGATATTGACATGCAGACCCCCCTCGAACTCCTCGGCGGCATGGCGCTCGCCCTCGCCACCGGCCGCATCCGCATCGTCGACCTGACGCAGACGCTGAGCCCCGACTTCCCCGCCATCGCGCTGCCGCCCGAGATGGGCCAGTGCCAGCCCTTCCGCATCGAGCAGATCTCGGCCTACGACGAGCGCGGCCCCGGCTGGTACTGGAACAACTTCTCCTGCGGCGAGCACACGGGCACGCACTTCGACGCGCCCATCCACTGGATCTCGGGCCGCGACCTGCCCAACAACGCGGTGGACAGCATCCCGGCGCAGCACTTCATCGCGCCGGCCTGCGTGATCGACTGCAGCGCCCAGGCCGCGGCCGACCCGGACTACCTGATGGGCGTGGCCGACATCGAGCGCTTCGAGGCCGCGCACGGCCGCATCCCCGAAGGCCACTGGGTGCTGATGCGCACCGACTGGGCGCGGCGCTGGTCGCAGGCGCGTGATGCCGAGGCCTTCCAGAACTTCGACGCCAGTGGCCAGCACACGCCGGGGCCGGACACCGAGGCTGTGCGCTTCCTGGTCGAGCAGCGCGGCGTGCTGGGCTTCGGCACCGAATCCATAGGCACCGACGCCGGCCAGGGCTACCACCTGCGCCCGCCGTACCCTTGCCATTCGCTGATGCACGGCGCCGGCAAGTACGGCCTGCAGTGCCTCACCAACCTCGACCAGTTGCCGCCCACCGGCGCGCTGGTGGTGGCGGCGCCCTTGAAGATCGAGAACGGCAGCGGCAGCCCGCTGCGCGTGCTGGCACTGGTGGAGGGCAAGGCATGAAAGCGAACACGAGCGCCGCACGGCCGCCCGAAGGCGCGAGCGCCCCCTTGGGGAGCAGCGAACCTCGCGCAGCGGGGAGCGTGGGGGCCAACAAGATCGCGGCGGTGACGGGTGGCAGCGCCGGCATCGGAAAGGTCATCTGTGAACAACTGCTGGAGCAGGGCTACGAAGTCGTCTCGCTGGCGCGGCGGCGCACCGAGATCGACCACCCCCGGCTGCACAGCATCGAGGTCGACCTGGCCGACCGCGCCGCCACGGCCGAGGCCGTGCAGGCCATGGTGCGGCGGCACGAGGTCACCACCATCGTGCACAACGCCGGTGTGATCCGCGCCGCGCTGCTGCCCGACGTGAAGCTCAGTGACCTGGATGCGCTGGTCGACCTGCACCTGGGCTGCGCTGTGCAGATGCTGCAGGCGGCGCTGCCGGCCATGCGCGCGCGCCGGTTCGGCCGCGTGGTGCTGCTGTCGTCGCGCGCCGCGCTGGGCCTGGCCACGCGCACCAGCTACTCGGCCACCAAGGCCGGCATGCAGGGCATGGCGCGTACCTGGGCGCTGGAGCTGGCGCCCGAGGGCATCACCGTCAACGTGGTCGCGCCCGGGCCCATCCGCACCGACATGTTCTACGACGTGGTGGAGCAGGGCAGCGACCGCGAGCGCCAGCTCGCCGCCTCGGTGCCCGTGCGCCGGCTCGGCGAGTCGGCCGACGTGGCGCGCGCCGTCGGCTTCTTCGCCGATGCGGCCAACAGTTTCGTCACCGGCCAGGTGCTCTACGTCTGCGGCGGCACCAGCGTCGGCAGCCTGGCACTGTAGGACCATTTCCAGGAGCATATTGATGGCCTCACGTTTTCACTATCCACGCCGCCGAGACCTGCTGGCTTTGGCAGGGGCTATGACCATGGTCGGCACTCCGGCGCTGTCCCAGGCTGTCTGGCCCGGCAAGCCCGTACGCTTTGTTGTGGCTTTTCCTCCGGGAGGATTGGCCGATGTGCTGATGCGCCTGCTGGTACCTCAACTGAGCGAAGCGCTTGGTCAGCCTGTGATTATCGACAACCGTAGCGGTGCCAGCGGTAATGTCGCTGCAGTGGAGGTGGCACGCAACGGCAGCGATGGCCGCACTTTCCTGGTCAACGTGACCACGCTGGAGTCGGTCAATCCATTGATGTTCGAGCGCATGCCGATCCAGCCTGCTAAGGACCTGCAGCATGTGGCGCTACTGGCCAATACCCAGTTGTTTTTGGTGACGCGGCCAACGCTGGCGCCGGACACGCTGGCCGAATTCGTGGCTTATGCGAAGGCCAACCCCGGCAAGCTCAGCTACGGATCGGCCGGCAACGGCACCACGCCGCATGTGGGCGGTGAGCTGTTCAAGCAGGCGGCGGGCATCACCGCGGCGCACATTCCCTATCGGGGGGCAGCGCCGGCAATCCAAAGCGTGATGGCCGGCCAGGTCGACTATGCGCTGGTGCCAGGCACGGTATTTCCCAGTGTAAAGGCCGGCAAGCTCAAGCTGCTGGCCGTGGCAAGCCGACGTCGGCCATCCTATGCTGCCGATGTGTCCACGATTGAGGAGGCTGGTTTTGGCAAAGTCTACGTGGACACGCCGTTTGCGGTCTATGCGCCAGCAGCGATGCCAGCGGCCCATGTGATGCGCATGAACCGCGAACTGAACAAGTTGCTCGCGCAGCCTGTCATCAAAGCCCGGTTTGCAGAGGTCGGAGCCGAACCAATGACGCTGTCGCCCGCTGAACTGACGGCCATGGTCGGCGAGGAAGCGGCGTTGTTTGGTCCTATCGTGAGGACGCAGGGCATCAAGGCGGATTGAAGTGAATCCGCCTCTCAGCCCGGAGGCAGGTGTAGTTCGATGATGCGCCGTAGCGTGACCTTGAGCGCTTCGGCGCGCTTGAGGCCGAAGGGCTGCAGCACTCGCAACTCGTGCTCCTTGGCCTTGCGGATCAGGTCGGCCACAATAGTTTGGCCGGCCGGCGCGATGCGCACCATGGTGAGACGTCGGTCGGTATCGTGCGCGAAGCGCTCCACATAGCCCTTGGCTTCCATGCGATCAAGAAGGCGCGTGACAGTTGGCTGCTTGCTGACCGAGATCTGCGCCAGGCGGCCGGTGCTGATGCCGGAGGTGCCTGTCAGCGAGGCTAGGATTCGCCACTCGGTGATTGAGAAGCCCTCGGACTCGACCACTGTATGGAATTCAGCTGAAATTAGCTTGCTGGCCTGCGCTAGCAGCGCCGGCAGATAGTCTTCAACAAAAGGCATGGGAGGCAGCGCATGCGCCTCCTGTGAATCCTGATCCATACTGGTACCCACGTCGCCCGAGGACATCAAACGTCGATATTCCCCGCCCGCAGCGCGTTGTCTTCGATGAAGTTGCGGCGCGGTTCGACCTCGTCGCCCATGAGCATGGTGAAGACGCGGTCGGCTTCAATGGCGTCGCCGATCTTGACCTGCAGCAGGCTGCGGACGTTGGGGTCCATGGTGGTTTCCCAGAGCTGCTCGGGGTTCATTTCACCCAGACCCTTGTAGCGCTGGCGACCCGTGGTGCGCTCGGCTTCGGAGATCAGCCAGGCCATGGCCTGACGGAAGTCGCCGACCTTTTCGGTCTTGGCCTTCTCGCCTTCGCCGCGCGTGACCTTGGCGCCTTCGCCCAGCAGGCCGACGAAGTTCTGCGCTTCGTCGGACAGGGCGGCGTAGTCATGGCTGCGCACGAACTCCTGGGTCAGGATGGAGCTCTTGATATTGCCGTGGTGATGGCGGCTGATGCGCAGGATGGGGTGCTCGCTGTTGGGGTCGATCTCGGCCGTCACATCGGCGGGAACGCCGGTGGTGGTCAGCTCGCGCAGCTTGGCTTCGAGAATCGGGGCGCACTCCTGGGCTTCCTCGATGGTGTCGAGCTTGATCTGCACGCCGTCGGCAATGGCGCGCAGGGCTTCGGCATCCATGAAGTTGGACAGGCGCTCGATGACGGTTTCGGCGGCCAGGTGCATGTTGGCCAGCTTGGCCAGTTCTTCGTCTTCGACGGTGCGCGGATTGTCGCCGCCGGTGTTCACGCTGGCATGGTTCAGCGCGATCTTGAGCAGGTATTTGTTGAGGGCCGGGCCGTCTTTGAGGTAGAGCTCTTCCTTGCCGTTCTTGACCTTGTACAGCGGCGGCTGGGCGATGTAGATATGGCCGCGCTCGACCAGATCGGGCATCTGGCGGTAGAAGAAGGTCAGCAGCAGAGTTCGGATGTGGGCGCCGTCCACGTCCGCGTCGGTCATGATGATGATGCGGTGGTAGCGCAGCTTGTCGGGGTTGTAGTCGTCGCTGCTGCTCTTGCCCGAGTCTTCGCTGACCTTGCCGATGCCGGTGCCCAGGGCCGTGATCAGGGTGATGATTTCCTGGCTGGACAGCAGCTTTTCGTAGCGGGCCTTTTCCACGTTCAGGATCTTGCCGCGCAGCGGCAGGATGGCCTGGAACTTGCGATCGCGACCCTGCTTGGCGGAGCCGCCGGCGGAGTCACCCTCGACGATGTAGATTTCGCACAGCGCAGGATCTTTTTCCTGGCAGTCGGCCAGCTTGCCGGGCAGGCCCATGCCGTCGAGCACGCCCTTGCGGCGCGTCATTTCGCGGGCCTTGCGCGCGGCTTCACGGGCACGCGCGGCCTCGATGATCTTGCCGCAGAGGATCTTGGCGTCGTTGGGGTTTTCTTCGAGGAAGTCGGTCAGGCTCTTGGCCACGATGTCTTCCACGGGCGCACGGACTTCGGAGCTGACCAGCTTGTCCTTGGTCTGGCTGGAGAACTTGGGCTCGGGCACCTTGACGCTGAGCACGGCGCACAGGCCTTCGCGCATGTCGTCGCCGGAGACTTCGACCTTGGCCTTCTTGGCCATTTCGTTGTCGGCGATGTATTTGCCGATCACGCGGGTCATGGCCGCGCGCAGGCCGGTCAGGTGGGTGCCGCCGTCACGCTGGGGAATGTTGTTGGTGAAGCACAGCACCTGTTCGGCATAGCTGTCGTTCCACTGCATGGACACTTCGACACCGATTTCGGTGCCGGGAATGCCGCCATAGGTTTCCGCAGGGCGCGAGCCGTTGGCATGGAAGGTGGTGGGGTGCAGCACCTTCTTGGTGCCGTTGATGAACTGCACAAAGCCCTTGACGCCGCCGGCGCCCGAGAAGTCGTCTTCCTTGCCGTCGCGCTCGTCCTTCAAGCGGATGCGCACGCCGTTGTTCAGGAAGGACAGCTCGCGCAGGCGCTTGGCCAGAATTTCGTAGCGGAACTCGAAGTTCTCCTTGAAGATTTCCTGGTCGGGCAGAAAGTGCACCTTGGTGCCGCGCTTGTCGCTGGCACCGACCACGCGCATGGGCGAGACTTCGGCGCCGTCCACGACTTCGATCAGGCGGTTTTGCACAAAGCCGCGCGAGAAGTCGATCTCGTGGCGTCGGCCGTCGCGGCTGACGGTGAGCTTGAGCCAGACGGACAGCGCGTTCACGCAGGACACGCCCACGCCGTGCAGGCCGCCCGAGACCTTGTAGCTGTTCTGGTTGAACTTGCCGCCGGCGTGCAGCTCGGTCAGCGCGATTTCGGCAGCCGAGCGCTTGGGCTCGTGCTTGTCGTCCATCTTCACGCCGGTGGGAATGCCGCGGCCGTTGTCGATGACGGACAGCGAGCCGTCGGCATGGATGGTGACCAGAATGTCGTCGCAGTAGCCGGCCAGCGCTTCGTCGATGGAGTTGTCCACGACCTCGAAGACCAGGTGGTGCAGACCGGTGCCGTCCGAGGTGTCACCGATGTACATGCCTGGGCGCTTGCGCACCGCCTCCAGGCCTTCCAGGATCTGGATTGCGCCTTCGCCATAGCCGCCTGCATCTGCGGCGGTCTGGGTGTCTGGCTTGTTCTCTTCGGTCATGAAATTACCTTGCTGCTACAAGATCAGGAGCTGTTGGCGCCTGACCTGCATAACTTTCAAATGAATACTTGCCTGAAATCATTACAGGACGAGCGGTAGCTGCTCCTGTTATTTCAGGCAATGAAATGGCTGGCTGCGTTCGGTCCACTCAGATGCGCATGGGCATCACGACGTACTTGAAGCTTTCGTTCTCGGGGATGGTGACCAGCGCCGAGCTGTTGCCGTCCTGCAGATCGATCTTGACCATGTCCTGGCTCATATTGGTGAGCACATCGATCAGATAGGTCACGTTGAAGCCGATCTCGATGGTGTCGCCACCGTAGTCGATGTCGAGTTCGTCCATGGCCTCTTCCTGCTCGGCGTTGTTGGACGCCACGCGCAGCGTGCCGGGCTCGACCGACAGGCGCACGCCCTTGAACTTGTCGCTGGTCATGATGGCCGTGCGCTGCAGCGATGCCAGCAGCGGGGCGCGGCCCAGGGTCACGCTGTTGGTGTGGTTGCGCGGGATGACTCGGTTGTAGTCGGGGAACTTGCCCTCGACCAGCTTGGTCACGAACTCCATGCCGCCAAAGGTGAACTTGGCCTGGTTGTTGGCAAACTGCATCTCGATGACGGGCTGGTTTTCGCCGCTGGCGTCCGACAGCAGGCGCTGCAGCTCCAGCACGGTCTTGCGCGGCAGAATCACTTCCTGCTTGATGGGCACTTCCACGTCCAGCGTGGCGCTGGCCCAGGCCAGGCGGTGGCCGTCGGTGGCCACCAGGCTCAGGGTGTTGCCTTCGGCGACGAACAGAATGCCGTTGAGGTAGTAGCGGATGTCCTGCACGGCCATGGCAAAGGAGACCTGGCCCAGCAGGTCCTTGAGCACTTTTTGCGGCACGCTGAAGGCGGGGCCGAAGGCGGCCGATTCCTGCACCAGCGGGAAGTCTTCGGCGGGCAGGGTCTGCAGCGTGAAGCGGCTCTTGCCGCCTTTCAGAATCATCTTGGACTGCTGCGTCTCCAGGCTCACGGTCTGGTCGCCGGGCATGGTCTTCAGGATGTCGATCAGCTTGCGGGCACCGATGGTAGTGGTGAAGTCGCCGGCGTCGCCGCCCAGCTCGGCCGTGGTGCGGATCTGGATTTCCAGATCGCTGGTTGTCAGCTGCAGTGCATTGCCGGTCTTCTTGATCAGCACATTGGCCAGAATGGGCAGCGTGTGGCGGCGCTCGACAATGCCGGCCACCGATTGCAGGACCGCGAGAACTTTGTCTTGTGTGGCTTTCAGGACGATCATGTCAACCTCAGTGATTTAAGTGCGCATTTGTTTTGACGCGGCGGCATCCGCAGGGCTGGGCGGACGCTCCCTCATGCCGCGTGAATTCCCCATTTTGCCCTGTGTGAGTGACATTCATGGGGGAGTTTTTCAGAGCGTGGTCATGATCTCTACGTCGGCGCGAGCAGATCGTGAACACGCTCTTAACCCTTGAGCGTTTGTTCCAGCACATGCAGCTGCTGGTTCAACTCGGTGTTGGTCTGGCGCTCGCCCGCAATCTTGCGTACGGCGTGCAGCACCGTGGTGTGGTCGCGGCCGCCAAACAGCTCGCCGATCTCGGGCAGGCTTTTTTGCGTCAGCTCCTTGGCCAGGTACATGGCAATCTGGCGCGGCCGGGCAATGCTGGCCGGGCGCTTCTTGCTGTACATGTCGGCCACTTTGATCTTGTAATAGTCAGCCACCGTCTTCTGGATGTTTTCCACAGAAATCTGGCGGTTCTGAATACTGAGCAGATCGCGCAGCGCCTCGCGGGCCAGCTGGATCGACACTTCCTTCTGGTTGAAGCGCGAATAGGCCAGGATCTTGCGCAGCGCACCTTCGAGCTCACGCACGTTGGAGCGCACGTTCTTGGCCACGAAGAAGGCAACTTCCTCGGGCATGTCGGCGTTCTCGGCGCGGGCCTTGTTGATCAGAATCGCCACGCGCATTTCCAGCTCGGGCGGCTCGATGGCCACCGTCAGGCCCGAGTCGAAGCGCGAGACCAGGCGCTCGTGAATATTGGCCAGACCCTTGGGGTAGGTGTCGGACGTCATCACGATATGGCTCTTCTTGGCCAACAGGGCCTCGAAGGCATTGAAGAACTCTTCCTGCGTACGGTCCTTGTTGGCGAAGAACTGCACATCGTCGATCAGCAGCAGGTCGAGCGAGTGGTAGCGTTCCTTGAACTCGTCGAAGGTGCGGCGCTGGTAGGCCTTGACCACATCCGAGACGAACTGCTCGGCGTGGATGTAGAGAATCTTGGCGTCGGGCTTGTCCTTGAGCAGCTGGTTACCCACAGCATGCACCAGGTGGGTCTTACCGAGACCGACACCGCCGTAGATGAACAGCGGGTTGTAGAGATGACCGGGCGAGCCTGCCACATGCATGGCGGCCGAGCGCGCCATACGGTTGGCCGTACCTTCGACCAGCGTCTCGAAGGTGAGGGCCGGGTTCAATCGGGTGCGGAAAACCGGTGCGCTGGCCTCTTCGCTGGTGACGGTAGGCACGGCGACATTGTGCGTTTGCGGCGCAGCCTGCTGAGTCGATGAAGGAGGGCGCACATAAGTACGAACAACGCTTTCCCGCTGAGCAAGTGCTAACTCAAGAGTGACGGGTTGGCCGTAGAGCGACTCCAGCATGGCCGAGATGCGGCCCGCATACTGGGCACGGATCCAGTCCAGCTTGAAGCGGTTGGCCACATAGACGGTGACCTTGGAAAAATCTTCTGCAACGAGTGCCGTCAGCGGCTTGATCCAGGTGTTGAATTGCTGCTCTGGCAGCTCCTGACCCAGTTGCTCAACGCAGACCTGCCACAGGGCCTGGCCTGCATCATTGGTTGGTTCCTCTGTCATTGTCAAAAGTCTAATTGTGGATAGGAGGAACAGTTGCGGGGTTGGTATTGTAGCTTTTGCGGAAGTTATCCACAAAATATCAGAAGGCTGTCCCCGACTCCGGTGCGTTATAGGCTGCACATCCTAATAGATTGGCCGCCTGCTGTTTGTAAAGAATCTCTGGGCCGCGCAGGTGCTTGACGGGATACCCCGCGAGTCCTTAGCAAATTCAAGGGTCATTGCATCAAAGGCGCAACGCTGTGATAATCCCCGGTTTCCCTGAATGTGTTCAGGGTGATATGAGCCGGGCGCCTTTTTTGTGCGCGCGCGCCCAGTTGCTTTAGGCGCTGTGGCGGGTGCTTTGTTCCGTTTGTTGCCTTCTGGTCCGATGACATGCACGGCATGTGAAAAAATATCGGGTTTGGCGGTGACAGTGTGCGGCGCAAAACCGGAATGGTCGGGCGCAGACATGGCGCCTTGCCGACGCAAATACTGAACCTTCTCAAGGAACCAACATGAAACGTACTTACCAACCTTCCAAGATCCGCCGCGCCCGTACCCACGGTTTCCTGGTCCGCATGAAGACCAAGGGTGGCCGTGCCGTGATCAACGCACGTCGCGCCAAGGGCCGCAAGCGTCTGGCCGTCTAAGGCCGGCGTTGGCTAGCGGTCTGCTCATTCGCTGCGCTGAAGGCCTCTGAACGGAGGCTCTCCTATGCAAAGGCTGAAAACGCGTCCGCAATTCCAGGCCACCATGTCCGCGGGCACGATTGCCCGTACCCCGCACTTCGCCCTGCATCGCATGGAGCTGGTGGCCGAGGTTTCCGACATGGTTGCCAACCCCAGGACAGGGCCCGGATCGAACGATCCGCAGGCCCTGTTTGGCATTGGTGCCGTGCGCAAGCAGGCCTGGCTGGGTGCCATGGTGCCCAAGCGCTGGGCACGCCGCTCGGTCACGCGCCACACCATCAAGCGCCAGATCTACGCGGTGTCCTCGGATTACGAGGATGCCCTGCTGTGTGCTTCCTATGTGGTGCGCCTGCGCTCGGGGTTTGACCGTAAGCAATTCGTCAGTGCAACTTCGGATCAGCTCAAGGCAGCGGTCCGCAAGGAACTGCAACAGCTTTTTGCGACCGGGGCGCGCCGCCTGACGCAGGCCCGTCAGACCGCCGAGGCGGAGGTGGATTTGAAGAAGAATTCACCTCAAGTTATTGATGGTAAAGCGCAAGAAGCTACTGATTCAATAGCAAATCAGCCGGAGAACCAGCCATGATGCAGCGACTGCTCATGGCTGTAGTGCGTGGCTACAGGCTGCTGCTCAGTCCCTGGCTGGGCTCGGCCTGTCGCTTCGAGCCGACCTGCTCGGCCTATTCCCTTCAAGCGCTGGAGCAACACGGCGCTGCGGTAGGCTCTTATCTGACGGTGCGCCGGCTGGCGCGTTGTCATCCGTGGTGTGACGGAGGGCATGATCCCGTGCCACAGCAAAAGCCCAGGCTGTTTTCCTTTCTGGACGATGCCTCGGACTCTTCCGCGACCACCCAACCTTCCTCACCTAAGAAGTCTTCATGAACGATATTCGCCGCACCATACTGTGGGTGATATTTGGCTTTTCCATGGTTTTGCTCTGGGACAAGTGGCAAATCCATAACGGCAAAAAGCCCACCTTCTTCCCATCGCCGCAGACGGTCAGCGCGCCTGCTGCGGCCGATGTCAAGCCTGCTGACGTCAGCGTGCCCCAGCCCGCAGCAGCAGCTTCTGCCGGCGATGTGCCCGGTGCCGCCAATGCCGCGGCGCAGCCCGCAGCAGCCGTGACGCCCCGTCAGGACGTGATCGTGGGCAGCGATGTGATGCGTCTGACCTTCGACAGCGAAGGTGGCACGCTGAAAGCTTCCGAGCTGCTCAAGTACTCCGACACCGTGGATGACAAAAAGCTCATGCAGGTGTTCGAGGAAAACGCCAAGCGTGTGTATCTGGGTCAGACCGGCCTGATCGGTGGCAACTTCCCCACGCACAAGACTCCCATGACCGTGATGCCCGGCGAGCGCGAGCTCAAGGACGGTCAGGACAGCGTGCAAGTGCGCTTCGAGTCGGCCGACCAGGGTGGCGTGAAGCTGGTCAAGACCTTCACGCTCAAGCGCGGCTCCTATGCCGTCGATGTGCAGCACGATGTGGTCAACACCGGCTCTGCCGCCGTGAACCCCCAGCTGTACATGCAGCTGGTGCGCGACGGCAACAAGCCCGAGCATGAGTCCACGTTCTACTCCACCTTCACCGGTCCTGCCGTCTATACCGACGCCAAGAAGTACCACAAGGTCGAGTTCAAGGACATCGAAAGCGGCAAGGCCGAGGTCGACAAGGCCTCTCCCAATGGCTTTGTGGCCATGGTGCAGCATTACTTCGCCAGCGCCTGGCTGCTGGCCGACGGCATTCAGCGCGACAACTTCGTGCGCAAGGTGGGCGACAACCTCTATGCAGTGGGCATGATCACGCCCGTGGGCACGGTGGAGCCCGGCCAGACCAAGACCGTGAGCTCGCGCCTGTTCTCCGGTCCTCAGATCGAGCCCATGCTGGAAAAGCTCTCGCCCGGTCTGGAACTGGTCAAGGACTATGGCTGGCTGACGATTCTGGCCAAGCCGCTGTACTGGCTGCTGTCCGAGCTGCACAAGTTCATCGGCAACTGGGGCTGGTCCATCGTGGCCCTGGTGGTGCTGCTGAAGATTGCCTTCTACTGGCTCAACGCCAAGGCTTACTCCTCGATGGCCAAGATGAAGGCCATCAACCCCCGCATTCAGGAAATGCGCGAGCGTCTGAAGGACAAGCCCCAGCAGATGCAGCAGGAGATGATGCGCATCTACCGCGAGGAGAAGGTCAACCCCATGGGCGGCTGCCTGCCCATCGTTATTCAGATCCCTGTCTTCATGGCTCTGTACTGGGTGCTGCAATCCAGCGTGGAAATTCGCAACGCGCCCTGGATTGGCTGGATTCATGACCTTTCGGTGCCGGATCCCTTCTTCATCCTGCCGCTGCTGATGACTCTGTCCTCGCTGCTGCAGACCGCCCTGAACCCCGCTCCTCCTGACCCCATGCAGGCCAAGATGATGTGGATCATGCCGCTGATGTTCAGCGTGATGTTCTTCTTCTTCCCCTCGGGTCTGGTGCTGTACTGGCTGACGAACAACATTCTGTCGATCGCTCAGCAGTGGATCATCAACAAGCGCATGGGCGTGCCGCCTCAGTTCAACCTGCCGAAGTTCGGCAAGGCTGCCGAAGGCAAGTAAGCACGGCGCCAGCGCCAACAAAAACGCCACCTGAAAAGGTGGCGTTTTTTTATGGGATGAATAAGGGCAGATTTCGTTGGTTGCCAACGATGTTGATGCGCCGTCTGATCAAAGATCTATGCAGGCCAATACAGTCGCTTTAGTGGAATGAGGCGTTTGGTCTCGGCATCGGTGGCATCGTAGTGCTCGATTAATGCACGGACTACATGCTCTAGTGTCCACATCGCCAATGGGATGGAGGCACGATCTGCTTCGTACAGTGCATCCTTGGTAAAGCCGCCTGTGCTTACATACAGACCCCGGTCATCCTTGTGTCGGCCACCGAGGAAGCTGCGGATATCCTGGCTACCCATCTGCTCCTTGCGGTGTTTGACCTCAACGACGATGCGAGGGTGTTCAAAGCCAAAACCATCGGGCGATGCAACAATGTCTTTGCCCCGGTCTGCTCCGTCTGGCGACACCTGTGTCTTGTAGCCCATGGCTCGCAGGATGCCTGCGACGACCTCTTGCATCTCTTTCCAGCTCAGATTGACGATGAGGTCCTTGATCTGCTCTCGCGCACGTTCCTCAATGCCACTCAGTGGGTCAATTGTTTCTTCTTCTACTTCGTATGCCTGTATTGGGGCTGGCTTGCCCTTTAGTGCGGCTTGTATTTCGTTTGCTGCGCTGGACGGGACTTCAAACAGAGTCAGGGTTGAGCCCAGGCTGTTTTTTGTACTGGCGCTAAGACTGTCGCGTGCGAGTTCTTGCATTTGCCACTGAACCTTGCGCACCAAAGACAAGCCCTGCTCGGCCGATTCTGGGCGGTGCTCGGATGGCCCCATAACTTTGCCGATCGAGTAGAGGCGGTTGGCTGGTGAGTAAGTAATGATCCAGTCGCCGTCTTGGATTTCATTGACGAAACGCCAGACCTGTGAAGCGCCCGATATCACGCTGCCTTGCTTGGACTGCGGCTCCATGGATTGAAAGAGTGCAATTAACTGCTTTCGGTCAACTCCAGGCTTGGCATGTGGCGCCAACTGACTCCAGCCGACGGCGACCACGCCTTGCTCTCGGAAAGCATCGTACAGACTGCCGCCTTCGCCTCGTACCATCCACATCCGTGCCATAAAAGTCCTTTTTGAGTGGGTGTCGGTCCACTATTTCTGCTGACGGAACACCAGAGTTATTTGCCGATGCAGAAGCTGGAGAAGATCACCCCCAGCAGGTCGTCGGAGCTGAATTCGCCAGTAATAGAGTTCAGCGACAGCTGGGCCAGGCGCAACTCCTCGGCCAGCAGGTCCAGATGGGCGGATTGAGCAGCCAGTTGCTCGTCGGCCATCTCCAGATGGGCATCCACGGCCTGCAGGGCTTCCACATGGCGGGCGCGGGCCAGGTACAGGCCTTCGGGGGCGGATTGCCAACCCGCCACTTCCAGCAGGCGCTTGCGCAGCGCATCCAGGCCATCGCCGGTACGGGCCGACAAGGCGATCTGCTCGGCATTGAGCTGGGCGGTGTGGCGGGACTGCACGTCGGCAGCCGCCATATCGGTCTTGTTCCAGACATGGATGACCGGTACCTGCGCGGGCAGCTTGTCCTGCAGGGTGCGGGCGATATCGGCATCGGCTGCCGCATAGTCGGCCTGTTCCACGCGGGTCAGGTCGTGCAGGAAGAGCACGGCATCGGCCGCTGCAATCTCGTCCCAGGCGCGTGCAATGCCGATGCGCTCCACCTCGTCATCACTGTCACGCAGGCCTGCGGTGTCGATCACATGCAGGGGCACGCCCTCGATCTGAATCGTCTGCTGTACCTTGTCGCGCGTGGTTCCGGCAATCGGGGTGACGATGGCCAGCTCGGCCCCCGCCAGTGCGTTGAGCAGCGAGCTTTTGCCCGCATTGGGCTGACCGGCAATCACTACCTTGATGCCTTCGCG
The DNA here is from genome assembly GCF_004522605.1 of Comamonas sp. A23. NCBI lineage: Bacteria > Pseudomonadati > Pseudomonadota > Betaproteobacteria > Burkholderiales > Comamonadaceae > Comamonas > Comamonas sp. A23. The sequence continues at coordinate 297,788 of NZ_RSDT01000004.1, forward strand.
CAGCAGCGCGCCCTGGTGGGCGCGTGCCAGCACGGCAGTGACTTGGTGGCGCAGGCGCTCCAGCTGGCCAAAGGCATCGGCCTTCTGCAGAAAGTCGATTTCCTCCTCGGGGAAGTCCAGTGTGGCCTCCACCAGCATGCGCAGATGCACCAGGGCATCGCGCAGCACATGGATTTCCTGCGAGAACGCGCCGGACAGCGAACGGCTGGCACTGCGCACGGCGGCTTCGGTGCTGGCATCGATGAGGTCGGCAATCGCCTCGGCCTGGGCCAGGTCGATCTTGTCGTTGAGAAAAGCACGCTCGGTGAACTCGCCGGGCTGGGCCAGGCGCAGCCCAGTCAACACCGGCTTGCCATCTTCATTGGTGCTCTGTGCTGCTTCCAGACAGCGTGCCAGCAGCAGCTGCAGCACCACGGGGCCGCCATGGGCCTGCAGCTCCAGCACATCCTCGCCCGTGTAGCTGTGCGGGCCGGGAAAGTAGATGGCCAGGCCATGGTCTATGGGCGAGCCGCCCGCATCCCTGAAGGGCAGATAAGTCGCTTCGCGCGGTTTCAGCTCCTTGCCGCAAAGCGCCCGTACCAGCGCAGCAATGCCTTTGCCGGAGACCCGAACAATGCCCACGGCACCACGCCCCGGAGCGGTGGCAATGGCGGCAATCGGGTCGTTGTGGCGGGGAAGCATGGGCGGACTTTCGGTCGAGAAGAGAAGCCGCGAATCATAGCCCTGCGGGTCAAGCCCTAGGAAGTCAGTGGTGAGGCTACCTGGGCGGCTATTTAACAGAAGAAGTATTTCATACAATCGTCACAAATCTGTCACGAAATATGAATATATCTTCCTTTGCAATGAGGCTGGGCTCTCTACTAGCCTGGATATTGCTTTTTTCACCTCCGTTTCTCATTCGCTCATATGGAAAAGAGGTGGGCTACACGCTGTTGGCCGCGCTGTTCTTCTATCCTTTGGCGCTGTCCCGAAAGTCTCTGGCGATCTGTATTCCACTGCTGATGTTTATCGGCGCTGCGAATATTTTTCATGCCCAGTTTTTGGGAAACATGATCGATGAGTTTTCCATTGCCACGCTGCTGCGCACCGAAGCTCATGAGGCTGCCGAGTTCCTGAGCTCTATCAATCGCCAGATGATTCTTGTCGTGCTGTGCTGGCTGGTGGCAAGTTTCGGATGTGGCTACTTTCTCTTTAAAAACTGCAAGGCTGGAGCAGCTCCATTTCAGAAATGGGAGAAAAGAATACTGCTGGGCATAGGATTGCTCTGGACCAGCTTTTTTGCCTTTGGCATGACTCAGCAGTTCACCGTCAATGACTATGTGCATAAACTGCGTCATATCTACCCCATGCATATGGCCAAGGCAGCAGTGCGTTATGGCGATCTGGAAAAAGAGGTTTTCTATCAGCCGACACTGTCTGCCAGGCCAAGTGCATCTCAGGCGAACACCTTGGTGGTGATTATTGGTGAGAGCGCCAGCAGCCATCGCTGGTCGCTATTGGGCTATCAAGAAGACGATACCAATCAGTCACTGAGACAGGTTTCCGGTTTGCGTACCTACAAGGTCATGGCTCATGGCTTCAATACCGCAAAGGCGCTGCCCTATATTTTGACGGGGCAGTCTGCTTTCGACAGCCAGAAAAATGCCTCGCCTTCGTTCCTGGATTTGGCTCGGCATGCTGGCTATAAGACCTTTGTCTTTTCGAACTCCAGATTCAATGACAAGAGCGAGGATATGTACTCGCAGATATTGCGTCGCTCTGCGGATGTCTATGCCAAGGTGGGCAATGGGGCACATGACGAAGTGATGACGACTTGGCTGGAGAAGTCGCTGGCGGATGAAGCGTCACATAAGCTAGTGGTTCTTCATACCTATGGCAGTCATCCCGATATCTCCCAGCGCTACCCTCGTTCCCGCTATGAGGGCGCAGATGCATACGATAACTCGATTCGCTATACCTCGGACCTGCTGGCCGACTGGATTCGCATGGTCGATGAAGCGTCTGACGCGCCCAGCGCGCTGCTTTACGTGTCTGATCATGGCCTTGGAGTTCCTCCTTGTGTGGACAGCCCTCGCCAGGGCAATGATCAGTCAGTGCTGGAGGTGCCACTGGCATATTGGGCGAACGAGGCAATGAGGAGTCTGCAAGGGAGTGAAGAGGTGGCGATCTCTGAAAGTCCTATGGCACACAGCACGACTCTGGCGCCCGAGATATTGATTGCAGCTCAGGGATACGAAGCCAGCACGGCGATGCCGCATTTGCAGGACAGCCGGAAGCTGCATTTCGATGGCGTGCCTTATGCCAAGCTCTATCGCGACGATGCCTGCACGCCCTGAGGTGCAAAATCTCCTTGTGTTATGCATCGTTCGCATAATGTTATGATTTTGTTTGCATTGTTATTGAACAGTCATGGCTGTTTGACCTTAAACGCCGAGCTGCACCCCCTCTTTTTTTGATAGCACTCGGCCTACAATCCAAAATCCGATTTCATCGTCCGCAGGAGCGCAGGGGCCGGGCTGTGTGCCCATAGAGAGTCCTTACTGCGGATGACTTACTTTGCGAGCTGGAGACCGCTGATGTCCGACACCAAGCCCATTACCTCGATTGATAAACGTGCGTTGCTGCGTCAGGCGGCACTGGAGTATCACGAGTTCCCCAAGCCCGGCAAGGTGGCCATCACGGCAACCAAGCCCATGGCCAATCAGCATGATCTGGCCCTGGCCTACTCGCCCGGCGTGGCTGCACCCTGCGAGGAAATCGTCAAGGACCCCGCTGCGGCCTTCAAATACACCAGCCGCGGCAATCTCGTGGGCGTGATCTCCAACGGCACGGCAGTGCTGGGCCTGGGCGACATCGGTGCGCTGGCCTCCAAGCCCGTGATGGAGGGCAAGGGCGTGTTGTTCAAGAAGTTCGCCGGCGTCGATGTGTTCGATATCGAGATCGACGAGAAGGATCCGCAAAAGCTGGTCGATGTGATTGCTGCGCTGGAGCCCACCTTCGGCGCCATCAACCTTGAAGACATCAAGGCGCCCGAGTGCTTCTTCGTGGAGCGCGAGCTGCGCAAGCGCATGAACATACCCGTCTTCCACGACGACCAGCACGGCACGGCCATCACCGTGGCAGCGGCCATGGTCAACGCGCTCAAGGTCGCGGGCAAGAAGATCGAAGAGGTCAAGCTGGTGGCTTCGGGCGCCGGCGCCGCGGCTCTGGCCTGCCTGAACCTGCTGCTGGAAGTGGGCCTGAAGCGCGAGAACGTGTTCGTGACCGACATTGCCGGCGTGGTCTACGAGGGCCGTACCGAGCTGATGGACCCGGACAAGGCGCTGTTTGCCCAGAAGACCGAGCTGCGCACGCTGGGTGAGGTGATCGAGGGCGCCGACGCCTTCCTGGGGCTGTCCGCCGGCAACGTGCTCAAACAGGACATGGTCAAGAAGATGGCGGCCAGGCCCATCATCTTCGCGCTGGCCAACCCCAACCCGGAAATCATTCCTGAAGATGTGAAGGCGGTGCGCGACGACGCCATCATCGCCACGGGCCGCACGGACTACCCCAACCAGGTCAACAACGTCCTGTGCTTTCCCTACATCTTCCGTGGCGCGCTGGACTGCGGTGCGACCACCATCACCACCTCGATGGAGATCGCCTGCGTGCATGCGATTGCCGCGCTGGCTCAGGCCGAGCAGTCCGAAGAAGTGGCCGCCGCCTATGTGGGCGAGGTGCTGAGCTTCGGCCCCGAGTACCTGATTCCCAAGCCCTTCGATCCGCGCCTGATGCTGATCGTGGCGCCCGCCGTGGCCCAGGCTGCGGCCGAAGCCGGTGTGGCCAAGCGCCCCATCCAGGACATGGATGCCTATCGCGAGCACCTGAAGACCTTTGTCTACGCCTCCGGCACCATGATGAAGCCCATCGTGCACGCCGCCAAGAAGGCCACCAAGAAGCGCGTGGCCTATGCCGAGGGCGAGGAAGAGCGCATCCTGCGCGCGGCCCAGATCGTGGTGGACGAACGCATTGCCCGCCCGACACTGATCGGCCGTCCCGCCATCATTGCCCAGCGCATCGAGAAGTTCGGCCTGCGCATGAAGGAAGGCGCTGACTACGACGTGGTCAACGTCGAGCATGACGAGCGCTACCGCGACTTCTGGCAGAGCTATCACCGCATGACGGAGCGCAAGGGCATCACCGCGCCCATCGCCAAGATCGAAATGCGCCGCCGCCTGACGCTGATCGGCTCCATGCTGCTGCACAAGGGCGAGGTTGACGGCCTGATCTGCGGCACCTGGAACAACACCAATGTGCACCTGAACTATATCGATCAGGTCATCGGCAAGCGCAGCGGCGTGGCCACCTATGCCTGCATGAACGGCCTGCTGCTGCCCGAGCGCCAGGTGTTCCTGGTGGACACTCACGTCAACTACGACCCCACGGCCGAGCAACTGGCCGAGATCACCATCATGGCCGCCGAGGAAATGATGCGCTTCGGCATCAAGCCCAAGGCTGCGCTGCTGAGCCACTCCAACTTCGGCTCCAGCAACCAGCCCAGCGCCATCAAGATGCGCCAGACCCTGGAACTGCTGCGCGAGCAGGCGCCCTGGCTGGAAGTGGATGGCGAAATGCACGGCGATGTGGCTCTGGATGGCAAGGCCCGCGCCAAGCTCATGCCCAACAGCACGCTGCTGGGTGATGCCAACCTGCTGGTGTCGCCCAATATCGACGCCGCCAACATCAGCTACAACCTGCTCAAGCAGGCTGCCGGCGGCGGCATTGCGGTGGGTCCGGTGCTGCTGGGTGCGGCCAAGCCCGTGCATGTGCTGACTCCCAGCACCACGGTACGCCGCATCGTGAACATGACGGCGCTGACCGTGGCCGACGCCAACGTCAGCCGTTAATTACGCGGTAAAAACAAAAGCCCGCCGTGCATGGAGCACGGCGGGCTTTTCTGTGCCTGCGGCGGGGCTTACCAGGTGCGGCTGACGCCTGTGTCCACCGTGCCAAAGATTTCCACGCTGTTGGAGCCGCTGGAGCTGGAGGAGGCCGGCATGGTGCCGGAGCAGGCCGTCAGCGCCAGCGTGGCGGCTGCTGCGGCCAGGGTGAGCCATTTGCGCATCTGCATTTCCTTGTCCGCATCCACTGCGGCTTATGGCCCATGGTAGCGGGCCGAAGATACCCTGCCGTAACAGCTTGTTATGCCTGAAATTGGTATGAAACCAATTCAGGATAAGCATTGGCAGCTATCAAATTTGATCAGGTCTCCAGATACAGCTCGGCCAGCCGCTCGCGTGCAGCACCGTCTATACCCAGAACCAGGGTCAGATAGCGGTCCACGCTGCCATGCTGGGCGCGCACCACATCGACCGAGGCCATCAGGTAGGACGGCTGTACGCGCCACAGCGCATCCAGAGCCTCTTCGGACAGCTGGCCGTACATCTGGGCGGGGCGTCTGAAGTACTGATTGGTCAGCAGATAGTCTTCCATGATCTGCTCCTCGTCCACACCCAGCGCCGTCAGCAGCAGGGCAGCGGCCCAGCCAGTGCGGTCCTTGCCGGCCGTGCAGTGAAAGACCAGCGGCGCATCGCTGAGCTGCAGCAGCGCGAGGAACTGTGCAAAGCGATTGCCGTACACGTTCACAAAGCTGCGGTAGGTGTCATGCATCAGCTCCTCGGTATCGCGGCTGCTGAGGTTGCGGCCCTGCTCCATCATGGACTGGGCGCGCTGCACTACCGTGGGCTCGACGACCAGGGCATGGCGTTCGATCCTGGGCCAGTCATAGGAGAGATGCGCGCTTTCGCCTTCTCCGCGAAAGTCCGCGCTGCGGTGGATGCCCAGCTTTTGCAGCTGCTCCAGATCCTGCTGCGTCAGATGCGCCAGATGGGCGGAGCGGTACAGCTTGCCCCATTGCAGGCGGCGGCCGTCCAGGCCCCGATATCCGCCCAGATCACGGAAATTGGAGGCTCCCGAGAGGGAGACTTGGCGCGCTGGGCGCTCCGTCAGCAGGTCGTGGTTCAGTTGCATATCACTGCTTATAGCGGATTGCAAAGACCCGTCCATGTCATCCGTGTTACCCAGCTGCGGCGCATGCATCGTCGGCCCCGACGAAAAGCGCCGCCTGCCTCAGTGGCTGGTCGTGCTGCCGCGCAGCATGTGCTTGAGCAGCTTGCCGGTCGCGGTGCGTGGCAGCGCGTCACGGACTTCAAAGATGCGCGGAATCTTGTAGCGAGCCAGCCTGCTCTCCATGAACTGGCGCAGATCCTCATGGTCCGGCGTCTTGCCGGGCTTGAGGGTCAGCACTGCCACCACGGTCTCGCCCCATTCGGGATGAGGGCGGCCGATGACGGCCACGTCCTGCACATCGGGGTGGATCGAGAGCACGTCTTCCACTTCCTTGGAGTAGACGTTCTCACCGCCGGTGACGATCATGTCCTTGAGTCTGTCCACGATGTAGAGATAGCCGTCCTCGTCCACGCGCGCCAGGTCGCCGCTGCGATACCAGCCCTGGTCGTCCAGCACGGCGGCCGTGGCCTCGCGGTTGTCCAGATAGCCTTGCATCATGGCCGCAGAGCGCAGGCAGATCTCGCCCACTTCGCCGGGGCTGCACAGGCTGCCGTCCTGACGGCGGACTTCCAGTTCAACGCCGGGTATGGCGCAGCGACCTATGGAGCCTGCCTTGGCTACGGCTTCTTCGGGGTAGAGCACGGTGCCCAGAGGGCCCGATTCGGTCATGCCATAGACCTGCATGAAGCGGTCGCTGCGATAGAGCTGAGCCAGCTTGCGTGCCATGTCCGCGCCCAGAGGGCCACCGCCATAGGCCCACAATCGCATAGCGCTGAAGTCGTAGCTGGCCACATCCGGCACCACGGCCAGCGGAGCCAGAAAGGCAATCGGTGCGCCAAAGGTGAAGCTGATGCGCTCCTGCGCCAGCGTCTCCAGAAACTCCCTGGGCGCATATTCGCGCATCAGCACGGCGGTGCCGCCCATGAGCAAGGTGCCCAGGAACCAGTTGTTCAGTGGCGACGAGTGCCAGATGGGCATGGCGATCAGCGTGCGCTCCGTGGGCGACAGCGAGGTGGCCGCCGCTGCACACAGGGCGGCATGGAAGACATTGGCATGGCTGTGCAGGCAGCCCTTGGGCTGGCCCGTGGTGCCGGAGGTGTAGAGAATCTCGGCCAGAGCGTGTGGCGCAGGTCGGCCATGCTCGTCGCCGCAGGGCGCAGCCTGCGCCAGCAGCTCATCGAAGAAGCCCACGCCTTCGGCGGCAGAAGCCGTGCTCAGCCAGCGCAGTTCTGCCTCCGGCTGCAGTTCGGCCTGTACCGTTGCGATCAGCGATGCGCGCGCTCCATCCACAATGCACAGCCGTGCGCCTGAGTGGCGCAGTATGTAGGCAACTTCCGGGGCCTGCAGCTTGTGGTTGATGGGCACGACGACCGCGCCCAGCCGCCAGGCGCCAAGCAGCGCAAACACAAAGCCCGGGGTGTTGAAGCACAGCAGACCTAGCTTGTCGCCCTGGCGCACGCCTTGCTCATAAAGCACGGTGGCGGCTCGGCGGCCGGCCTGCGCCAGCGCGGCATAGCTCCAGTCCTGACCGTCGGCGCGCAGCGCCAGTTTTTCGGGGCGCGTGCGTGCCTGCTGGTCGAGCAGGGAAATGAAATTCATCATTGCTGGCGTCCTCCTCAGCCAGTCCAGGCATTGCGCAGCAGGGCGGCCGGGTCGCTGCTGCCGCAGGCAACACCTGCCACCGGGCCCCAGTCCGGGTCGAAGCGGCTGCCGATGAAGGCCGAGGCACTGTCGCTGCCCGCATGCTGCAGCATCAGCGTGGCTTGCACCGTGGTGGCCAGGCGCTGGGTGAAGCGGCGAGCCTCGCGCTCCAGCTCCTGTGGGGGCAGGGTGACGGCCTCGCGCAGCTTGTCCACCTGCGCACGCAGCACGGCTTCCTCCGAACCGACTTCACGCAGATGGTCCAGCAGCAGATGGGCGTCGTCCGGGTTGCGGGCAATGGCGCGCAGCACATCCAGACACATGACGTTGCCCGACCCCTCCCAGATGGAGTTGACGGGTGCTTCGCGGAACAAGCGCCCCATGGGGCCGGTCTCCACATAGCCGTTGCCGCCGAAGACTTCCATGGCTTCGCCTGTGTAGCCCACGGCACGCTTGCAGTTCCAGAACTTGGCGGCAGGCGTGACGATGCGGCGCCAGGCCTGATCCAGGGCGTCTTCGGAGCCAAAGCGTGCTGCGAGATCCATGGCCAGCCAGGTGGCAGCTTCGGATTCCAATGCCATATCGGCCAGCAGGCCGGTCATCACCGGCTGCTCGGCCAGCGGCAGGCCGAAGGCATGGCGGTTGCGCGTGTAGTGCAGGGCCTGGACCAGGGCCTGGCGCATGAAGCCTGCACTGGACAGCGCACAGTCAAGGCGGGTGTAGGTGGCCATTTCGATGATGGTGGAAATGCCCCGGCCTTCCTGGCCTATGAGCACGCCCCAGGCGTTGTCGAACTCCACTTCGCTGCTGCTGTTGGAGCGGTTGCCCACCTTGTCCTTGAGGCGTTGGATGTGAATGGCGTTCTTGCTGCCGTCGGACCGCCAGCGTGGCACGAAAAAGCAGGTGGGGCCGCGCTCCTCGGTCTTGGCCAGCACCAGATGTCCGTCGCACATGGGGGCCGAGAAGAACCATTTGTGGCCGGTGATCAGGTATTCCTCGCCCCAGGGACCGCTGCTGCCCGATGGATTCAAGGCCACGGCACGCGTGGTGTTGCTGCGCACATCGCTGCCGCCCTGGCGCTCCGTCATGCCCATGCCCACGGTGATGGAACGCTTGCCCTCGGCGGGAATGTCGCGCGCGTCGTAATCGGTGGATTCCAGCAGCGGCCCCAGCACCGCATTGAGCTGCGGGTTGATGCGCACCAGCGGAATGCTGGCCTTGGTCATGGTGGTCGGGCAGGTCGAGCCGGATTCGATCTGGCTGTGCATGAACAGCGATGCGCCATAGGCGGCCCAGGCCGTTGGCCGCTGGTCGGTGAAGGGCAGGTTGGAGATGCCGTTGAGCCGTGCAATCGTCATCATCTGGTGCCATGCGGGGTGAAAGCGCACCTGGTCGATACGGTCGCCCGAGGGAGAATGCGTGTGCAGTTCGGGCTCGAAGTGATTGGCTTCTTCTGCGGCGCGCAGCGTGGCTTCGGCGCCGTATTCCGCACCCTGGCGTTGCAGCTCCGGGTCGCGCCACTGTGCGCCGCCGCGTGTCACGGCACGCTGCAGCACCGGGTCGCTGGTGTAGACGTTGTAGTCCTTGAGCTCCGGAGCCTGGTTATGGGGATGGATGCCAGTCATGATGTCTCTTCCTTGCTATGTGTCCCTGCCCGCAGCAGGGCGCAGGGCTTTGTGATTTCCATGTCATGCGCAACTGGCGGTCAGGGGCCGCCAGGGTGCGGGTTCAGGATGGCCGCTTCATCTTGCAGCTGGTGTCCAGGCTGGCCGCCTGTGCGGAAACCGTGCTCACGGGCTTCCATCCCAGGCCCGTTCCTTCCTGGTCATGCACCACGGCCTTGCCGTCCACTTTTTCCCAGCTCAGCACATGGATGGGTTGCTGGGCCTGGTGGTCGCTCTTGCGCATTTCCACGGGACCGTTGATGCCCTCGAAGCGCATGCCCGACATCCTGGCCGCGACGGCGCCAGGTTCCACGGACTTGGCCTCGCGAATGGCCTGGGCCAGCATCAGCATGGCGTTGTGGCCCAGGCCGTTGATGAAGTCCTCGTTGAACTGGCGCTTGAAGCCCGGCAGCAGCGGGTTGCTTGCCAGTGGCTCAGAGTTGGGGCTGAAGGCCGAGATCAGCTTGACCCTGCCTTGCCCTGCTGCCCCCATGGCGCTGGGCACGCCGAAGTTGTTGCCGTTGAGGGTATAGAAGTCCGTGCTCAAGCCAGCTTCGCGTGCGGCCCGCACGATCAGCGCCAGGTCTGCACCGAAGTCCGCAGTGATGACGGCATCGGCTCCGGATTGCTTGATCTTGGCGATATAGGGGGAGTAATCCTTGACCTGGCCCAGCGGGTGGAAGTCATCGCCCACGATCTTCAGGTCGGGGCGCTTGGCCGCCAGCATGCTGCGTGCGGCGCGCGAGACTTCCTGGCCATAGGCATAGTTGGGGTTGAGTAGAAAGACCTGCTTCACCTGCTTTTGCCCGGCCAGATAGGAGGTCAGCGCGGCCACCTTCATGTCCGAGTTCGCATCGGTGCGGAAGTGCCAGTAGCTGCACCTGGCATTGGTCATCTGCGGTGCCTGGGCAGCATAGTTGAGATAGATGATTTCCTTGCCGGGGTTGCGGCTGTTGTGCTTTTCGATGGCTTCCTGCAGTGCCAGGCCCACGGCCGAGGAGCTGGCACCCTGCACCACATAGCGGATGTTCTGTCCGATGATGGAGTTGAGCTGGCTCAGTGCCTCCTGTGCGGAGAGGCGGTTGTCGAAGGGCACGACCTCGAACTTCACGGCACCGGCCCAGCTTTGCTCGTTGGCAAGCTTGGCGCTGTACTGGAAGCTCTTGAGTATGTTCAGGCCCAGCCCCGCCATGGGGCCGCTCATGGCATCCAGCGAGGCAATCTTCACCACCGTGGCCGGCTGCGCATGAACGAGTGATGCGCAGGCCAGAGCCACTGCCGCCAGGGGAGTGGAAATACGAGGGTGCATGCTTGTCTCCGTCCTCTCATAGGAATTTTTTATTCGCCAGGCCGCAATGCACAATGGCATCGAGGTACCTGTCAAAAATTCTAGGAAACCGTGCAAAAAAGGTGTTCGGATTTGGCCAGCATGAAACCACGCACTCCTTCGACCGCGACAGCAGGGCGTCGCCGCCCTTTGCAGTCCCGCGCGCGGCAGACGTTTCAGGCCCTGCAGGACGCCTTTGTTCGGCTTTTGCTTGAGCGCAGTTACGCGGAAATCACCGTGCGCGAGATCGTCCTGGTGGCGGGCACCGGGCTGGGCAGCTTCTACGAGTACTTCTCGGGCAAGGAAGATCTGGCCAAGGTCTGCCTGCATCTGCGCTCCAAGTCGCTGCTGCTGGGCATTCGCGGCGTGACCGGCAGTCATTCGGGCCAGCCGCTGATGCAGATTGCCGAGGCGGTGATCGAGTCACAGCTGCAGGCGCACCGCGAGCGGGCAGATGAATGGGGTGCCCACTATCTGCTGGAGCGCCACTACTCCACTTCCGAGGCCTACCGCAAGATGTTCGAACGCTGTGTGGATGCCTGGGCCGCAGCCATAGAGCAGGCCGTCGATCTGCCCCCGGACTACCCGGTGCGCGATGCTGCACGGGTGAGCCAGTGCATTCTGTACGGCCTGTTCAACCACAGCTATCTGGCCGCCGATGCACCGCCGGATCTGGACTTGCTGCGCCAGCGCGCCAACACGGCCATATCCGGTTATCTGAACGCCTTGCGCTGCGCTGCCTGAAACTAAAAAGACCGCCAGCGGCAAGCCGCGGCGGTCCTCGTTGGTCATTGCGGCAGGGCTGGCGATCAGCTCACATGCTTGCCCACAATGCCGGCCAGCTCGAACATGCTGATCTGCTCCTTGCCGAACACCGGCTTGAGCTTGGCGTCGGCGTTGATGGCACGCTTGTCCTTGGCGTCCTGCAGGCCGTTGGCCTTGATGTAGTCCCAGAGCTTTTTGATCACGTCGGGGCGCGAGGTGGGTTCGCTGCCGATCACGGCGGCCAGGTCGGCGCTGGGCTTGAGCGTGGCGCTCACGGTGCGGGGCTTCTTCACCGCAGCGGTCTTGGTCGTCGCCTTGGTCACCGTCTTGGCGGCGGTCTTCTTGGCTGCCGTGCCTGTCTTCTTGGCGGCAGCTGTCGTGGTTTTGGCCGCCGCTGCGCCGGCAGTCTTGCGTGCCGGGTATTTGCCTTCGCGCTGCTCGAACTCGAAGTTCACCTTGCCCGCAGCACCATCCCAGACCAGGAAGGCCTTGAAGTTGCGGCGCGTGCGGTTGGAGACGAACTTCTCCAGCAGATCGGTCTTGCCGGTCTGCAGCAGTTTGCTCATCTGCTCGCGCTCTATGGGCTGCTGCAGGATGATCTGGCCGCTCTTGAAGTCGCAGCTGGGCGTGGTCTGCGCCAGCGTGGGCACGGCCTTGGAGCAGACATAGTTGGCGCCATGCTCGAAGACGGGCGAGCCGCACTTGGGACAGGGGCCCAGGCTTTGCTGGTGGGCAAAGTCCACGATCTCGCCCGTGTCCTCGGAGTCCTTGTCGTCGCCGAAGTCGAATTCCAGCTTGAAGTTGCTGTTTTCCTCGTCACGCACGATGGCGACCTCGGCCACGAACGGCCAGCCGGCCTTGGAGCGGAAGCCTTCCAGCGGGCCGATGCGGCGTTCGCGCAGCAGCTGCTCGGCCTCGGCCGTCTCGAAGGTGCGGCCGGCTGGCGACTTGGTGAACGAGAAGCCGCAGCCTTCGCTGGCGCCATTGGCGCCCGTGCAGGCATAGCGGCGGTAGTTCTCCTTGACCACGCCGCCGCAGTTGGGGCAGGGCGTGGAGAGCGTCGCGTAGTCACCGGGAATGGTGTCGCGGTCGTATTCCTTGGCCTTCTTGACCAGCTTCTCGGTCATGGCCTGGATCTGCTGCATGAAGGCTTCGCGCGAGAGCTGGCCTTTTTCCATCTGCGACAGCTTGAATTCCCATTCGCCGGTCAGGTCGGCGCGGCACAGCTCCTCGACTTCCAGGCCGCGCAGCAGCGTCATCAGCTGGAAGGCCTTGGCCGTGGGGATCAGCTCGCGGCCTTCGCGCAGCATGTACTTTTCCGTCAGCAGGCCTTCGATGATGGCCGCGCGCGTGGCTGGCGTGCCCAGGCCCTTTTCCTGCATGGCTTCACGCAGCTCGTCGTCGTCGATCTGCTTGCCGGCGCTTTCCATGGCTCCCAGCAGCGTGGCTTCGGAGTAGCGTGCCGGCGGCTTGGTCTTGAGGCCCTTGACATCGGCGTGGTGGGTGCGCGGCTGCTCGCCGGGCTGCACGGCCACCAGGGGCTGGCCCTTGTCGCCTTCCTTGGCGTCCTCCACCTCGTTGGCTGCTTCCTTGCCGTAGATGGCCAGCCAGCCCGGCTTGACCAGCACCTTGCCCTCGGTCTTGAAGCTGTGCTGCTCCACCTTGCTGATGCGGGTGGTGACCTGGTATTCGGCGCTGGGGAAGAACACGGCCATGAAGCGGCGCACGACCAGGTCGTAGAGCTTCTGTTCGGCTTCCGACAGGCCGGAAGGGGCCTGCGTGGTCGGGATGATGGCAAAGTGATCCGACACCTTGCTGTTGTCGAAAACGCGCTTGGTGGGGCGGATGTAGTTGTCGTTGATGGCCTGCTGGGCAAACGGCGCCAGATGGCGCATGCCGCTGGTGGCCAGCATATCGAAGGTCTGCTTCGCGACGGGCAGATAGTCCTCGGGCAGGGCACGCGAGTCGGTACGCGGGTAGGTCAGGGCCTTGTGACGTTCGTACAGGCTTTGCGCCAGCGCCAGCGTGGTCTTGGCCGAGAAGCCGAACTTGCCGTTGGCCTCGCGCTGCAGGCTGGTCAGGTCGAACAGCAGGGGCGAAGCCTGTGTGGTGGGCTTGCTCTCTTCCGTCACCTGGGCAGGCTTGCCCTGCACGGCGGCGGCAATCGCTTCGGCATCGGCCTTGTTCCACAGGCGGTCGGCCTTGGCCTCGGCATCGTCCGACTTCTTCCACTGCGGGTTGAACCACTTGCCCAGGTACTGGCCGGCCTGGGCGTCGAAAGTGCCGTGCACTTCCCAGTAGTCGCGGCTGACGAATTTGCGGATCTTTTCCTCGCGCTCCACCACCAGGGACAGGGTGGGCGTCTGCACGCGGCCCACGGTGGTCAGGAAGAAGCCGCCGTCGCGCGAGTTGAAGGCCGTCATGGCGCGCGTGCCGTTGATGCCCACCAGCCAGTCGGCTTCGGAGCGGCTGCGTGCGGCGCTGGCCAGACCCTGCATCTGGGCATCGCTGCGCAGATTGTTGAAGCCGTCGCGAATCGCCTGCGGCGTCATGGACTGCAGCCACAGGCGCTTGACGGGTTTGCCCAGGCCGCCCTTGGCGCCGCCCGCGTATTGCTCGATCAGGCGGAAGATCAGCTCACCCTCGCGGCCCGCGTCACAGGCGTTGATGAGTTCGGTCACATCCTTGCGCTTGGCCTGCTTGACCACGGCGTTCAGGCGGGTCTTGGTCTTGTCCACGGGCTTGAGGTCGAAGCGCGGGGGGATGACCGGCAGATTGGCAAAACTCCATTTGCCGCGCTTGACATCGAATTCTTCGGGCGCCTGAATCTCCACCAGGTGGCCGACCGCACTGGTCACCACATAGCTGTCGGATTCGAAGTAGTCATCGTGTTTTTCGAACTTGCCTGCCACCGGGGTCAGCGCACGGACGATGTCCTGTGCGACAGAAGGCTTCTCTGCAATCACCAGGGTTTTAGTCATTGTGTGTTCTCGTCGTCATTAACCACCTGAACCCGAATCGAAACTCAGGCTCATACAATTCGCTTCTCACGCGCGCGCATGCGCACATGTGTGCATATTCAAAGTATCAGAGAAAACATGCCCCGCACATCACTGGCCTCTTCAACGGGCCGACGCATCCAGACCCGGCGCTCCGGCGTTCATGGCAAAGGCGTTTTCGCCGCGCAGGATATTGCGGAAGGCGAAACCATTATTGAGTACGTGGGTGAAGTGATTGACTGGCAGGAGGCGCAGGACCGTCATCCGCATGATCCCAGCCAGCCCAATCACACTTTTTACTTTCAGGTCGACGATGAGCGGGTGATAGATGCCACGCACAAGGGCAATTCCTCGCGCTGGATCAACCACAGCTGCGCGCCCAACTGCTACACCGACGAGATCGACGGTCGCGTCTATATCGTGGCGCTGCGCAATATTGCAGCGGGCGAAGAACTGAACTACGACTATGGCCTGATGGTGGAGGAGCGCTATACGGCCAAGCTCAAGGCTGAATATGCCTGCTACTGCGGCGCTGCGAACTGCCGCGGCACCATGCTGGCGCCGAAAAGGGGCTGGAAGCCTCCGATGCCTGCAAGCATCCCCTGAGGCGCTGCACGCCTTCCCCTTCTCTCTACGCGCTTTGCGCTATGGGAAGGGGACGACGCCCTCGCTGCGGGGCGGTGGGGCCGCCTAGGCCCTTGCTTGGCGTCTCTGACTTGCGTTGCGCCAGTTTTTAGATTTGGATAGATAGAAATGACTCAGCCGATTCACTGGAATGCCGAAGCCTTGTGGGAAGCCATTGCACCGCAGTTGCCGGGCTTTACGGTCGAGGTGCTGCCGACCATCGACTCCTCAAATACCGAACTCATGCGCCGCGCGCGCGACGGGCTGACGGATCCGGTGCTGTTGATTGCCGAGCAGCAAACCCAGGGCCGAGGCCGCCTGGGCCGCAACTGGGTCAGCGGCGTCGGTGATTCGCTGATGTTCTCGCTGGGCCTGCCGCTGGCACCGCGCGACTGGTCGGGGCTGTCGCTGGCAGTGGGCGTGAGTGTGGCCGAGAGCTTGCAGCCCCAGCTTCCCGCAGCGGGGGCCGCGCCCAAGATCGGCATCAAATGGCCCAACGATCTGTGGCTGGAGGGCGACCGCAAGCTGGCCGGCATTCTGATCGAGACCGCCAGCTTTGTCGGCGGCCAACAGCACGATATGACGGCACCGCGCTATGTGGTGATCGGTATCGGCATCAATGTGCGTCCCCGTCCCGGTGACGGCATGCGCACGGCCCCGGCCTGCCTGCAGGAGCTCGATGCCGCACTGGATGCGCCCACGGCCCTGGCCTGCATATTGCCCAATCTGGTGGCCGAGGTGCAGAGCTTTGCCCGGCATGGCTTTGCCCCGCTGATGCAGCGCTTTGCCCAGCGAGACCTGCTGGCCGGACGCGAGGTGAATCTGAGCGACGGCACTAGCGGCATGGCTCAGGGTGTGGCTGCCGATGGCGGCTTTCTGGTGCGTACAGCGACCGGGCTGCAAGCCGTGACCAGTTCTGAAATCAGCGTGCGTCCGGCTGGCAGCCCGCTGCAGGCTTGAAATGAAGCACCTCCTGAGGCGCTTTGCGCCTTCCTCCTCTCTCTACGCGCTGCGCGCTAGGGGGAGAGGACGCAGCCCATGTAACTGATGTGAGAAACCTATGCTGAGAATCGTTTTCCTGCTCTTGCTGCTGGGCAACGCGGGTTACTACATGTGGAGCCACGGCTATCTGGCCGGCATGGGGCTGGCGCCGGAGTTGCAGTCCGAGCCGCAGCGCCTTCAGGAGCAGATCAGGCCGGATGCCCTGGTGCTGCAGCAGCCCGAAGCGGCGCAAGCTCCGGCTGTTGAACCGGCAAAGACTATGGAGCCCGAAGCGCCTGCGGTGGACGACAGCGCGCCGCCCGCAGCTCCCGAAAGCAAGTCGGATGGCAAGCCCGAAGCTGCAACCGTCGCGGCCAGGGAAACCAAGGACGCCAAGGACACAAAGGATGCCAAGACCGCCATTAAGGAGCCCGAGACCTGCTATCAGGCCAACGGCATCGAAGAGGCGCAGGCCGACAGCATCCGACGTGCGCTGGCGGGCAAGTCCAAGAGCGATTGGGAGCTGGTGGCCAGCCATCAGGGCGGGCGCTGGATGGTCTATATGGGCAAGTTCCCAGACGCCGAATTCATGGACCGCAAGCGCGGCGAGTTGCGTCTGATGAATATCGACTTCGACCGCGCCGGCGGCAGCTTCGAGCCCGGTCTGTCGCTGGGACGTTTTTCGACGGAAGAAGCCGCCCAGCGCCAGCTGGCCACTTTCGCGCGCCAGGGCGTGCGCACCGCGCGCGTGGTGCAGGAGCGTCCCGATGTGACGACCTATGCGCTGCGTCTGCCCAAGGCCACGCCGACATTGCGCAACGAAGTGGCGGCGCTGGCTGGCAAGAATCTGGTGCCCAAGGCCTTGCAGGCCTGTGCCAAGTAATTTTCGTAGCTGCTATCGCAAGAAAGGCCTGCATTTGCAGGCCTTTTGTATTGGAAAACCAGTTGCGATAAGCGCAACCAGCTCCTGTTTTTAGTCCAAATGAATATTGGCGACGGCGGCCAGCTTCTTCATCTTGGCCACTTCGCTGGCGATCTGCTTGGTGAAGTCGGCGCTCGATGTGCCCGAGGGGTACAGGCCTTGAGCAGCCATGCGCTGCTTGACGGCGGGGTCCTTGAGTGCGGCAATGATGGCTTTTTGCACACGTTCCACTTGTGCGGCGGGCGTGTTCTTGGGGGCCACCAGGCCGAACCAGGAAGGCTCGTTCAGGTCGGGGTGACCGGCCTGCGCATAGGTCTGCACGTCGGGCAGCACGTCCAGACGTTCATGCCAGGACACGGCCAGGGCGCGCACCTTGCCCGACTTGATATGGGGCAGGGACGAGTTCACCTGATCGAAGTACACGGGAACCTGGTTGCCCAGCACGTCGTTGATGGCAGGAGCCGAGCCACGGTAGGGGATGTGGTGCATTTCGGTGCCCGTGCTCTTGAGGAACTGGGCGCCCCACATATGGCCGATGGTGCCGTTGCCGGGGGTGGCATAGGACACCTTGCCGGGGTTGGCCTTGAGGTAGGCCACAAACTCGGCAAAAGTCTTCACGGGAATCAGCTTGGGGTTGATCACCAGCACGCCGGGGGCCTTGACGATCTCGGTCACGCCCACGAAGTCGTTGATCGCGTCGTAAGGCAGCTTCTTGAACACGGCGGGGTTCACACCATGGGTGGACAGGGTGGCGATACCGAAAGTCACGCCATCGGTGGCGCGAGCCACTTCTGCCATGCCGATGGAGCCGCCGGCGCCGGCCTTGTTTTCAATCACCACGGCCTGGCCGCCCAGCAGCTTGATCAGCACGTCCTGCATATTGCGGGGCACCATGTCGGTGGGGCCGCCAGCGGGGAAGGGCACGACGATGCGCAGAGGACGCGATGTGTCCTGCGCCATGCTCATGCCGGAGAAAGAAGAAGCGGCTGCGGCAGCAGCGGCGGTGTAGATGAATTGACGTCGTTGCATCAAAAAGCTCCCAGGATCCAGTGATTCCAAATTGCTGTCTTGCAGAGCGCAAATAGCGACTCTTCAGACAACCCATGATCGAATTGATTCTAGGGTAAGCGAGAACTTGCCAAATACGCAGTTTCCGATATTCGCATCGGGGCAAACGGGCGCAAAGCCAAGCCTGGCGCGGCTTCTCAGCCTTGGGAGGCACCGAATTGGTGCATTTTTAGGTTGCGCTTCACTGCTGTCCGGGCATGGCCTTGAAGCGCACGGTAAACAGCGCCCCCGGCGGGGTATGACCGGGCCTGGCATCCTGCAGCAGCACTTGCGCGCCGTGCTGACGGGCGATTTCCATGACGATGGGCAGGCCCAGACCGGAGCCGTCGGCTTCGGAGCCCAGCGCCCGGTAAAAAGGCTGGAAGATCAGTTCGCGCTCGCCCAGCGGCACGCCGGGGCCTGAATCCTCGACCTGCAGCAGCAGAATCTGGCCGAAATGATCGGCCTGCACGCGCACGGTGACCACGCCTGGCTGTTCGCTGGTCGATGGCGTGTAGTTGATGGCGTTGTCCACCAGATTGCGCACCAGCTCGGCCAGCAGCGTGGCATTGCCGTTGAGCCAGACACCGGGCGTGCTGGCGCTGGCACCCTCGTAGCCCAGGTCTATGTGCTTGTCCATGGCGCGCGGCAGGCAGTCCTGCACCACGTCGGTGACGATGCGCACGAGGTTGCAGCCCTGCATGGCGGGCACGGCGCTCTCGGCCCGTGCCAGTGCCAGCAGCTGGTTGACAGTATGGGTGGCACGCATGCTTGAGCGGCCGATCTGCGCCAGCGAGCGCTTCAGGTCTTCGGTATTCGTGCCCTCGCGCTGGGCCAGGTCGGCCTGCATGCGCAGGCCCGCCAGCGGGGTCTTGAGCTGGTGGGCGGCGTCGGCCAGAAAACGTTTTTGCGTGGCGATGGAGTCATGCAGGCGCTGCAGCAGATCGTTGACCGAATCGACCAGCGGCACCACCTCCAGCGGCACATCCTTGTGGTTGATGGGCGAGAGATCCTCGGGCTTGCGCGCGCGGATGCGCTCCTCCAGCCGGTGCAGCGGCTTGATGCCGCGCGCCAGCGCCAGCCAGACCAGCAGGGCGGCCAGCGGCAGGATGACAAACTGCGGCAGCATCACGCCCTTGATGATTTCCGTGGCCAGCACGCTGCGCTTTTCGCGTGTTTCCGCGACCTGCACCAGGGCGTTGGGCTCGCCGGGCAGCGGCATGCGCACCCAGATATAGGCCACGCGCAGGTCAATGCCCTTGTATTCCTCATCGCGCAGCAGCACCGAGCCGGTGGGCGTGTCCTCGTCGACGGAGGGCGGGCGCGGCAGGTCGCGCTCGCCGGCCAGATATTCGCCCCTGGTGCCGCTGACCTGGAAGAACACCGTGTCCGATTCATCGGCGCGCAGGATCTCGCTGGCCGACTGCGGCAGATTGAACTGCACCTTGCCGCGCTGCACGATGACCAGCTGAGCCAGGGCCTGGGCGTTGTACTCCAGCGCGCGATCGAAGGGCTTGTTGGCCAGGCCCTGGGCCACCAGCCAGGTCAGTGCCAGGCTCACGGGCCAGAGCAGCAGCAGCGGCGTGAGCATCCAGTCGAGGATCTCGCCGAAGAGGGATCGCTGCTCACGCTGAAAAATTTTCATGCTTGTAAAACTGGCGTATTCCAACTCAGGGATGGCCAGCAAGGGCCGCCCCGCAGCAAAGGCCATCGTCCCCCTCGGGGGAAGCGGCGGGGCCGCCTAGGCGCAGCCGCTCAGGGGGGTGCTATCTTTTCCAGGCAGTAACCGAGGCCGCGCACGGTGGCGATGCGGATCGGGCCTTTCTCGATTTTCTTGCGCAGCCGGTGGATATAGACCTCGATGGCATTGTTGCTCACCTCCTCGCCCCATTCGCACAGGCGCTCCACCAGTTGGTCCTTGCTGACCAGGCGGCCTGCGCGCTGCAGCAGCACCTCCAGCAGGCCCAGCTCGCGCGCCGACAGCTCCACCATCTTGCCGTCGATGGTGGCGACCCGGCCGGTCTGGTCATAGACCAGCGGGCCATGCTTGATGGTGGAGCTGGCGCCGCCCATGCCGCGACGCGTGAGGGCGCGCACGCGCGCTTCCAGCTCGGACAGCGCAAACGGCTTGGCCATGTAGTCGTCGGCACCATAGTCCAGGCCCTGTACGCGCTCTTCGATCGAATCGGCGGCCGTGAGAATCAGCACCGGCAGCGCATCGCCGCGCCCGCGCAGGCGCTTGAGCACTTCCAGGCCGTGCACCTTTGGCAGGCCCAGATCGAGAATCAGCAAATCGAATTCGCTGCTGGTCAGCAAGGCGGTATCGGCCTCGCTGCCGTTGGCCACATGGCTGACGACGGCGCCCGAGCTGCGCAGCGTGCGCAGCAGGCCATCCGCCAGCACCTGGTCGTCTTCGGCAATCAGTATGCGCATGTGTGTCTCCTGCTTGTTATGTGTGCCTGTTTGCACTTTTGCTGCCATTGTAGGGATGGCTCATGGCCGTTCGGGGCAATTCTCGACAGCCGCTCATAGGCGTCAAGAAGGCGTCAATACAGAATCTCAGTAGCCTTCGGCATAGGCTTCCAGGCCCAGCGCGACCACGGTGGCCACATCCGCACCCACGGCTTCGCGAAATTCGGCTTCGGCCTGGCTTACGGCGTCGTGAAAAGCCTGCAGCCAGGCCAGACCCGCATCGGTGAAGCGCACGCGCCTGGCGCGCGCATCATGTGGGTCGGCCTCGCGCGTGACCAGGCCCCAGGCTTCGCACTGCGCCACCAGATCGGCCATGGCCTGTTTGGTCATGCCGGCCTTGTCGGCCAGATCGGTGAGCCGGTCGCCAGCCAGCGACAGATGGCGCGTGATGTGGATATGGGCCGCTCCTACCTTGTTGCGCGCCGCCAGATTGGATAGCGCCAGCGGCACCTCCACCGCACGCGCCATGAGCTGCAGCACGCGCGCATCGAAGCGGCGCATGGCATGGCCCAGCAAACGGCCCAGATGGGTCTGGCGCCAGGCATCGGCGGGCGGGGTGACGGGGGCGATTTCTGACATGGATAAATAGTAAGGCAAACTGACTAAATATTTAAATAAATCTGCAGTATCCGCATCTAAACTACTGTTCAAGCATCCAGCCTGAATGCAAAAACAGGACTGGCCACAGACAGTCATTCACCTACTTCGGAGCCTGATATGAACGCCATCGCCAAGACCAACGACGCCAACAGCGAAAAAGCCAAAGCCCTGGCTGCAGCCCTGGCCCAGATCGAAAAGCAGTTCGGCAAGGGCACCATCATGAAGCTCGGTGAAGGTGAAGCCATCGAAGACATTCAGGTCGTTTCCACCGGCTCCCTGGGTCTGGACATCGCGCTGGGCGTAGGTGGTCTGCCCCGCGGCCGCGTGATCGAAATCTACGGTCCCGAATCCTCGGGCAAGACCACGCTGACGCTGCAGGTCATTGCCGAGATGCAAAAGCAGGGCGGCACCTGCGCCTTTATCGACGCCGAACATGCGCTGGACACCAGCTATGCCCAGAAGCTGGGCGTGAACCTCAGCGACGTGCTGATCAGCCAGCCCGACACCGGTGAGCAGGCTCTGGAAATCTGCGACAGTCTGGTGCGTTCGGGTGCCGTGGACCTGATCGTCATCGACTCGGTGGCCGCATTGACGCCCAAGGCTGAAATCGAAGGCGAGATGGGCGATGCCCTGCCCGGTCTGCAGGCCCGTCTGATGAGCCAGGCCCTGCGCAAGCTGACGGCCACCATCAAGAAGACCAACTGCATGGTCATCTTCATCAACCAGATCCGCATGAAGATCGGCGTGATGTTCGGCTCGCCCGAGACCACCACCGGTGGCAATGCGCTGAAGTTCTATGCCTCCGTGCGTCTGGATATCCGCCGCACCGGCACCATCAAGAAGGGCGACGAGGCCATCGGCAACGAAACCAAGGTCAAGGTCGTGAAGAACAAGGTCTCGCCCCCCTTCAAGACGGCAGAGTTCGACATTCTGTTTGGCGAAGGCATCAGCCGCGAAGGCGAGATTCTGGACATGGGCGTGAACGCCAAGATTCTGGAAAAGAGCGGTGCCTGGTATGCCTACAACGGCGAAAAAATCGGCCAGGGCCGCGACAACTCGCGTGAATTCCTGCGCGAGAACCCTGCGCTGGCCATCGAAATCGAAAACAAGGTCCGCGAGAGCCTGGGCATCAAGCTGCTGCCCGTGGACGGTGCAGCGACTGCCGAAGCCAAGCCTGCCAAGGGCGGCAAGGGCAAGGTGGACAAGGACGGAGTGATTGAAGGCTGATTCTTCCCGCTGAGGCGCCATGCGCCTTTCGCGAAAGGGGACGACATCCTCGCTGCGGTGCGGCCCTTGCTTGATGTCCCTGGCTTGGTGAACGCCAGTGTTTGAGTGCGGGCCTCATTGCTTAAAAGGTTTGCCATCTTTGCGCAGGTTCGTCCTGCGCCTTTTTGTTTCTGGAGATGCGTCGTGAGCTTTGCCAAGCTTTCACTCAAAGGCCGCGCCCTCAAGCTGCTGGCGCAGCGCGAGCATTCGCGGCTGGAGCTGCAGCGCAAGCTGGCCGCCCATGTGGAGGAGGGCGACGATCTGAATGCCGTGCTCGACGAGCTGGAGCAGCGGGGCTTCATCAGCGTGGAGCGCGTGGTCGAGTCTGTCCTGCGCAGCAAGGCCGGCCGTTATGGCGCAGCGCGTCTGGTGCATGATCTGCGCAGCAAGGGGCTGGATGACGAGACCGTGCGCCAGGCGGGCGAGCAACTGCGCGGCAGTGAGCTGCAGCGTGCGCGCGAGCTGTGGCGCAAGCGTTTTGGCAGCGTGCCCGTCGACCTCAAGGAAAAGGCCAGGCAGCTGCGCTTTCTGGCTTCGCGCGGCTTTTCGTCCAGCGTGGCTTCACGCGTGCTGCGCGATGCCCCATACTCCCCTGCACCCGACAGCGAGGACGAGGACTGAGGCGGCAGCCCGCTCCCTGCCCGCTTGCGGCGGCAACAGCTTCTCACATCGGAGGGACCCACGTGCTGACTGCTTCGCAACCCCCTGACGCCCCATCCGCCCTGCGCGTGGGCCTGAGTGCCGGAAAATCGCTGCTGGGCGGCCTGATGCTGGGTGCCTTGCTGGCCCTGGTGCTGGGCTGCGGCGCGGCCGTGTTCTATTTTTCCCGCCTGATGGCCGATCCCGGCCAGGGCATTCATGCCTCGGCCCATACCGGCATCTACGGCGCCGTGATCAGCCTGCTGATGTCGCCGCCGCTGCTGGTGGCCGTGGTGCTGATCTTCATCATTCCCGCCTACCTCATGGTCGGTCTGCAGCTGGGCCGCGCCCGGGCGGCAGGCAAGCTGGTGGCGCGCTACGGCCAGGGCCTGGCCGAGCGCCTGGCGGCCATGCTGGCACAGCGCATCGAGGCCCTGCCCAGCGCTCACCAGGCCATGCACAAGGCGGCCGACCTGCTCACCGTGGGCGCGGCGATGGAGCATCTGCAGCCCTGGGTGGGCAATGGGCGTGCCGTGCAGTTCGTGGTGCGCAGCGTGCTCAATCGCCTGCCGCTGTCCGATCTGCTTGAGGAATGGGGGCGCACGCGTGCCCAGTGGGGCAGCGAAGGCGGCAAGGACGACCCGGCGCTGCGCGCCTTTCTGGGTGCTCGCATCGAGGAGATGCTGCAGGGCCTGACCGAGCCGCCCTGGACGCTGCTGTGGATCTTGCTTGCCGGACATGCCGCCGTGCTTGGCCTGGGCATCTGGCTGACCGCCTGAGCGCCCGGCCGACCTGGCGCCGGCTCAATGTCGGTGGCTGCGCGTAGCCCACCAGCAGACCAGCGAACCCAGCGTTACCAGTGCCACGCCCTGCCAGAAGCTCCAGCCTGGCAGCACTTGCAGCAGTGCGCTGGCCATCAGC
The DNA here is from genome assembly GCF_004522605.1 of Comamonas sp. A23. NCBI lineage: Bacteria > Pseudomonadati > Pseudomonadota > Betaproteobacteria > Burkholderiales > Comamonadaceae > Comamonas > Comamonas sp. A23. The sequence continues at coordinate 321,704 of NZ_RSDT01000004.1, forward strand.
GCCGAGAGCACGGGTGTGAAATAGGACGCCGCGGCCAGCAGGGCCAGCTTGCCATGCTGGATGCCGTGCTCCCAGCAGCTATAGCCCAGTGCCGTGAGCGCCCCGACCAGCAAGACCTGGCCGGCGGTGAGCCAGGTCCAGAGCATGGGTTGTGACTCGCCCAGCATCAGCCACTTGAGCCACAGCGCGATGGCAGTCCAGGTCACGAACAGGCCTACGGCGTTGAAGCCGGCGCCATAGCGGCGCGCCAGCAGCGAGTAGGCCGGCCAGAGCAGAGCGGCCGCAAAACCCATGCCATAGGCCAGCGGGTTGCCCAGCACATGGCTCCACATGATCGGCAGGCTGAAGCTGTCGCCGCCCAGCACGCGCGCCAGACCCCACAGGCAGATCAGCACGCCTGGCCAAAGCCACCAGCGAGCCGCCTGCTGGCCGCACAGCACGGCCAGCACGATGGTGAGGCTGGGCCAGAGATAGTTGATGAGCCCGATTTCCATGGCCTGGCTGCGGTCGTGGGCCAGGCCCACGGCTACGGACAGGCAGATTTCATAGACCACGAACAGCAGGCCGCAGCCCCAGAGATAGGCCGGGTGCATGCTGCGCCAGCGTGCCAGCTCGCGCCAGCCTTTGCGCCCGCGTGCTGCGGCAATGCAGATGGCGGCCATGGTGTAGAGGCAGGCCGCGCCGCCGACGGCGCCCAGCGGCTCGGCCACGGCGCGCATCAGACCCACGGTGCAGCTCCAGCAGAGTACGGCGATCAGGCCGATGGCCGTGGCCTTTTGCGCGGCGGCTGCGTTCATGCGCAGCCGTTCCTGCTCCTGAAGCAGGAGCTGTTAACGCTAGTCCTATCTGAAAAATTCTCAATAACTGCCATGTAAACCTTGTAGATGCTGTGCAGGCTGCTGCGAAATTGATGAATGCAGATATGAAAAAAGCCGCAGACCTGCGGCTTTGGAGGGTAAGGGCGAGGGCTGCGCTATGCGCGGCCCGGCACTCTGCCGTTGACGGTCATGCCGTGCATATTGTCATCGCTGTCGTGGAACTGCTTGCGCATATTGCATCTGGCCTGCGGCCTATGGGTCATGGATGCTGTTTGGCGACCCCGGCGCTGTCGCGCTTCACGAACAGCAGCACCAGAATGGCGGCACAGAACTCCACGGCAGCGATGATGAGCAGGCCTGGCGCATACGAGCCGCTGCTGGACTTGAGCAGACCCAGCAACTGCGGCGAGAAGTAGCCGGCCAGATTGGCTGCAGAGTTGATGACCGCCAGGCCCACGACCAGGGCAGTGGCCGAGAGGAAGCGGTTGGGAATCTGCCAGTACACGGGGATGGAGCCCATGGTGCCCAGCGATGACAGAGCCAGAGACGCGACGACGCCGGTCACATTGCCCTGCTGCAGGAACAAGGCCGTCAGCACCAGCCCGACAGCGCCCATGGCAGCGGCAATCGCCGTGTGCCAGCGCACTTCCTTTTTGCGATCGGACAGCCAGCCGTTGCCCACCATGCCTATCCAGCCACAGGCGTAGATCAGGGACATGACCCAGCCCAAGGTCTTGAGGTCGGTGATGCCCACGGATTTGACGATGCTGGGTCCGTAGAACACCAGCGTGGAGTTGCCGGCCACGATGCAGAAGAAGATCAGGATCAGCATCAGCACGCGAGGGTTGCGCATGGAGGCCCAGAAGCTGTGCTCGCGTTGGCCCAAAGAGGCTTCCTCGGCCTTGAGCTCTTCGGCTACATGCTGTTTTTCACGGGCGCTGAGCCAGGGAGCCTTGGCCGGTGTGTCGCTGAGCAGAAAGTAGGCAGCAATGCCCGCGAGAACGGACGGAATGCCTTCGATGATGAACAGCCATTGCCAGCCCGCATGATTGGCCACGCCGTGGAAGGTTTCCATCAGATAGGCGGCAATCGGGCTGCCCAGCATCAGCGACAGGGCCGACGCCGAGACAAAGAACGCCAGGGCCTTGCCGCGGCGGTGCGCCGGCAACCAGTAGGTCAGATAGAGAATCACGCCGGGCTGCAGGCCGGCTTCGAAAGCACCCATCAAGAAGCGCAGCACATAGAACTGCAAAGGCGTCTGCACCCAGGCCATGAGGATGCCGGTCACGCCCCAGCCTATGGTGATGCGCATGATGGTCTTCTTGGCCCCGAACTTGTGCAACAGCAGATTGCTGGGGACTTCAAAGAAGAAATAGCCAATGAAGAAGATGCCGGCCCCTGCGCCATAGACGGCGTCGGACCATTGCAGGTCGCTCATCATGGTCAGCTTGGCAAAGCCGACGTTGACACGGTCTACCCAGGCCAGAAACCAGATCAGGGTGAGAAACGGAATCAGCCGCCAGATGATGCGGCCAAAGGTGATGTCGCGCTCCTGCACGGTGCTGACATCGCTGCGCGCAGCAGAGACGGGAATGGAAGACATGGTTTCCTCGCTTTCGTACAACAGTGGGACTGAGAACGGCTACGAGAGCAGGGGTAGCAGCTCCGCGCATCCACTGCTGCCTGCTGCGCGGATGCCGCCGCGCCGGGGTCAGGCGCGGCCGGCATCACAAGGCCGGGAAAGGCTCTGGCAGGTACAGCTCAGATGGGGCGACTATAGAAGTGGCTTGCGCAAAGCACAGCCGGTGCTTTTCCGTCTGGACAAAACAAGAAATTTAAATTTCAAAAATCAAAATATGAAAAATTAATTTCTTTTACGATTTTTGCCAGGACGTGGAAAGCAAAAAACGGCCACCAGGGCCGTTTTTTCGGGAGCAGGGCAGGGCTTACAGACCCAGCATGATCTGCAGGTTTTGCACGGCAGCGCCGCTGGCACCCTTGCCCAGATTGTCCAGGCGGGCAATCAGCACGGCCTGGCGGTATTGCTCGTTGGCAAATACGCGCAACTCCAGCTTGTTGGTATTGGCCAGGGTGTCGGCGGCCAGCTTGTTGTCATCAGTAGGCGGCAACACGCTGACCCAGTTGGCGCTGGTGTTGGTCTGGGCGTAATGGTTGGCCAGGGCGTCGTGCAGGTCGGCGGCCTTGGGTGCGCCGGGCAGCAGATCCAGGTGCAGCGGCAGCTGCACCAGCATGCCCTGGGCAAAGTTGCTCACGGCGGGGATGAACACGGGGCGGCGGGTCATGCCGGTGTAGTGCAGGATTTCGGGAATGTGCTTGTGCGACAGGCCCAGCGCGTAGGCCTCGTAAGGGGCGGCATCGCCGCCTTCATAGGCTTCGATCATGGTGCGGCCGCCGCCGGTGTAGCCGGACACGGAGGGCAGGCTCACAGGGTAGTCGGCGGGAATCAGGCCGGCAGCCACCAGCGGTGCCAGCAGGGCAATGGCGCCCGTGGCGTAGCAGCCGGGGTTGGAGACGCGGGTGGCGCTCTTCACGGCGTCGAGCTGGCCGGCGCGCAGCTCGGGGAAGCCGTAGACCCAGCCTGCGGCCGTGCGATGGGCGGTGGAGGCGTCGATGATCTTGATGGCGCGGCCGGTTTCTGCGGTGATGGAGTCCACCATGGCTGCCGTTTCACGGGCGGCATCGTCATGCAGGCAGAGGATGACCAGATCCACACCGGCAATCAGAGAGCGTTTGGCGGCCGGGTCCTTGCGCAGTGCGGGGTCGATGCTGACCAGTTCCACACCTGCAAAATCGACCAGACGATCACGGATCTGCAGACCCGTGGTTCCTGCTTCTCCGTCAATAAAGACTTTTGCCATTGCATTTTCTCCTGCACCGGCGCGCGCATTTCTTGGTTTATATGCCGCTGCCTGCGGCACCATTGCCGCTTTCCGAACGGTGATTGTCCTTGAATCTCGTCAGGGATGTGCACTGCCTGTCTTTGAGAACGTGGTTGAGCTCTCATCGCGCCGCGACAGAGGCTTTGCGGGATGGGATGCTAGGGGGCGGCCCCCCGCGCGCGATACCGCAGCAATAGCTGTGCTATTGCGAGGATTTGCGCGGCCGGCGAGGCAACGCCGCAGACTGCCCCTGACCGGGCGTCCGCAAAGCCCCTGTCCCGGAGGGTTGGAGCGAAATCGGGCGATTTCTGTGCGCTGTCACTTGCTTGCACCCCGGTGCAAGCGGCGAGCCATCGCTTCGAACTCATCCCGATTGCGCTCCAACGCGGCTGCGTAGAGATCGCAATCACGTTCTGAGCCAAGTCTCGCGCGAATGGCCCAGTAGACGTAGCAGCTATTCGCGGTTGTCAGCACATTGCCAGCCGCTGCCCCAATGTCCTTGACTCGTATATAAGACATAAGAAAGTTGCGGGAAGAAAAGATATCGTGTAGGAATAATTTCCCTAAAGAATTCAAGGCATTGCAGCTGTTTCCGGAACACGACAAAGTTGCGCGAAATTGTGGATTTTGCGCATGTTCAGGTGTCGTTTTGCGCGGTGCAGCATGGTACATTCCTGCTCGCCATGTCATATGAACCCGATGGCCAGGCTCCCCCGAGTCGGTGGCAAGCGGGTATTTCCCCTCAGTTCAGAGAGACAAAGTCATGAAGATTCATGAATACCAAGGCAAGGAAATCTTGCGCCAATTTGGTGTGCCCGTTCCCCGTGGCATTCCTGCGTTTACCGTGCAAGAGGCTGTTGAAGCAGCCCAGAAGCTGGGTGGACCCGTGTGGGTGGTGAAGGCCCAGATCCACGCTGGTGGCCGCGGCAAGGGCGGCGGCGTGAAGGTTGCCAAGTCCATCGAGGACGTGCAAAAGCTGTCCGAGCAGATCCTGGGCATGCAGCTGGTGACTCACCAGACCGGCCCCGAAGGTCAGAAGGTTCGCCGCCTGTACATCGAAGACGGCGCCGACATCAAGAACGAGCTGTATGTGTCGCTGGTGACCGACCGCGCCACACAGAAGGTTGCCCTGATCGCTTCCAGCGAAGGCGGCATGGACATCGAGGAAGTGGCCCACTCCACTCCCGAAAAGATCATCACCGAGATGATCGACCCCCTGACCGGCATCACCGAAGCGCAATCGCGCAAGGTGGCAGCTGCCATCGGTCTGGAAGGCAAGTCCGTGGACCAGGCCGTGGATCTGTTCGCCAAGATCTACAAGTGCTACATGGACACCGACGCGTCGCTGGTGGAAATCAACCCCCTGAACTGCGACTCCAAGGGCGACCTGATGGCCCTGGACGCCAAGTTCAACTTTGACCCCAACGCCCTGTTCCGTCACCCCGAAATCGTGGCTTTCCGCGATCTGGACGAAGAAGACGCTGCCGAAATCGAAGCATCCAAGTTCGATCTGGCCTACATCTCCCTGGACGGCAACATCGGCTGTCTGGTGAACGGCGCCGGTCTGGCCATGGCCACCATGGACACCATCAAGCTGTTCGGCGGCGAACCAGCCAACTTCCTGGACGTGGGCGGCGGCGCTACGGCCGAGAAGGTGACCGAAGCCTTCAAGATCATGCTCAAGAACCCCGAAGTCAAGGGCATTCTGGTCAATATCTTCGGCGGCATCATGAAGTGCGACACCATCGCCACCGGCGTGGTCACTGCTTGCAAGGCCGTGAACCTGTCCGTGCCTCTGGTCGTGCGCATGAAGGGCACCAACGAAGAACTGGGCAAGCAAATCCTCAAGGATTCCGGCCTGCCCATCATCGCTGCCGACACCATGGCTGAAGCAGCGACCAAGATCGTTGCTGCCGTTAAGTAATACGCCCCGGAGATAGAAACATGTCGATCTTTATCAACAAAGACACCAAGGTCATCACCCAGGGCATTACTGGCAAGACCGGCCAGTTCCACACTGAAAAGTGCCAGGAATACGCGAACGGCAAGAACTGCTTCGTGGCAGGCGTGAACCCCAAGAAGGCTGGCGAAAAGATTTTCGACATCCCAATCTTTGGTTCCGTCAAGGACGCTGCCAAGGAAACCGGCGCTACCGTGTCCGTGATCTACGTGCCTCCCGCAGGTGCTGCTGCTGCCATCTGGGAAGCTGTTGAGGCCGACCTGGACCTGGCCATCTGCATCACCGAAGGCATCCCCGTGCGCGACATGCTGGAAGTGCGCAACAAGATGAAGGCCAAGGAAGCTGCCGGCGGCAAGAAGACTCTGCTGCTGGGCCCCAACTGCCCCGGTCTGATCACGCCTGACGAAATCAAGATCGGCATCATGCCCGGTCACATCCACAAGAAGGGCCGCGTGGGCGTGGTGTCCCGCTCCGGCACGCTGACTTACGAAGCCGTGGCTCAGCTGACCGAACTGGGCATTGGCCAGTCCTCCGCCGTTGGTATCGGTGGCGACCCCATCAACGGTCTGAAGCACATCGACGTGATGCGCGCTTTCAACGACGATCCCGACACCGATGCCGTGATCATGATCGGTGAAATCGGCGGTCCCGACGAAGCCGAAGCTGCCCAGTGGTGCAAGGCCAACATGAAGAAGCCTATCGTGGGCTTCATCGCCGGCGTGACTGCGCCTCCCGGCAAGCGCATGGGCCACGCAGGTGCCCTGATCTCCGGCGGTGCCGACACGGCTGACGCCAAGCTGGCCATCATGGAAGAGTGCGGCTTCACCATCACCCGCAACCCTTCCGAAATGGGTCGCCTGCTGCAAGGCCTGCTGAAGAAGTAAGCCCGTGCAAAAGTTCGTGATACAGCGTTGAATTTACGCAGTATTACGAACTGGCAAGATGGGCTTAGCGCCCTACACTGCCTCCACTCTTAAAAGAAAGCGCCGCGCAATGCGGCGCTTTCATATTCAAAACAGTGGAGTCAACATGGAAATGCTCAATAGCGCCGATTTCTGGATCGGCCTGGTGAAGATCATCTGGATCAACATCATTCTCTCCGGCGACAACGCCGTGGTCATCGCACTGGCCGCGCGCTCTCTTCCCCCTGAACAGCAAAAGAAGGCCATCATGTTCGGCTCCGGCGCCGCCGTGGTGCTGCGTATCGTGCTGACCGTGGTGGCTGCCAAGCTGCTGGAACTCTCCTTCCTGCAGGTTGTGGGCGGTTGCCTGCTGCTGTGGATCGGCTATCAGTTGCTGACCGGCGACGAAGACGGCGAGGGCGAATCCAAGGGCCATGGCTCCATGATGACTGCCATCCGCACCATCCTGATTGCCGACCTGGTGATGAGCCTGGACAACGTGATTGCCGTGGCTGCGACCGCCCAGGGCAATATGGTGCTGCTGATCCTGGGCCTTGCCATTTCCATTCCCCTGGTGATTTTCGGCTCCACGCTGATGATCAAGCTCATGGAGCGCTTCCCCGTCATCGTCACGCTGGGCGCGGCGCTGATCGGCTGGGTGGGCGGCGAGACCATCGTCAACGACAATCTGCTGCATGGCTACACTATGGCTCACCCCTGGCTGCACTATGTCGCTGCTGCAGCGGGTGCCGTGCTGGTGGTCGGACTGGGCAAGTTCATGCAGGCACGCTCTGCAAAGAAGGAAGTCGCTGTGGCCTGATCGCCCCGGAAGTCTTTCCCCAAAAAACGCACTGTGGATTCACAGTGCGTTTTTTTATGGCCGCAGTGCGGATGACAAACTGTGTGAACATCTGGTGGACACCAACCTTCGTGTAACCCCAGGCTTGTTAGCCTTGTCGCCATGCAGATATCGGAACTTGCCAGCCTGTCGGGTGTGTCCGTACACGCCATTCGCCACTATGAGAGTCTGGGCCTGATTGCCGCCAGTCGGCGTCCTTCCGGCTATCGCGAGTTCGATGACAGCGTGATCCGCGAGCTGCGATTCATCGCCATGTCGCGGCAATGTGGCTTCTCTCTTGCGCAGATTGCCGAGGTATTGCCGGCCTACCGCTGCAAGTCCCTGACGGCCAGCCAGATCGTCTGCAGGCTTGAGGAGCGCATTGCCGAGATCGATGCCGAAATCGCCAAGCGCAACGCTCTGCGTCAGCACCTGGTTTCCCATGTGGAATGGTTTCGTCTGCGCGAGCAGCGGCCAGCCTCGAAACCGGGATTTCCTCGCGTCTTTGCGCGGGGCGGCAATGATGCCGGTCCATCCGGCAGGAGGGGGAGCAAGTCATGACACCGCAGAACGAACACTTTGCCCGAGACATCAGGGCGCTGGTGCTGTCCATGCCAGTGGCGCAGATGCTGCAACTGCGCTTTGAGCGCATAGAGCCCGGCGAGGTCGATCTCTGCCTGCCCTATCAGGACAGTCTGAGTTTCAGGCCCGGCCAGTTGCAGGCAACGCCGGTCTTTGCCATCGCAGACTTTGCCGCCGTATCGGCGGCAGGGACGCTGCTGCCGCCGGGCTGGCTCAATGCCACCGTGGACTGCAGCATCAAATACCTGGCTCCTGCCGATGGCGAGACATTGCTGGCCCGTGGCCGCGTCATCCAGGCCAGCAAGCTGCTGACAGTGGCCCGGGCGGATGTGTTTTCCTGCCGCGAAGGCCAGGAGCTGCTGTGCGCCACCATGCTGGCCACGGCGCGGAATCTGGCGCCTGCACAGTAAGAGGCCTTTTGGGGTGCTGTAGCGCCTGAACGCTAGATGCTATCGAGGTTGATTTTTCTCGATAGCGGGCCTGTAACCGGCCGGGTCAGCGCCTTCAAGGCAAACTACAGCCCATCATGAAGACCCAGTACTACACCGCTTCCAGCCTGGACGGCTTTCTTGCCACCGAAGACGACTCTCTGGACTGGCTGTTTCCCCTGGGCAGCCTGACGCAGTCCAGCTATCCGGGCTTTATTGCCCAGGTCGGTGCGCTGGCCATGGGCTCGTCCACCTATGAGTGGATGGTCCGCAACGCCGACGCGGTGAAGAAGGAGAGCGGCGCGGCCTGGCCTTATGCACAGCCTGCCTGGGTTTTCTCCAGCCGTCAGCTGCCGTTGATAGAGGGAGCCGATGTACGCTTTGTCAGCGGCGATGTGCGGCCCGTGCTGGCAAGCATGAGGGCTGCAGCCGGCGACAAGAACATCTGGATCGTGGGTGGCGGAGATCTGGCGGGACAGTTCCATGACGCGGGCCTGCTCGATGAAGTCATCGTGCAGATTGGCTCGGCCACTCTGGGCCGTGGCAAGCCTTTGTTGCCGCGCCGCTTGCTGAGTCCCGTGCTGCAGCTGCAGTCCGTGCAGCAGATGGGCCCGGGAATGGCCGAGCTGCGCTACACCGTGTGCAAGACGCAGCCGCCCGCGAATTAACGGCTGCTTCTGGCAGGCCAGAGCACCGAAGCAATCGCCACCACCATCAGGCAGACAGCAGTCCAGTCCTGCCAGTGCAAGACCTCGCCCAGCCACCAGGCGCCCACGAACACGCCCAGCACCGGAATCATCATCACGCTCAGCGTGGAGGCCACGGGCGGCAGGCTGCGGGCCAGATAGAACCATACGGCCTGGGCGAAGCCCAGCACCAGCACACCATTGAAAGCGATGGCAGCCAGAGCGCTCTGGTCGGGCATATGCCATTGTTGGCGCTCGAAAACAAAGGCCAGCACGGTCAGCACCACGGTGGTGATGGCCACCATCCAAAGCGACAGCGTCATCAGCGGCACCGGCGCCTCGGTGCGGCGCAGCAGCTGCGTGCCCCAGGCCCAGCCGGCGGCGGCGATCAGCATCAGCATCACGCCCAGGGGCTTGCTGCCCAGAGCGCCAACCTCATGCCATAGCAGCAGCAGCACGCCGGCAAAGGCCGCTCCCACGCCGGCCCAGGCGCGTGCGCCCAGCCGGTCCTTGAAGAACAGGCTGCCGAATACGGCCGAGAAGATGGGCATTGTGTAGCCCAGAATCGCCGCGCGCCCGCTGGACAGCGTGGGGATGGCAATGATGATCAGGCAGTGCCAGAGCACCATATTGAACAGCGTGAGCTTGGCCAGCTGGCCCCAGTAGCTGCGCGGTATGGTCAGCGGCAAGCGCTGGCTGGTCACAAACAGGGCCAGAATCGGCAGGCCTATCCACATGCTGACCATGCGAAAACTCAGCGGCGGGAAATGCTGTACGCCGAGCTTCATTACCGGCCAGTTCAGGCCCCAGACGATGGTGAGCAGGACGAGAAGAATGAGCTGTTTGGGCGTGAACGAAGGCATGGGTGTGGATTATCTCCCCCGGAATGACTTTCTCCCCCTGTGGCGCTTCGCACCTTCCCCCTCACTCGCTTCGCGGGAGGAGTACGACACCGTCGGTGCGCGGCGGCGCTTCCTCGGTGTCACTGAGTTGATGTGTGCGTCTGCTTTGCGGCTTGGCGCAAGACCTGTAGCGGGGCTTGGAAGGGTCGAGCAATTAAAATCATGCTTTATGACTTTTATCGACATGCTGCGCGACGCGTCCACGCGCAATGACTCCATGCTGTGCGTGGGTCTGGACCCTGAACCCAGCCGCTTTCCCGGTGCCATGAAGGGCGATGCGTCCAAGATCTACGACTTCTGTGCAGCCATCGTCGATGCCACCCATGATCTGGTCAACAGCTTCAAGCCCCAGATCGCCTACTTTGCCGCCCACCGTGCCGAAGACCAGCTCGAAAAGCTGATGGAGCACATGCGCCGAGTGGCACCCCATGTGCCCGTGATTCTGGATGCCAAGCGCGGCGATATCGGCTCCACCGCCGAGCAATACGCCAAGGAAGCCTTCGAGCGCTATGGCGCCGATGCCGTGACGCTCTCTCCCTTCATGGGTTTCGACTCCATCACGCCCTATCTCAAGTACGAAGGCAAAGGGGCTTTTTTGCTGTGCCGCACCTCCAACCCCGGCGGTGACGATCTGCAGGCCCAGGTCCTGGCCGATGTGCCTGGCAACCCCCATATGTTCGAGCATGTGGCCAAGCTGGCCCAAGGCCCCTGGAACACCAACGGCCAACTGGGCCTGGTGGTGGGTGCAACCCGTCCCAACGAGATCGAGCGCGTGCGTGCCGTGGCTCCCACCTTGCCGCTGCTGATTCCCGGCGTGGGCGCACAGGGTGGCGATGCCGTTGCAACCGTCAAGGCGGCTCGCATCGGCGGCGGACCCATCATCATCAACTCCTCGCGCGCCATTCTGTACGCAGGGCAGGGCGATGACTTTGCCAAGGCTGCACGCGAAGCCGCTATCGCCACGCGCGCCACGCTGCAGGCTGCAGCCCAGAGCTGAGGCAGGGTAGGCTCTGGCCATGCAAAGCAAATGGCTGGAAGACTTTCTGCTTCTGGCTCAGGAGCGCAGCTTCACCCGTGCGGCAGAGCTGCGCCATGTCACCCATCCTGCGTTTGGCCGGCGCATTCGTGCGCTGGAGGCATGGGCTGGAACGCCGCTGATCGAAGCGGGCGGCGGGCCGGTTCGCCTCACCCCGGCCGGTGAAGCCTTTCGCGACACCGCCGAGCAGATGGTGCGCACCCTGGCCCAGTCGCATGACGAGCTGCAGGCCGTGGCCGGTCGGCAGGCCCATGTGATCACGCTGGCCACGGGGCGTACCCTGGCGCGTACCATCGTGGCTGACTGGCTGGCGCGCTACGGCAGCGTGCTGCAGACGGCGGAGATGCGCATCGTTACCCGCACACTCGACGAAACCGTGCACATGCTGCAGCGCGGCGAAGTCAGCTTTGCCCTGCTCTATCACCATGCGGCCATTGCCGTGCGACTGGATGGCCGTCAGTTCAACTATCTGACGGTGATGAGCGACAAGCTGGTGCCCGTTGCGCGGGCCGATGCCGAAGGCAAGCCCTTGTTTGCACTGGCGCAGGCCCTGTTGCCCGGTGCCAGCCCCGTGCCCTATCTGGCCTTCTCGCACAGCATGGCTCTGGGGCGGCTGGCCGAAGATCATCTGGCCAGCCATCCGCTGTGGCCACGTCTGCGCCGCTGCATCGAATGCGATTCTGCGGATGCCAATTACGAGTACGTGCTAAAGGGTCTGGGCGTGGCCTGGATGCCCTGGTCCATGGTGCAGCGCGACTGCCAGGACGGTCGTCTGGCGCTGGCCGGGGACGGCAGCCTGGACGTGCATTTCGATGTGCGGCTTTATCGGCCCAAACGCCGCTTGAGCACCGCTGCGGAGCAGTTCTGGACCGATATCACTGGCCAGTAAATAAGCAGTCACTCCTTTTTTGCCTGCGGCCAGACCTGAAGCTGGAAAAACAACAGCGGGTATCGGGCTCCTTGCAGCATTGCTCCCTCTCTATTTGCTCAAAAACGCGTTGATGTGCTGAAATGGCACGGAAATGTGCCAGATCGGCACTAAAAGGTTTTCTCCGTATTCGGACAATTGCCTCATACAGATTCGGAATAGTTTCATGCAGAACACAAACATCCTCCGCCGTACCGCCATCGCTGCGGGCCTGCTGCTGGGCGCTGCCGTGGCAGTGCCTGCCATCGCCGCCGACAACTATCCCAGCAAGGCCATCACCATGGTCGTGGGCTATCCGGCCGGTGGCAGCACCGACCTGGTCGGTCGTCTGGTGGCCGATGGCCTGGCCAAGCAGCTGGGCCAGCCCGTGGTGGTGGAAAACCTGGGCGGTGCCGGTGGCGCCATCGGTGCGCAGAAGGTGGCCAAGGCCCCAGCCGACGGTTACACCATCATGGTGGGCGCCAACAATGAGCTGGCCATCGCCAGGCTCATCAACAAGGCCGTGAAGTACAACATTGGCGACTTCACTCCCATCGGTCTGGTGGGTTCCCAACCCATGGTGCTGGTCGCATCGCACAAGGCCGGCGTGAAGAACGCGGCCGAGTTCGTGAGCCTGGTGTCCAAGAACCCCGACAAGTTCAGCTACGGCAGCTCCGGCGTGGGCACGGCGCTGCACCTGGCCGGCGAGCTGGTCAAGGAGCAGGGCAAGCTGCAGATGACCCATGTGCCTTACAAGGGCGTGGCACCGCTGACCACCGACCTGGTGGGCAACAACATCGAGTTCGGCGTGTTCGTGCTGTCCTCGGGCCTGCCCCATATCAAGGCCGGCAAGGTCGTGGCCCTGGGTACGACCGAAGCCAAGCGCTCGGCCATCACCCCCGATATTCCTGCCCTGTCCGAGCTGCCCCAGTTCAAGAACGTGGACATCAACAGCTGGTTTGCGCTGATGGCCCCCAAGGGCCTGCCCGCTCCCATCGCCGCCAAGCTGAAGAAGGCGCTGGAAGAAACCATGGCTTCGCCCGAGTTCCGCAAGAAGATGGAAGAGACCGGCAACGTGGTGGCCGATCCCAAGGTGGATGCCGGCAAGTACATCAACACCGAGATTGCCAAGTACTCGAAGATTGTTCAGTTCGCCAAGATCGAGAACTGATAGTGGCACCGCCTGGGTGGTCTGAGACTGCCTGAGGTTCTGAACGGCTTGTGTCTTTTGGGGCGCAAGCCGTTTTTGTTTCTTGGCTGATTTGAGGGCAGAGGGCGGGCCGAGCCCCGCCCTCTGAGTGCCAATCAAGCAAGCCGTAATAATCGAATCAAATCGGCATCAAGCGCAGACCCACAAAGCGCAACCAGCTCTCAATTCTGAGTCGCCAGCTGACAACGCGCAGGCGACACTGCCCCCACATTCACCTTCTGCGCGGCCAGCGCCGCATCCAGCGTTTCCCCGAGCAGCAGATTGCGCGCCAGCAGGCTGTAGCCGGCGGCGCTCTGGATGCCATAGCCGCCCTGGGCGGCAACCCAGAAAAAGCCCGGCACAGGCGTGGGCGAGGCATCCCAGCCTATTACCAGCTCGCCATCAGCGACAAAGCTGCGCAGGCCGGCCCAGGTATGCGAGGGGCGGCGGATTTGCAGCGTGGTGGCTTCCTCTATGTGATAGATGCCGGTCGCAATGTCCAGCTCTTCGGGCACCACATCGTGCGGTGCCACGGGGTCTGCATTGGCGGGTGAGCCCAGCAGCTGGCCGGCGTCGGGCTTGATGTACCAGTTTTCATCGGCGCTGATGATGGCGGGCCAGTGCGTGGCATCCATGCCTTCGGGGGCCGGGAAGGTGAAGGCGCTGCGGCGCTTGGGCGTGATGCCGATGGGCGCCGCGCCCACCATGGCGGCCACGACATCCACCCAGGCCCCGGCGGCGTTGACGATGACCTTGGCACGAAGGCTGCGGCCCTGGGGCAGGGCAATGTGCCAGAAGTCGTTGACCCGGGTGATGGCCTGGACCTCGGCGTTGCACCACAGATCGCCGCCGCGCTGGCGCAGGCCGCGGATATAGCCCTGGTGCAGGCCGTGCACATCGATGTCGCGTGCGCCGGTGTCCAGAAAGCCGTCCACCAAGACCTCGGTGTCGAGCACAGGAACCAGGGTCTTGAGTTGCTCGGCGCTCAGGCGCCGGGCCTCGGGGGAGTGGATGGTGGCTTCGGCATAGGCGGCGTCGACCAGATCCTTTTGCTCGGCCGTGCCCACATAGAGCACGCCGCGCGGCGTGAGGATGGGAGCTTCGGCAAAACCGGCCGGTGGCGCATCGTAGAAGGCGCGGCTGGTGCGGGTCAGGGCCTGCACCTGGGCGGGCCCGTAATGCTCTTCAAACAGCGCGGCCGAGCGGCCGGTGGTGTGATAGCCGGGCTGGGATTCGCGCTCCAGCACCAGCACGGAAGGCGGAGTATCGCCACCCGACTGCGCCAGCTGCCAGGCTGCGGATGCACCGGCCATGCCCGCGCCCACGATGACGAAATCCCAGACATCTTTCTGCATTGCTTCTCTCCTCGGTGTCGCCGGCCATGGCCCTGCATGGCTGGCTGTGTTTGGTCAATCCTGGCTTGTGGCCGACTTGGCTCTGGATTTGGCAGGAGCCTTGTCCAGATAGGGCTTGAGGTAGCGGCCCGTCACGCTGGCCGGGTTGGCCGCGACTTCCTCTGGCGTGCCCTGAGCCACGACCTGGCCGCCGCCCGAGCCACCCTCGGGGCCCATGTCGATCAGCCAGTCTGCGGTCTTGATGACGTCGAGGTTGTGCTCGATCACGACGATGGTGTTGCCCGCATCGCGCAGCTGGTGCAGCACTTTCAGAAGCAGGGCGATGTCGGCAAAGTGCAGCCCCGTGGTGGGCTCGTCGAGGATGTAGAGCGTGCGGCCGGTGTCGCGCTTGGACAGCTCTTGTGCGAGCTTGACGCGCTGGGCCTCGCCACCCGACAGCGTGGTCGCGCTCTGGCCCAGGCGGATATAGGACAGACCCACGTCCAGCAGGGTCTGCAGCTTGCGCGCAATGCTGGGCACATCCTTGAAGAAGGCATGAGCGTCTTCGACCGTCATCTCCAGAATCTGCGAGATGTTCCGGCCCTTCCACTGCACTTCCAGTGTTTCGCGGTTGTAGCGCTGGCCGTGGCAGAGGTCGCAGGGCACGTAGACATCGGGCAGAAAATGCATCTCCACCTTGACCACGCCGTCGCCCTGGCAGGCTTCGCAGCGGCCGCCTGAGACATTGAACGAGAAGCGCCCGGGGCCGTAGCCGCGTTCCTTGGCGGTATTGGTTTCGGCCATCAGCTCGCGGATGGGCGTGAACAGGCCGGTATAGGTTGCGGGGTTGCTGCGCGGCGTGCGGCCGATGGGCGACTGGTCGACGTTGATGACCTTGTCGAAATAGTCGATGCCCGCGATATCGTCATGCGCAGCCGGCTCGGTGCCTGCACGGTGTACCTGGCGTGCCACTTCGGCATACAGCGTGTCGTTGACCAGGGTGGATTTGCCCGAGCCCGAGACACCGGTCACGCAGGTGAACAATCCGACGGGGAAGTCCACCGTCACGTTCCTGAGGTTGTTGCCGCGCGCGCCTTGCACGGTCAGCGCCTGAAGGTCGGTGCGCGCCTTGCTCGCAGATTCCCGCTTTTTGGCGGCCGTGACCGGAAAGCGCGATGTGCTTTGGCTGGTTTCGGCTTCACTGTCCTTGCGCAGCACGGGCAGCCAGGCGGTGCGCTGCCTGGGCACGGGAATGCTTTGTACGCCGCTCAGATAGCGGCCCGTGGGCGAATCGGGGCTGGCCTTGATGTCTTCATAGCTGCCCTGGGCCATGATGCGGCCGCCATGCACGCCGGCGCCCGGGCCCATGTCGATGATCTGGTCGGCCGCCCGCATCATGTCTTCGTCATGCTCGACCACGATCACACTGTTGCCGATATCGCGCAGGTGCTCCAGCGTGGCAATCAACTTGTCGTTGTCGCGCTGGTGCAGGCCGATGGAGGGCTCGTCCAGCACATACATCACGCCCGTCAGGCCCGAGCCGATCTGGGACGCCAGGCGAATGCGCTGGGCCTCGCCGCCCGAGAGCGTGTCGGCGCTGCGATCCAGGCTCAGGTACGAGAGGCCCACATCGTTGAGGAAGAGCAGGCGCGAGGCGATCTCGCGCACGATCTTGTCCGCAATCTCGGCCTTGGCCCCGGCCATGCTCAGCTGCTTGAACCAGCCCAGCGCATCGGCCAGCGTCGCATGACTGACTTCATAGATGGAGCGGGCCTGCTCGCCATCGCCCACGCGCACAAAGCGCGCTTCGCGGCGCAGGCGCGTGCCTTCGCATTCGGGGCATTTGCGAACGCTGCGCAGCTTGGCCAGGTCGTCGCGAACCACCTGGGATTCGGTCTCGCGAAAGCGGCGCTGAATATTGGGGATGATGCCTTCGAACGGGTGCGACTTGATAAAGGCTTCGCCCTTGCGTTCGCCGCTCTCGAAAACATAGTTGAACTCCATGGACTCGTCGCCCGAGCCAAAGAGAATCACGTCGCGCACCTTCTCGGGCAGCTCCTCGAACGCCGTCTCGGTGCTCACGCCATAGTGCTTGGCCACGCTCTCCAGCATGGAGAAGTAGTAGTTGTTGCGCTTGTCCCAGCCCTTGATGGCGCCGCTGGCCAGACTCAGCGACGGGAAGGGCACGACGCGGTCGGGGTCGAAGGCTTCGCTGTTGCCCAGGCCGTCGCATGCCTGGCAGGCTCCCATGGGGGAGTTGAAGGAAAACAGGCGCGGCTCCAGCTCGGGCAGGGAGTAGTCGCAGAGCGGGCAAGCGAACTTGGCGCTGAACAGGTGCTCCTTGCCGCCGTCCATCTCCAGCGCGATGACGCGGCCGCCGGCATCGGCACCGCCGGCGCGCAAGGCCGCCTCAAAGCTCTCGGCCAGGCGCTGCTTGATGTCTTCGCGCACCTTGACGCGGTCTATCACCACATCGATGTTGTGGCGCTCGTTCTTCTCCAGCTTGGGCAGGGACTGGGCATCGTAGATCTGCCCGTCGACACGAAAGCGCACATAGCCCTGGGCCTGCAGCTGCACGAAAAGCTCGGCGAACTCGCCCTTTTTCTCGCGCGCCAGGGGGCCGAGGATCATCAGCTTGGTGTCTTCGGGCAGCTGCAGCACGCTGTCCACCATCTGGCTGATGGTCTGGGCCTGCAGCGGCAGATTGTGGTCGGGACAGAACGGTGTGCCGGCACGGGCGTAGAGCAGGCGCAGATAGTCGTTGATCTCGGTCACCGTGCCCACGGTGGAGCGCGGGTTGTGGCTGGTGGCCTTCTGCTCGATGGAAATGGCGGGCGAGAGGCCCTCGATCAGATCGACATCCGGTTTGTCCAGGCGGCCCAGAAACTGGCGTGCATAGGCCGAGAGGCTCTCGACATAGCGGCGCTGGCCTTCGGCGTACAAGGTATCGAAGGCCAGGCTGGACTTGCCCGAGCCCGACAGGCCGGTGATCACAACCAGCTGGTTGCGAGGAATGTCCAGGTCGATGTTCTTGAGGTTGTGCGTGCGTGCGCCGCGAATGGCGATGCGTGTCTGCGCCAGAGAACGGCCCAGATAAAGGCTGTCATCATGGACTTCAGAGGGCGAATCAGGCTTCAGGGACACGGGCGCTCCAGACGGGGAAAACTCTCCATGATAGTCAGACGGGAATGAGCGTGACTAGATGATTCAGGTTCACGGACAATCTACGGTTTTATTTCCTCTCTTTTGCCCGGCAGTGATTTAGTTAACCTGGGCATAAGACTTTGACTCTTGGCAAAATCTGAGCGTGAAAAAAATCAATACCTCCCCCAGCGCGGGCACGCAGGGCACGGACAAATCCTCTTCCACCATGACCTCCCAGGAACGCCGCTCCAGCGGCGCCCTGGCGCTGATCTTTGCGCTGCGCATGCTGGGCCTGTTCCTGGTGCTGCCCGTCTTCATGCTGGAGGCACGCAAATACCCTGGCGGTGACGACCCTGCCATGATCGGCCTGGCCATGGGCCTGTATGGCCTGACCCAGGCCCTGTTCCAGTTGCCCATCGGCCTGGCCTCCGACCGTATCGGCCGCAAGCCGGTCATCGTCGCCGGCCTGCTGGTGTTTGCGGCGGGCAGCCTGATTGCGGCCATGGCCGACTCGCTGACCGGCCTGATGGCGGGGCGTGCCATTCAGGGCGCAGGCGCCGTGTCTGCCGCCGTCACGGCCCTGCTGGCCGATCTGACGCGCGATGGCGTGCGTACCAAGGCCATGGCCATGGTCGGCGGCAGCATCGGCCTGATGTTTGCACTGGCGCTGGTACTGGCGCCGCTGCTCAATGCCTGGATCGGCCTGTCCGGCATCTTCGGCCTGACCTGCGCGCTGGCGTTGGCCGGTATTGCCGTGGTGCTGTGGGTGGTACCGCCCGAGCCCAGACAGCATGCCGATGCGCCCAAGGGCCGGTTCAGCGAGTTGCTGGGCCAGTCCGATCTGCTGCGCCTGAATTTTGGCGTCTTCATTTTGCATACCGTGCAGATGTCCATGTGGGTGGCCGTGCCGGCCATGCTGGTACAGGCCGGTCTGGCCAAGGAGCAGCACTGGCATATCTATCTGCCGGCCGTGCTGCTGTCCTTTCTGGCCATGGGTCTGCTGTTTTCCATGGAGCGCAAGGGCAAGCTGCGCAAGGCCTTGCTGGGAGCCATTGGTCTGGTACTGGTCGTGCAGATCGGTCTGGGCATGCTGGCCGCCAGCGGCACCATTCCGACGGTCTGGTGCATGGCGCTGCTGATGTTTCTGTTTTTCTGCGGCTTCAATGCGCTTGAAGCCACCCAGCCCAGCCTGGTCTCGCGCATGGCTCCGGCGCCGCTGCGGGGTGCGGCATTGGGTGCCTACAACACGCTGCAGTCGCTGGGCCTGTTTGCCGGTGGTGCTGTCGGTGGTGCAGTCGCCAAATTTGCTGGCGTGCCGGGCTTGTTCATCATGACGGCTGTGCTCGTTGCCCTGTGGCTGCTCGTGACCTGGCCGCTGCGCCCGGTGGGACGTCACTGACTTACAGCAACACCGCCTGAGGCGCTGTGCGCCTAGGCGGCCCCGCCTTCCCCCTCTCTGCTACGCGGAGGGGGATCGGCTGCTCGCGCGTAGTGGCCCCTTCCTGCTGGGGCACCATGTATCGCCGCGATGGGATATAGGGCAATCCCGCGCTCGTCATGGCTTGCTTGGGGCAAAATACGAGGTTCATTGGTTCGGGACCTTTCGTAATTGCCCGGGCCACTTTTTGAAAAGGTATCTCTATGGCATCCGTCAACAAAGTCATCATCGTCGGCAATCTGGGCCGTGACCCCGAAATGCGCACCTTCCCCAGCGGCGATCAGGTGGCCAATGTGACCATCGCCACAACAGACCGCTGGCGCGACAAGAACACCGGAGAAAACCGCGAAGCCACCGAATGGCACCGCGTGGTCTTCAACGGCAAACTGGCCGAAATCGTGGGCCAGTACCTGCGCAAAGGCAGCCAGGTCTATGTGGAAGGCAGCCTGCGCACCCGCAAGTGGACCGACCAGGCCTCCGGCCAAGAACGCTACGCCACCGAAATCCGTGCCGACGCCATGCAGATGCTGGGCAGCCGCCAGGGCGGTGGTCAGCAGCAAGGCGGCTACGGCAGCGATGATGGCTATGGCGAAAGCAGCTACGAAGCACCCCGCCGTCAGGCTCCCGCTCCCATGCAGCAGCGCCCCGCACCGGCACCCATGCAGCAGCGTCCTGCTCCTGCACCCATGGCTCCTCCTCCCCAGCGCGCAGCTTCGGGGTTTGACGACATGGATGACGACATCCCGTTTTAGAGCCTACCTTTCCTGATTTGTAAACAAGAGGCCCGAGATGACGAATCTACGGGCCTTTTTCTTTGTTAACATTTTTTTCGAAGGCCGATAGTGTGTACTTATCGACTACCTTTGAGGAAATGTAAACATGTCAGTAGGCTATCAAGTCAGAACGATACGTTTGGAGTCTGGTGAGCGGCTTCCGCTGCTACTAAGCGAAGAAACTGGAGTGCCAGTCTGGGATGTGACGCTGTTCATCCTGACGGCGCTGCGCTCTACCAGTTTGGCGACCAACACGATTGCGCATGCGGCTAGAGCCGTGATGGTCGGCCTGCAGGTTTTTCGTTACTTGGGTATCGACCTGAATCAGCGCCTAGAGCAAGGAAAGCTTCTCTCGTTGAGTGAAGTAGATGAGCTTGTGAATTTGGCAGGGCTGAAGCAAGAAGAGCTTGACGCACTCCTAGGAAACAAAAAAAAGTCGCAGGCAGCGTCTCGTGTTGTTTCGCTTGAAAGAGCGCGTATGCGCACCTCAGCTAGAGCTTCAAAGCGAGTCGAGTCTGAAACGAAGGCCACTCGACTCATATATATCCGCAAGTACATTGAATGGCTAAGCGCAGGCAGACGCTTGAAGCTTGATGTTGGTCACGAGCACTTCCGTGCTTTGAATGTAGCGACTGAGACTGTGGTAGGCCAACTGAATGCACGCATCCCTGGTCGCGACCATGACGCCGGTGGCCGACAAGGTGTCAGTGCTGAGGTGCGCGCCCGAATACTAGAGGTCATAAACCCTGATAGCCCAGAAAACCCTTGGAAGGGCAGGCATGTTCGCCTTAGGAATCAGCTCATTTTCATGTGGCTGCTTCTGCTTGGTATTCGGAATGGTGAACTTCTGGGGGTCTATGTCGATGACGTCAATCTCCGCAAAGGAGAAGTTGTCATCACCCGCCGACCAGATAACCCGGAGGATGAGCGCGGGAACGCTCCACTGGTTAAGACAAGAAGCAGGCTCTTAGCCCTTAGTCCTGGGTTAATGGACCTTACGCGTGATTACATCATTGGGAAGAGCAAGGATAAAAAGGGTTCGCGTTCGAGCATCAAGGGCGCGCGACGCCATCCTTACCTTTTTGTGGCCAACGGTACAGGTGCAGCACTGTCAAAGCCGGCCCTCAACAAGCTTTTCAGAGAGCTACGGACGAAGGTGCCTGGACTAACTAATGACCTTTCGCCTCATGTGCTGCGTCACACCTGGAACGACGATTTCTCCGAGCTAATGGACACAAAGGGTGTGTCATCAGAGGATGAGGAAAGGATGCGGCGCCAGGCGATGGGTTGGTCCCCTCAATCGAGGATGGCCGGTCACTATACGAAGAGGCATATCGAACGAAAGAGCAATGAAGCCTCACTAGCGCTGCAAGCCAAATCGTTCAAGCCCACAGATAAGAAAAACTGATGAAAAAAGACTTGCCTACCACTGAGAATCTCCCCGCCCGTCCTTTGAGTACGCTAGGACCGGTGCGCACCAAGTCTGGTATTGAGTTTGACGCCAGTGCTGATATCTGGGCATTTCGTGATGACGTGACAGACGTGAGTCTGAACTTTAGTCAGCTGACGAACATTTCAGATGAGTTACGTGAGAGTGCGAAAAGAGTGCTGTCTTGGTACGCCGAGAACAATTCATCCGCTCATATGAGGAATCTTTTTCAGCGATTCCAGCACTTCATTCGTATGACGCCGAGTCAGCTCTCAAGTATCAGTGATGTGAGCCTACTCAATTACCGTGCGGGCCTTGACGAGTCGACAGGTTGGTATCTCGGAACTCTCGCCGGATTTCTGAGGAAATGGATTCAGCTGGGTTATCCCGGTGTTGATGAGGGCGTGGATTTACTGCTGAAGCAGCTGCGACTTAAGGGAAATCGAAAAGGTATAGCTGTGCTGACCTGGGACCCCATAGATGGTCCATTCACAACCAACGAGATGGAGGGCCTTCACGCCGCGTTGAACCAAGCCTATGCCTGCGGGTCAGTGTCTGAAGAAGACTACGTCTTGGCTTGGTTGTACATTTTGCTGGGTCAGCGAAATCAGCAATACGCAGCCCTAAAGGTCTGCGATGTACGGGTTAAGAGAAATGCTGAGGGGGTACTTAAGTACTCGATACACATGCCTCGCGCCAAGAAACGCACTAAGAACGCCCGTGCAGAACTGAAAGAGCGCTCTCTCCTTGAGCAGTTTGGCGAAATTCTTGTAGCTTATGCTGAAGGTGTATGCAAGCAATTTGAGGGCCGTTTGGTGGACCCAATGCAGGCTCCTTTGTTTCCGACAAAGCGCTCGGCGGGTGGTACTAACGGATTCGAATTTCACCGGACTGCGCTGGATATTGGAAAGACTATCACCACCGTGCTTGAGGGGCTGTCGGTCGTCTCAGAGCGTACGGGAGAGGTGATGAGCATTACTCCAACACGCTTCCGAAGAACGACAGGGACGCGGGCGGCAGAGGAAGGCTACAGCGAGCTCGAAATCGCAGCCCTCCTTGACCACAGTGATACCCAGAATGTTCAGGTGTATACAGCCAGCTCTCCAGCAATCATCGACCGAATCGACCGAGTAATTGCAATGGGAATTGCGCCTTTGGCCCAGGCGTTTGCTGGGAAATTGGTGGATGGGTTGGGCGTTGACACCTCAAATCGCATTATCGACTTGCGTGTCGACCGCAGCGGTGCACCTATGGGGGACTGTGGGAAACACGGTTTCTGTGGTTTCAATGCTCCCATTGCTTGCTACACGTGCTCAAGCTTCGAAGCATGGGTTGATGGGCCACACGAAGGCGTCTTGGCACACCTTCTTGAAAACCGTGACAGGCAGCTTCAAACCACCGACAAGCGAATTGCGTCTATCAATGACCGCACTATCTTTGCCGTTGCCGCAGTGATTCGGCTTTGCGAGGAGAAAAAAAATCCCGCTGTTAAAGCAAGTGAGGAGACAAAGCTGCTCCCTCTAGAAGCCAGCGAGGAGACCAAGGATGTCTAACTTGGTTCTATTCAAGCCACGTCGCGAACTCAGTGCTGAGAAAAATCTGGCGGCGTTCGTTGCCATGTGTCGTGACGAATTGACAGCTTTAGGGGCTGACCTCCCGTTCGACGAGATGAAGTGGGATGTGACGAACCACATAAAGCTCAAAGGCAAAAATGGGGCGCTGCGTGCAGTCTTCAGCACGTGGGAGTCTGCCGATGACAGCGAGCCGGCACCTATGGCTGAGCCCTATGCCGCTTTCGCAAAGTCATACTTCCGCTATCAACATGCCTTTTGTCCAACAAAATCCATAGGTTCTCGGCTTGCTGCAACCCGGGCCTTAGGTGCGGCATTGGCTGAATATGGTTCGCATGACATCACTCTCGTTCATGGCCAGGTGCTCAATCGCGCAGCTCAGCTCATAGCTGTTCATTACGGTAAGGACACTGCTTATCGGACTGGACAGCAGCTAGAAATGTTGGCGTCATTTATAGACAACAACCGGTTGGCTTCTGTCCCATTGCGTTGGGTAAACCCAATTGAGCGCCCAGTGCAGACGGCTGGGCGAGTTGGTGAAGAGTTTGAAGCTCGCCGGCAGGAAATGCTCCCTTCCCCCTTCGCTCTTGACGCGCTGGCTCGAGCATTCCGTGCCGCATCTGAAACCCCGGACGTTGTTGTGGCATCTGTGGCCGCAATCATGTGCTCGGCCCCGGACCGCGTGAATGAAGTGCTGAGGCTCCAGACAGGATGTGAGGTGCATAGCTCCCGGCAGGAAGCGCCTGAAGCGTATGGGCTACGTTTCTGGCCTTCGAAAGGTGCAGACCCGATGGTCAAATGGGTTGTGCCATCAATGAGTTCAGTGGTTCAGGAGGCGATTAGAAGGTTGCAGGGCACTTCCTCCGAAGCCCGGCAGGTGGCTCGTTGGTACGAGGATAATCCGAGCGCGATGTACCTGCCTTCGCATCTAGAGCACCTGCGAGGGAAAGACTTGTTCATGGATGAACTAGGAGAAGTCCTTTTCGCCGAGCCTGTTAGTCGGACGTCACCAGGGCAGTGGTGCACCGGGAACAAAGTTCCGACCTTCTCTGTCGGAAAGAAGAAAGCCGTCAAGTTCTCTGATGTTGAAGCGGCCATCCTTGGGGAATTACCTCGTGGGTTTCCTTGGCTTGATGCTGATATCGGCCTGCGTTACAGCGAGGCGCTATGCCTCGTTCGGCGCAATGAGTTGCACAAAAGCAGAACGACGTTTCGAGGCATCGTCGAGGCTGTCGACCAGAATTTCATCGCCACTGGTCTGGGCAATCGCTCTGAACACGGTTTCAAATCTATTTTCGATAACTTGGGGCTGTTCGAAGCCGATGGTTCACCTATTGCTATTCGGACGCACCAGTTCCGGCACTACTTGAACACACTCGCTCAAGCTGGAGGCTTGAGTGAGTTGGACATTGCGAAGTGGTCCGGCCGTAAAGACATTCGCCAAAACGAGGCATACAACCATGTCTCCGACCGTGACGTCCAGGCCCGTATTGCTGAGCTTAAGAGAGAAGTTGAGGAGAGCTCATCGACCGATTTGGTCCCTCAGGTTCGCATCAGCCTCGTGCCGAGGTCAGAGTTCAAGAAGCTAGGAATTCAGGCGGCTCACACAACGGATTTCGGTATGTGTGTTCACGACTTCGTCATGTCCCCGTGTCCACTCCATCAGGATTGCAACAACTGCAACGAGCAGGTGTGCATCAAGGGGGACAAGGTCGGCGAAGCCAACGCAAGGGCAGCGCATGAGGAAACAGCGAGTCTGCTGGAAGCTGCGAAAGAAGCTGATGCCGACGGGGAGTATGGTGCGTCGCGCTGGGTTCAGCACCAGACGTTGACCCACTCTCGCCTGTCAGAGCTTATCGCCATCTTGGACAACCCGCGGGTTCCGGAGGGTGCCCTTATTCGCCTCACGCACGTTGAGCAAGCATCTCGACTTCAGCATGCAGTGAAAGCCCGCGCAGCCCTTGAAAAAAAGTCCGACGAGCCGCGCTTGCTGAAATGGATTGTTGTTGAAGAAGGAGCTACTGAATGAGCCGAGCAAAGAATCTTGATGATGAGGACATCGCAAGGATTGTCGGCATATTGGACGGTTGGTCAGGCAGCTTGACATGGGATGCCCTCATCGATTCGATTGAGAAGCATCTCTTCGTGCGTTACACGCGCCAGGCGTTGCACAAACACGTTCGTATTCGGGATGCCTTCACTTTGCGTAAAAAGGCACTTTCATCAGAAAAGCCTCGAAGTCCAAAGGTGGCCTCCAGCCCTGAGTTGGAGCTCGCATGGCAGAGAATTGACAGACTAGAGGCTGAAAATAAGCGGCTGGAGCTTGAGAACACGAGGCTGCTTGAACAGTTCGTCCGGTGGGCATACAACGCGAATACGCGTGGGTTGGATGCTCACTTCCTCAATCAGCCATTGCCTCCAATTAGCAGGAAGTAGCTCTTAGAGGCAGCAGTGACTTGGTAAGAAGTGGGCAACCTGGGGCGGTGCCTCACTTCTTAATTTTCAAGCATGTGCCACACACGGAAGTAATCAGCACCGGCATCCCCCATCGCCTTCTTCCAAACAGCCTCGCCTTTTTCCTTCAGAGCCTTCCGAGTAGCGTAAGGCGTTGCTGGTGCGCCCAGATGGGGAGCAAGTGCGATTGCTGCGTTGCGTGGAACGCCTGCTGACCTCAGCGCGATTTGTTCAGTGGTCCTGACTCCGTAGAGCACCATCGATGGAATGTTGGTTACCTCTGTCTGCTGGCTGAGCGGTAAATCCTCGATACCTTTCCCAAGCTTCATCGCAAGCACAGAAGACAGGCCCCAGGAGGCTGTCATTGCGAGACGCTTAAAGCCTCTGACGCAGTTAGCCAGAGCATCTTCTTCGTTTGCTGCGTCGGAGAAGTAGGTCGTGGCCAGGGTGTCAAAAGATGCACCGTTCACCCAATCTGCGAGCATATCCGCAAGCTTTCGGCCATCTCCGCGGCCCGCTTCCGTTAGCTCATCTCTGATTTCGGGAATGGTGAGCAAGACACCCATCACATCGCGAAGTGTTCCGCTTTTTCCTGAAAATAACTCACTAGGACTTTCTAAGTCAGACAAGTCTTCCACAGCACTCAAGCGACCCAGTGCACCCTTCACACTTTCGAAGCTGAAGCCAGTTGAGTCCACTAGCGTTACTGCTCCCATGTCCTGGGCAATTCGAGCTGCATATTGACGTGAAGCTCGCAGCAGCTTGCTTGCAAGCTGAGGCTTTTCTTCTCGCAGTACTTGATAGCCGAAGGTGCCACGCAGAACCAGCTCAATTTGGTCAGCGAATTTTGCCTGACCGACCTGTCGCAGGGTGTGAGCGATGAACTGGCTGAAGTTGGACCATTCCTTCTTGTAGACCAATTGCGAAAGTTCATGTTCACCTGCCAACAGGTCAAGGTCATTAACCATTGCGATTAGGCGTGAGGCGAGGTCAACCATCGACCTTTGAACAAAAACTCTACATTCGCTTTTCTTCTCCTCACTCGTCGCCGCAAGCGCAACAACGCCAATTGCATCTTGGTCCACTCTACCCACTCGCCCGGCGATGTTCCAAAACTCGGCGTAGCCCATCTTCTCCCCATAACCCATTGGCTTCTGTAGAGAGGAAATGACAAGATTGGAGATTGGAAAGTTGACACCCTGCGCCAAAGTGGTCGTGGCACACAGAGCACGTAAGCGCTTGTTCTCGAATAGCCACTCCATCGCCTGAGCTAATTCCTCAGGAAGGCCTGCGTTGTGAACGCCGACCCCTTGCTTAAGCAGCTTGGCAAGACTACATGCAGGCCCCAGCTCGTGGCTTGCAAAACGACCAACAGCAGCCCGGTCTTCAGCACCCTCCAACTCAGCCTCTGGAACCTTTGCTAGATATTCTGCAGACCTCCAGGTAGCTGCAACGGTCTGGCAAAGGATGACGGTAGGCCCACGTGATGAAAGTAGCTGTGCTGTCGCTGCAGACAACTTACTTGCATTCTGGTGAAGCACTGCTGGAGTGAAGCCCAATTCAGGAGCAACACCATCAAGCTTCAACTGTTCATCCAGATGAAGTGTGTTCTTGCGCGTCGCTATTGGTTCAAACAGGATATGGTCTGCCTTCGCACCCTTTTTTCCTTTGGGTGGAGGGCATACGACTCCAACGATGCGGTCATTGGGAACCCATTGAGCTTCGACTGAATAGTCTTTATAGCTCTCCCGGTCGAGCCATTGAGCTACGCGTTTTGCATTGCTGATGAATGGCGTTAAGAGTAAGAAACGCGCATTGATATGCTCTCGATTCACAATCGAGAGCAAAAGCTCCAACTTAACGGCTCTGTCATCGCCGGCACCGATGCCGTGAGCCTCATCTACAACCACCATGGACAGGCGGCCTAGTTTTGAGCACAGCTCTTCCCGCCTAATGAGCAAGTCGAGTTTTTCAGGTGTGCACACCAGAACATCAACCCTTGGCCCATCGACTTCAGGGTTTTTGGCCGTTAGCGCACTAACTTCTAAAGTGTCGAATTCGAGCGCTGGAGAGAGCTTTTCCACTCGTTTATTAAGCGGGGAAAACTCTCGCCGAAGGCGATTTGTTACTTGATTTACGAGAGCTCTCGTGGGTGCCACATAGGCAACCCAGCCTGGTTCAGTACCCAGGTCATTGAGACTCTGCAAAATACCAAATTGCGCTAGTAAGGTCTTGCCGCTGGACGTCGGAAAATTGACAACCACGGACCGGTGCACATTGGTGGCGAGCCCTTGGTGACGTAACGCTTCACGCTGTGGCGGAAGCAGCTGCAAAATAGGACGTGATGCGCGGTTCGTCAGGCTCTCTGCAAATTGTCTTGCCAGTTGATTTGCACCGCGGGTCGCAGCACGAATAGAGCTACTTTCAAGGCAGTGAGCTGTAGGCCGCAACAAGAAAACGATGTCTAGATTTTGAACTCCTCGAGCGCGGTCCAATGCGGACATGACGCGGTCGAAGTACATATCTATCTGTGCTTTTATATCTCCAGCACCGTCCGCGCTGCCTGTTAAGAGAAAGTCGGCGAGACGCTCACTAATAGTCGCAAGGAAGTAGAGCCCGATGAGCTCAAGTGCTGCGCCGTGGGCGCCGCCACTGAGTTTTTGAAGATAAGCTTTCTCATAGGCCTTCTGCGTTGAGCGCAGCAGGTTCGCCCCCTCTTTGGCCAACATGAGGTCGTTCTGGGACCCATGCCGCAGAATACCCAGCCAGCCGGACCAGACGGTCTCTCGGGCGAATTCAAGCCAGTCACCTTCGGGAGTTGCGTTGACCTTGATTGGAGCCTGCTCTAAAAGCTTTCGACCCTCTTGTGGAAGGTCAGCCAAGACAGCCAAACAAGCGGCACGCAGGTGCCAAGACATAAATTCAGAAGAATCTGTGTCGTTGGGGCGTTGCTCTCGCAGGAGGGAAAATGCGTGCTTGGCAGCGCTTTGCTGCTCTTTGCTCAGTTCAGGGTTGCCGTCGAGAGCATCCCATGTCAGCAATTCAGCTACCAAGCTAACGTAGGCATCCTGCGGCTCCTGGTCGATGTTGGAGCCCACAGCAGCATGCACGCGGCGACGCATTGCCTGCTGGTAAGCGGTCTCAACTGAAGTCAGGGTGGGAGTCATAGGAACTGTTAACTAGGCAACCTGACAGTGTTGTAACCAGTCCGAAGTTGGTAGACAAGTATGCAGCACATAGAGATGGCAGAGTTGCTGTGTGGGAAGTTGGGCACGCATCTTGGCCATGGGAGCCCTGACGTCTAGAACGTCCGGCTTGGTATCTCGTAAAAGCACACCTACCAGCTGGAATTTGCCAGCTGCCAAATTTTCAAGCGCCGATTGGTAAAGGGGGCGATTCGCAGCGTCTTGCGACCTTTCCCTCAAGTAAAACATCAAGGTTCGCTGATACCCACGAGAATCGCTAACTCGTTGCAGTTGGACCGCCATTCCTGAGTGAATGTGAGTCATCACGGAAGGCGGAGACTTTTTCTCGCTCGAGGTCTTTACTTCGCCAAATAGAAAGCAGTAGGTTCCATCAGCTTGCAAAACGTAGCCGGCGATGTCAGCACCGGCTTGGCTCGCATTTGGATTTTTAAGGTCACGCCTTCGATTGCTTGGCAAAACTGAGTTGTGACGCTCAGCTAGGAACAAATCTGCAATGCCTTCGCCAATATCTGCGGAGGTTGTTGAGTACGGTTCACTGTGAATCTCTACCAGTGCGGAGACATCAAAGCCTTCTGCCGATAGTGCAGCGATATCGCTTTCAAAAGCATCAATAGTGGGCTTGTCAAAGACCCGAGCCGCAACGTCGTCACTGAGCCAGGCAACATAGGAACTGTGATTACTGGCATCAAATGCTTGGCAAGAAATATGCCCATCTAGATGGTCGTAAATCTTTACCAAATCAAAGGGTACGGGCATCGTTCGGTATCACCTTGCTAGCTTGCAATTTACTGCGTGGCACTGATATGACATAGCCCCGGTGTTTGGATGAGGCTTCGTTTTACTTTAGTTTCCAAAAGTAACAAGCGTGATTCTATGGCCAATGAGCTCAAGAAATATTTCACAGGCCGGAGATGAGTCGAGTTTGGGACAAACATTGATGCTCAAATGATTCCTGCGCCCTCAAACATCGGTGAATTTTTGCTCCATTTGTCGACAAGAAGTTGTAGTCGAAGGTAGTCGTTTACGAGCAAGCTCTGCATCTGGACAGCAACTACGGCACGACAGCATCCGCGAGAACCTAGAAAACCTCGCAGATGGCTGGCATGGGCTGGATGGCTTGTAATGTTCGTTGAGCACCTATACATTTGAGGTAGGCGTCTGGGCCCAACCTATTTCCGGGTTAAAGCAGACAATTTCTCTTATGAACCCAGCGGACTCCATCCGAGTCGACGCGTAATCGGAAATCGTCGACTGAATACGTGATGAGGGTGCCGAATGGCTTCTATTCTTTTTTGCGAAAAGTCGCTTCAGTCTTTGAAGCGCTACCTGCGCGACGACTTCTTTGAGGTCAAGTCTTCACATCTAACAGAAGCAATTGCAGTAAGCCTTGGATACGGCAAACACGCAGCTTTACTGAGTGACTTGAAGCTCGTCGGTGATAAGGTCGTTTACCGGCTTCTGAGCACCACGAGATTCATGCAGCGGCTCTGCGAGCTTGGTTATCCAGCTGACCCTGAGTTCGATTTCGAATGGATGGTTGGAGCAACGGATGTACCAGACTGCTTGATTTCGACTGTGCCATCCAGCGCCTACGACATTGAGTACAAGGGAAAGCGAGCGACGGCTTGGCGCAATCTAATGGTTGCAGCGGTCAATGAAGGGTTGCGCATACAGTTGTTCTCTTTGAAGCCAGATGACAATCGATGGCACGTTGATAGGTTCGGAGGCGGCAGTGCCTTCTATGACTTTGAGCTGCCAGGTGGACTGGGGGCGAGAGGTTGTGTATCCGACGCAGGATTTGGTGAGCTGAATGTTCACGTCGCCGTCAACCCTAAAGGAAACGCCTTGGCTGCATTCAATGCGGACTTCTTTGCTGGTGACGCTGTCGCTTTGGGATGGCTGGAAAGGAGAGATGGTGCTTGGCTGCAGTCTTCAAAAGAGCGCTTCTCATGCAGGACCGTTCTGCTCGATTCGCTGTCAGCGATGACTTCCGTACCTGAAGGGTATGGTGACCGAGGCGGTGTCCGGCTGTGATTGGATAGTTTCAGAACCCTACAGATTCCTCTGCGGGGTCTGTGGGGTCCTGCTATCTAATTGGTATGAAGACGGGTGGGGCTGTTCGAGCACACGACACCCTATGTCCTAACGTCCTATCTGCGATATTGCGTGCGGTCGCAATTCCTCTTGCATCTCGTCTCTCGACGCTGCTTCAAGGGCGGAATATGCACCATATAGGCGACTTAGACGCCATCAAGAGAGTGCTAGTTGGGAAGCGCGTATCTAATTTGCGTAAGCTCCGCTAGGCCGCCGCAAGGTTCGCAAAGGGGCATACAGGCAGGCCCGTCATCTCGCCTCGGGATGATGACCACTTGAGACCAGCGCCCGCAATTGGCGACCCAAGGTGCTATTTGGATTCAGTAAACAGTTCACTGATACCGACATCAAGGCCTACTGCGAGCGCCTCTAGCGTTTCAAGAGTGACGTTGCGTTTTTGGCGTTCAATGTGGCCAATGATGGCTCTGTGTACACCTGCACGATGACACAGTTCTTCCTGTGAGAGCTCCCGTTCCTCGCGCAGGCGGAGAACATTTTTTGCGAGTAGTTCCTTTGCTGAGACGGCTGTTTTCTTTTTCTGAAGCTTCGGGGCATGCATTACCGAATGATGTTGAAACATAGCTACTGTGTCGACTACTGGTGTGTCGACTACCGATGAATCGACTACCAGGAAATCGACTACTTGTAAGTAGAGTTGTGTGTCACAATTGACCCGTATCTCTTCGAGCATCTAATGTTTCTTTGCTTACCCGAAAACCAGATTCCCTACCCGCATCAGAAGGTCTTTTTCCCTAACGGTGGTGGGTACTGGGGCTGCGTCGTCAAAGACTGTGCGGCGCCGATGTTCATTGCAACTGTCCAGCCCGAAGGTGAGCCGGCTTCAGAGAGAGTGACGGCTATGTTTGCCGACGTAGAAGCGCTCCGCAAGCTTCGAAATACACAGGAGCCTTGTCGCGTCGTTGCGCTTCATTGCGTTACCTACTCCAAACAGCAGACTAACTTGGCCATACAGCCCATAGAAGAGGTTTGGGTCAGCCCAGAGCGTCACAGCGAAAAGTTAGTCCTAAAGATGTCTGGTGTTCCAGACAAATATCTCGACGGCCACTCTATGAGTCCTGTCGTTAGGGCTGAGTCGGATGGCTGGGTACCGCTGTTCGAAATCTCTAGCAGTCCTGCAAAGCGGAGCTCACGAAATTAGTCTATTTCGAGTCCATTGGTATCGAGTTGCTTGCCGACGACGAGTCACATCCAAGTGATTGTTCTTTTGAGTGGTTGAACTGATGACTTCATCGAAGTACGGGCCGAACAAGCTTGTGCCGTCTCTTGCGGAGCAATGCAGTCGCATCATTTTTTTGGACTTTGACGGAGTCCTGCATCCACCCCGAGCTATTGCAGGTGCACGGCCACCACTTGAGCCGCACGAAATTCGAGCGGGATGGCCTGCCACGTTCCAACACCTAGGCATCCTCAAGGACTTGCTGCGGGAGCATTCGAATATCGCTGTGGTTGTCAGCAGCTCCTGGCGCATCTTCTTGAATGACGCCCAGCTGGGAGAACTCCTTGCCCCCATTGCCCGTTGGTACGGCGGT
The DNA here is from genome assembly GCF_004522605.1 of Comamonas sp. A23. Lineage (NCBI taxonomy): Bacteria > Pseudomonadati > Pseudomonadota > Betaproteobacteria > Burkholderiales > Comamonadaceae > Comamonas > Comamonas sp. A23. The sequence continues at coordinate 353,845 of NZ_RSDT01000004.1, forward strand.
TCCGTTGGGAATCCCCAAATAGGACGCGACGTGGCGATACGAGCCTGGTTGGAACTCAACGCCATCACTGACTACGTCGTGCTAGACGACAAACCTAAGTTCTTTCCTGGGCCGGCAGGTTCCTGGCCTACATTGATACTTTGTGAGAGTGAGACGGGGATATCGGACATCAGCGTCCAGCAAAAGCTTCGTGACTGGATGAACCTACACACAGCTAGCATGAGTACTGCAACTGAAGGAGAACTCCGACTCCTCGGCCAGGAGCCGCAGCGAGCTGAGCCTGTATGAGTCCCATCCTGTTCCTGGATTTCGATGATGTCATTTGCCTCAACAACCCATTTGGTGGCTATGACGCGTTAACTGCTTTGGCTGAAGCGGCCCGGGTTGGTAAACCACTTAGTGCTTTGGATGAGCTCTGGAGCAAGCTGTTCGACGCTCAAGCTGTGTCGCATCTCAGGCTGGTGCATGAGGAGTTCTCTCCGCGGTATGTGCTCTCCACAAGTTGGCGCTGGTTTTTTGACCGAGACCTATTGGAGAGGACGCTGGAGCTGGGCGGTCTTGGCTTTGTCGCACAAAGGCTGCATCAGGACTGGACAACGCCTCAAGTCTCACGACGGGCGCATCGGGCTGTGGAAATCAGCAGTTGGCTGGAGCAGCATCCAGAAGGTGCTCGCTCGTGGGCTGTACTGGATGACGGACTCTCCGGCACTGGATTCGAGAACTGGTCGCGAGAACGGCGTCAATTCGTGGTTCTCTGCCAGGAAGGTGTTGGCTTTCAGAAGGACGAGCTTCAAAGCCTTAGGCGTGCCTTTGTGCTGCGAGGCTTAATTTCTAAACCTTGAAATCAGCGGCACTTTAGCTGGCGTACAGCTGTACCTGCTGACGTGCCAGAAAGCCAGGCAAGCATGTCAAAGACCATTCTGTACCTGGACTACGACGGAGTCCTGCACCCGGAGCCGGTCTACCGCCACCCGAGGGGTGGAATGTACTTCAGTGTCGACCATGCTGGCCATCGCTTGTTCGAGAACGCGGAGCTCCTTGTCGAAGCCCTGGCGCCATACCCCGAAGTCGTCATCGTCTTGTCTACCTCCTGGGTCCGCGTGTTGAGCTATTCCCAGGCCAAGGCTTTTCTCCCTGAAGCGCTGCGCTCTCGAGTGATTGGGGCTACGTTTCACAGCGCGATGAACAAGTTCGAGTTCGATGCGATGACCCGCGGTGCCCAAGTGTTGGCCGACGCGACACGCCGCGCAGCAACCAGCTGGGTCGCCCTGGACGACGAGGACGAAGGCTGGGGCGCCGCGGCATCCCCGCATCTCGTGCTGACAGAACGAACGTCAGGACTATCTGAACCTCAGGCTCTTAAAGAGCTATCAGACAAATTGAAAGAGCAAATTAAGCAGTGGTGACTGCCTGCGGGTGCTGACCATCGTTGACCTTCATTCCGCTCGGAGCTGACCGGTATGCTTGAGCTGACCAGCGGCTGCATGCGACCCTAACCAGTCATGGGAGGCGTTCCTCAGCGACTGGCTGAAGTAAAGCATCTCCCTTTTTATACTGTCGCTGCTTCGAACACAAACTGCACTCGATACGTCACCAGTTTCAGTCCCGGAATTGCCTTGGCCGCCCACCTTACTGGCTCCGAAAATCCCGATGCGACCAAAATTGCCCGTGGTGGTTGGCCTTCTTTCTGCGCGTACCAGCCGATATAGCGCGCAATTTGTCCGATGGATGAGTCCTTTGCCTCGCCTGCCTTCAGTTCGATTATGACCATGCGGCCGTCGGCGTCCCTCGCGAGTAGGTCGAGCCTTCCAACATCACTGGTCTCTTGGCGCGAAACGAGCGTCAGGCCAGGCTCCAGAACGTCAAGGTGACTAACTATCTGGTCTTCGAGGTCGCGCTCGAGGCTCAAGCTGCTTTCGACATATTCCGTCAGGACTTGCGGCGTCGACTCATCGACTACCGCCGCGGCCAGCTCACCAGTTTCAATGGACTCATCCAGGGTGAAGACTGCCCGACCTGCTTTGAAGTTGGGCGTGGCTCGTCGTCCAGCATCAAGCCAGTACTTTGCGTGCGGCTGGCTTGACGCGTTGTTTGCCCACCATGCCGGATATTGCTTGGCCGAGGCTGGCAGTCCGCCCGGCACGATTCTGTCCAGCTCGTCGAACGTCAGAATGACTTGCGCTGCTGGGTTGGAAAGCAGTACGGAAGTGAGCTGAGCGTATCGGGACATTTGGGCCTCATCGTTTATATAGAAGATGTTGTGAGTAGCTTACAGGTTGCGGTCATCCCAGAGTATTTGCTTCTGGCCGAACTCAGTCGGTTAAGAGCAGTAGCCGGGTCAGCCACAGCCGGCCAGCTCAACCGGAATATGCAGACTGCCATGGTAGGAACACTGGCACCATGTCTTCAGCTCGGTCCCGTTAGCCCAGTTGGCTGGCGATGCAGTGGAGTTTTTCGTAAACATTCTGGATGGACCGCACATTCACTCAGGCGAGGGGAACCACGCAAGTGTTGAAGTCCTGGTTGATTTCTTCGTAGGGTGAACCTTTGAGCGGTTGCTGAGGACCCTGCAATTTGCTTGAAGTCTGCTCAGGCGGCTCCTATACTTTTACGCAGAGCCGACTCGCCGGCTCGCCCGCCCACGGTGGCCAAGTTGTTCGCGACGGCGTAGTAGTTCCGGGTTGTGGTTTGACCAACTGGTCATCCAGGCTCAATGTGTGGGCGCATTGTGTCAAGGTGACCGTGGGAATAAATCATGACCAAGCGCCTTACCCCCGCTCGTTTGGAGCAGCTCAAGCGTTCAGCTAAACGCTTGGCTCGCGAGCAATCTATCCCCCTCAACGCAGCTCAGAATCAGTTGGCCTTAGAACAAGGCTATGCGAATTTTTCTTTGCTGGTCAAAGACAGCCGTGCGAAGAACTTGACGGAACCTCAGCCAGTGGGGGTATCGCCTGTCGCTGATTTCGAGAGTTTTGCACGCGACTGCTTGGAATGCGACTCGAATGAGGGGCATCCGTGGAGGTATTTCAATCCCCAAAGTGGTCGCTTCGAGACTCTCGAGGAGATGTTGACCCACCTGAACGACCTACAACCCACAAATGCGTTCTTGCAGCAATTGCTCGCTCCTCCACGCACGGCGATGAAGTTTCTAAGCCTCCTGCAGGCTATGCGCCCGATGCGTTTGAGGCGACCGCGCATGAGTGTTCTGCAATCATCGAAGCGTTACAGGCTGGGATACATCGAAAGGTTTAGCAGTGAGAGTCAACGAGTGGTTGAGTTGTCACGAGATGCCCGTATTCGACTGGCTTCGGGCATGGCTAACTCGCACGTAGCGCAAGAGCTATCCCCCGATGACATTCACCAGGCGTACTACTCCCAGCCACCGCATGAGGAAAGTTTGGACGAACTCCGTGAGCGGTTAGACCGCGATGAACACCCTGATAAGCCGGTCGACGACAACGAGCTTGGTGAGTAGCCTTGCTATGGGTGGTCGAGCTGACTAGCTCCTTCTGAGCATTCACAGACCTCCAGCGAGAACCTTGATGCGCTCACTGGTGAATGCTTTGCGCGGACTGGCGATATACGAACTCAAAGAGTTCTGCCGCGGCTGTCACGTCCTGCTTTTGATAGATACCGCTGAGCGCCAACTCATAGTCATCTCTGGGCACGCCTTGAAACGACAGCGGGGCACAGTTCTTGTGCAGCAACGGGATGTTGGCAGCCAGGCGAGCCGTGGAGCCATTTCCGAAATTGAATGCTTGCAGGTACGACAAATTCACCCATGTGAAGAACGCGGCCTCGATAGGGTTGTGCACTTGTCGTGCCTTATCGGCAATGGACTTCAGCAGCGAGTGCAAGGTTGCAGGGTCCTGGCACGTAGCGTAGCCGCAGCCATAGATAGGCAGAGTGCGGATGCCGCCAATGAGCTTTGCATTCACCAGGTCCCGCATCAGCAGGGCTTGCACATCGACAATGCCCTCAACTGATATGTCTTTCTCCGACGCATTGACGTTGATGTAGTCGATGGCATCCTTGTGATTGAGAAGTACCAAAGCATCTCTGCCGCGACCGTCTGCGTAGGGTTGCCCGTTTAGGACCTGCTTGGCGTCATCGAGTCTCATGGAGATGCCATCAAGACAACTGGACGACCATACGAGTTCCTCAAGAGGTTGCTCTGCTGCCTTGGCTTGGGCGGGGCGCGCTGGTCCGCTATAGCCTGCATGGAACAGATGCAGGGCTAGCTGAGGAGGCAGAAGGCTGCACAGATTCGGGGTGTAGGCAGTCAAGAAGCTTGCGTCGTACCGAACTTGTGGGCGCGTAGCTAGCGGTGCGCTTAATGACTCAAGGAACGCCGTTGCTGCTGACGACCATTGCCGGCGAGCCTTTGGAGGCTCGTTGGGGTCGACCCCTGGGAGGTAACGCGTCGAACGCCCCTTGCCCTGAATTTCCAGTAGCCCAGCCTCCGCCAAGTATTTCAAATCGCGATTGAGAGAAGCCCGAGAACTCGCGATGGAGTCCATCAATGTGCTTGGCCGGACAGGGCAGCGGGCAGCCTTCACCGCAACCAATATTGCTTCCTTGCGCTCTGAAATGCTCATGAGTCAATTGTGCGCCAAGGTAGTGCTGGACCGCCCGTTTCTTCGTGGTGATTGCTGGTCAGCTCTAGCACCTTATCGAACCGATGTGGCAAGAGGCGAAGCTGTAGGGATACCGATATCCTACTGGCTGGTTGTCATCAGTTTCTTCCATCGGTAGCTGAACTGCCTCACAGTCATACCCAGCGCCTGGGCTGCGCGCGACTGATTGCCTCCGTGCAGCTCCATCGCGCGATGTAGGTCCTGGGCGGCGTGTGAGTTGGCAGACTGATAGTCCCTGACCAGTGGTGGTGAGGACGATGCGTATAGTGAGGCTTGTTGCGGGCTGGGCCGGCGCGGAGCCTGCTCTCTACGCACTCTCGAGGTACTAGGCAGCCAGATTTCAATCTCCTTGCGACTTACTGTGGACTTATCCGTAAGGAGCACCGTGCGTTCGATGACATTGGCGAGCTCTCGAATATTACCTGGCCAGGGATGCAGTTCCAGGGCGTCAAGGGCCTCGGCTGAGAAGTAAACGTTTTTCTGATTCTGCTGGTTTGTCTTACTCAGGAAGTGCTGCGCGAGCAATCGAACATCCTCTTTCCTATCCGCCAGTGACGGCAACCGAATCGGAATGACATTCAGGCGGTAGAACAAGTCTTGGCGGAACCGGCCCTCATCAACTTCAATGCTCAGGTCCCTGTTGGTCGCTGCGACGACGCGAACATCAACGGGAAATTCCCGCTTTCCGCCCAGCCGGCTGATAGTCCCCTCCTGCAGGGTCCGGAGTAGTTTGGCCTGCATGGCCAGGGGCATCTCGCCAATCTCATCCAGGAAGATGGTTCCGTTATTCGCCTGTTCAAACCATCCAGCTCGGACTGCGTTGGCACCGGTGAAGGCGCCTTTCTCATGTCCGAAAAGTTCCGACTCAAACAAAGACTCTGGGATGGCCGCGCAATTCACCTTGATGAAAGGTCCATCTCGCCGGTTGCTCGACATGTGCAGGGCGCGGGCAAACAGCTCTTTACCAGTACCAGACTCGCCCAGGAGGAGCACGCTTGCAGAGGAACGAGCCACCCGCTCCAGTTCTTCGAGTGCACGTAGTAAGGCAGGCGAACTCCCAACAATGCCGTAGCGCGCTGCGGCGGATTCGAGCGCACGGCTCAGGAGCTCATTCTTCTTTTCGAGCACGCGTGTCTTTTCCTCTACCAGCTCTCTGAGTTGCAGCAGTTGCCCGCAAAGAGTTGCAAGAAGGCGAAGGATGGCAACGTCGTCACTCAGCTGCCGATTTCGAATGCGGATGCGGTGAGCGGCGAGCACCCCTACGGTCACACGATTTACCTCAATCGGTACGGCAATGAATGCCACCGTCTCCGATGGAAGGTGTGTACGTTCGACCGCGCGTAGCAGGAAGCGAGGGTCGTCGTCGATGTTCTGCACGATGCTGGGCTGCCCGGTCATCAGGACCGCGCCTGTGATGCCTTCTCCCATGCGGTAACGACCTCGGGCAATCTCCGTCTTGGTCATTCCGTACGCATAGCGGATGGAAGCGTGTTCCTCTCCAGTCAGCCGGTCGTATCTGTCATGTCCAAAGACGTCGACAAGGACAACGCGTCCCCTATTCAGTCCAAGAAGCTCGGACATCAGGTGGAGCATTTCTCTAAACACGATGTCGGCTGAAAGACTTTTGCCGACCAGGCGCATCACTTCACCGAGCAGCAGTTGCTCCTGCTCGCGCCAGGTAGGTTCTAGTTTTGACATTGACGAATTTACCTCTGCATGCTGTTGAAGTTCGTCTAAAGCATGACATATTGTCGACATTTTGTCCGACAAAATGTCGGAATACATTACCCCTGTGTTCGGCTCGTACGACAGGGTGCTTGGAATTTACTCCTTATAAATCAAATAGATAGTTAACGCCTAAGGCTGTGCATTACGTTGGCACGGTTGTTGCTGAATAAGTATCGTCAGCAACACACCTAGGAGCTATCTAATGACCCTCGCAACCCCAGAACGTGCAGCAGAAGTCGCGAAATCGACTATCAAAACCTACCTGCGCCCCATTGACCGTGATGGCCTCTTGGCATTTGGCGAAAAGGGCCGCAACAACCCCAACACCCGAGGCACGAACAAGGTCCATACCGTCGTAGACGGAAAGTTCCGCACGCTCAGCTATGTCGGTAACCACACCCCGGTGGTGGTTGACGAGCCGCCGCACCTGTTCGGCCAAGACACCGCACCGGCTCCTGGCGAAATCGTTCTGTCCGGCCTGGGTGGTTGCCTGAGCGTTGGTATTACGGCCGTAGCAACGTATCGCAACGTCAAGCTGACCAAGCTCGAAGTTTTCCTGGAAGGCGAAATCGGAAATTCCGCTGCCTGGGGCGCCAATGGAGCCGAGCGTGAACCCAGCCAGATGGGCTTCCAGCAAATCCGCGTGAAGGTGCTTGTTGAAGGCGACGCAACTCGTGAGGAACTCGACGACATCGTTCGTCACGCCAACTACTTCTCGCCGGTAGCCAACACCATGCGCAACCCCATCCCATTCGACATCAGCCTGGCTTGAGCCGGTAGTTAGGACCACACCATGTCAGCGGTAGCGTCAAGCAACATCCACCTGTCCACATCTTCTCAGGCGGCAGCAGCCATGCTTGCCAAAGTGCAAGCCATCGCCCAGGGGCCCTTGGCGGCCATTGCGGACCAAATCGACAGGCAAGGCACATACCCTGCCAAGGTATTGAAGGACCTCGGGAAGGCTGGGCTCTACCGCGCACAAACCGGCTTGGCGGGCACTCCCGACCTAACTTCCGCCATTCAAGGGGTAGCCGAAGTATCTAAGGTTTGTGGAGCTACTGGATTCATGGTGTGGTGCCAAGCTGCTTGTGCGCTTTACATGGAGCGCAGCGGTAATCCTGCTCTCCTTGGTTCGGAGTTCGAGGCGCACATCAACGGTGACAGGCTAGGCGGTACAGCGCTTAGTAACCCAATGAAGGCGATGACCGGCATTGAACCCATGCTTCTCAAGGCTGAGCCGACTGAGAACGGCTATGTCGTGAACGGCACTCTTCCGTGGGTAAGCAACCTTGGCGAAGACCACTATTTCGGCGGCGCGGCCACTGTCTACGAAGAAGGTCAACCGACGCGCGACATCATGTTCATGGTTCCTTGCCAGGGTTCCGGAATTGAGTTGAAAGAGTGCCCGTCTTTTGCTGGCATGGAAGGCACTGGTACATGGGGTGTTCGCTTCACCAATTTCAAGGTCACGGCCAAGAACCTCATCGCAGAGAACGTTCCTGAGTTTTTGGACAAAGTTCGACCCGCTTTCATTCTGCTGCAGGTCGGCATGGGGCTGGGTGTCGCGCAAGGCGCTATCGACACCATGTGGGCAGTCGAACAGCATCTCGGACATGTCAACAAGTTCTTGCACGACCGTCCCGTCGAACTGCAGTTAGAACTCGACGCCCTCAGCGAGCGAACCTACGCATTGGCTCGACTCGCAAGCGAGGGACAAAAGCCAACACTCCTGGACGTTCTGGACGTGCGGGCCCATGCATCGGAGCTGGCCCTGCGTGCTGCGCAATCGGCACTTCTCCATCAGGGCGCGCGAGGCTACCTTCTCTCGTCATCTGTCCAACGTCGGGTTCGCGAGTCTCATTTCGTTGCCATCGTTACGCCGGCACTGAAGCACCTGCGTCGCGAAATGGCAAAGCAAAGTGCGCAGGAGATGCCCGCATGAGCGCCATTGCCATCCTCCTTCCAGAATGTGATTCCATCGCTGACCAAGTCGTGATGGAGTACCGTCAGTACATCTGCCGTGCATGCGGCTTGGTCTATGACGAAGAAAAGGGTGACCCAGACAGCGGACTCGCGCCTGGCACTAGATTCGCCGACATTCCCGAAGACTGGGAATGCCCTCTGTGCGGTGTCACCAAAAGCGACTTCGAGCTTTATGTCGAGATAGCACTCGATACCACTGCCAACCCATCCGTCACCGTTGACCTGAATCGCCGTCATGAAGCTGGCGTGGTCATCGTCGGCGCAGGCGCCGCCGGCTGGGCTATGGCCAAGGCGATTCGGGAGGGCGATTCCGGAGTCCCCATCACGATGGTGACGGGCTGCAGTGGCGACCTCTACGACAAGCCTCAGCTGTCGGTCGCCATGGCCAAGTCCATCGGCGTTCGTTCGATGGTCAAGGAAACAGGAGTCGCCGCAGCGCAGCGCCTGGGCATTCGTCTCATGGCCGATACCTTGGCCATCAGCATCGCGCCGGAAAGCGACATGCTTCGCACCACTAAGGGCGCAGTACGCTACGACCAACTCATCCTTGCGCATGGCGCCGCGCCGCGCAAGAACAAGAACATGCCGGCGTCGTTGTGCTGGGGTATCAACGACCTGCGTTGCTACACGAAATTCCGGGAGGCTCTCGGAAGGTCGGACTCAGCCCAACAGGTCGCAATCGTTGGCGCTGGGCTAGTGGGTTGTGAAATCGCCAACGACTTGGCAATCGCTGGACACTCTGTGTTTTTGCTGGATGTCGCAACGCGACCGCTAGCCAATGTCATCACGCCGGAGGAATCACAGGCACTGCTCACGGCATGGTCTTCGCTGCCGTTGAGCTTTATCGGTGACACGCGCATCAGAAGCGTGACCAGGGATGGCTCTGCCATTACCGTGCAGACGGAATCGGGCTTCGCCCTGAACGTCAGTCATGTCCTTTCCGCCACAGGGCTCGAGACGCCGAGCCGACTTGCTGCATCTGCTGGGCTCCACTGGAACAACGGCATCGCCCTCGACCCAAAGACGCTGGCGACCAGTGTTGAAAACATCCACGCTCTCGGTGACTGCATCAGCATCAATGGGCAGCCCCTGCGCTACATCGAACCGATAGCTCGGCAAGCACGTGTCATTGCGTCCCGCATTTGCGGCCAGCCACATCTTGTATACGACCACGTCAGGCCCGTTATTCGGGTGAAAACGACCTCGCGGGCCTTCACTGTCTAAGTGGCTTCCACGCGCTTCCGCCCCATTCCAACCTTGAAAGAGTCCTTATGAGCTATTTCGCCCCCTTCGATGCAGAAAAGCCGCTGATGATGTCCTGCTCTTGCGGCAGGCACGGTTCTGAGAGCGAGCACAAGGCTGCCTCAGCTCACGACGCCGCGCAAGAACTCATCCGTCGGAGTCAGACGAACTCCTTCGAACAGTACTCCAATGAGTTCATTGAGGCGAGCCTCGTCAAGGCTATCTTTCCTCAGGATGCGGTTCGCCGGCACTTCCTGCGTGCCGTCGGCAAGTCCACGGCCATGGCCGCAATCTCGAGCGTGCTGCCCTTGACCAGCCTTCAAGCCATGGCCCAGGACAAGGGAGCTATCGAGAAGAAGAGCCTCAAGGTTGGCTTCATTCCCATCACTTGTGCCACGCCGCTCATCATGGCTGAGCCGCTGGGCTTCTACAGTAAGCAGGGTCTCGACGTGCAGATTGTGAAGACCGCCGGCTGGGCACTCGTGCGCGACAAGGTCATGAACAAGGAGTACGACGCGTCGCACTTCCTGTCGCCAATGCCGCTGGCCATTTCAATGGGTCTTGGCTCTAACGCCCAGCCGATGAATGTGGCGACCATTCAGAACGTTAACGGCCAGGCCATCACCTTGGCCCTCAAACACAAAGGCAACCGAGACCCGAAGAACTGGAAGGGCTTCAAGTTCGCCATTCCGTTCGAGTACTCGATGCACAACTTCCTGCTGCGCTACTACCTGGCAGAAGCTGGCCTCGACCCTGACCGTGACGTCCAGCTGCGTGTTGTCCCGCCGGCGGAAATGGTGGCCAATCTGCGAGCCGGCAATATCGACGGCTTCCTCGGGCCAGACCCGTTCAACCAGCGCGCAGTTGTCGAAGAGGTCGGGTTCATTCACATCCTTACCCGCGATATCTGGAACGGCCACCCTTGCTGTGCGTTCGGTACATCCACTGAGTTCATCCAGAAGAACCCGAACACCTTCGCAGCACTTTACCGCTCTGTGCTCACCTCCGCCGCCATGGCACGCGACGCCAAGAACCGCGAGCTCATCGCCAAAGTGATTTCGACCCAAGCCTATCTCAACCAACCAGAGGCTGTTGTGACCCAAGTACTCACCGGCAGGTATGCCGATGGACTAGGCAACGTCATCAACAACCCGGCTCGTGTCGACTTTGACCCCATCCCCTGGCAAAGCATGGCTGTTTGGATGCTCACGCAGATGAAGCGCTGGGGATATATCAAGGGTGACGTCAATTACAAGCAGTTGGCCGAGAAAGTCTTCCTCCTGACTGACGCCAAGCAGACCATGAAGCAACTGGGACAGGGCGTTCCTGACACGACAGCCTATCCGAGCTACCAAATCATGGGCAAGACCTTCGACCCCTCGAAGGCCGATGCGTATGCCAACAGCTTCACTATCAAGAAGGCCTGATATGAACAACGCGAAATCATTGAGGCTCAAAGCTGCCGCTCTATCTGCCGTTTTTCTTATCGTCATCCTGGCCATATGGCACGTGTCAACCTTGCCGTCGAAGGAGCCTAAAGTCACGCTTACGGCAGACCAAATCGAGTATGCGCAGTTGATGGGCAAAGACCCCCAGGCAGCAGCCATTACGCCTGCAAAGTCGTCGTTTCCCACAGTTGCTGACATGGGCAAAACTATTGCCAAGCAGTTGGCCGACCCCTTTTACGACAACGGCCCGAACGACAAAGGTGTCGGAATTCAGGTGGCCTACTCTCTTGGTCGAGTCGCGCTGGGTTTTGGCTTCGCAGTGGCGTTTGCCATTCCGTTGGGCTTCCTCATCGGCATGAGTCCGCTGGCCTATCGGGCGCTGGACCCATTCATCCAGGTACTCAAGCCCATCTCGCCGTTGGCCTGGATGCCCATCGCGCTCTACACCATCAAGGATTCGTCCATCTCGGGCATCTTCGTCATCTTCATTTGCTCCATCTGGCCGATGCTGACGAACACCGCCTTCGGCGTGGCCGGCGTCCGAAGGGAATGGCTCAACGTTGCGAACACCTTGCAGGTACGACCAATGCGAAAAGCTATTGAAGTCATTCTTCCGGCGGCGGCCCCGACCATCCTCACTGGAATGCGAATCAGCATGGGCATCGCATGGCTGGTTATCGTGGCCGCAGAGATGCTTGTCGGTGGAACCGGCATCGGCTACTTCGTCTGGAATGAGTGGAACAACCTCTCCCTGGCAAACGTAATTTTTGCCATCTTGGTAATTGGGCTGGTCGGCATGGCCTTGGACATGCTGTTCGCCAAAGCACAAAAAGCGGTGACCTATGCTGACTAATGACGTTGATATCTCGGGCGCAAAGCCCTTTCTGAAGGTCGAAGGTCTCACGAAGTCCTATGTTCCCGGAGGTGACCCGGTCTTGGATGGCGTCCACTTCGAGCTCAACCAAGGCGAGTTCGCCTGTGTGATTGGCCATTCGGGCTGCGGCAAGACGACAATCCTCAACGTGCTGGCAGGCCTAGAGAGTGCAACCGATGGCACCGTCATCATGAGCGGCCGCGAAATCTCGGGACCAAGTCTGGACCGTGGGGTTGTCTTCCAAGGCCATGCGCTCATGCCCTGGCTGACCGTTCGTAACAACATCGCGTTCGCTGTCCGAAGCAAGTGGCCAGAGTGGTCCAAAGCGCAAGTCAACGAGCACGTTGAGAAGTACGTCGAGCTCGTGGGTTTAAACCATGCCATCGACAAAAAACCTTCTGCACTCTCAGGAGGTATGAAACAGCGGGTTGGCATCGCGCGTGCCTTCGCTATCCAGCCCAAGATGCTCCTGTTGGACGAGCCCTTCGGGGCATTAGACGCACTTACGCGGGGCACGATTCAAGATGAGCTGCTCCGCATCTGTCGGGAGACACGCCAGACCGTTTTCATGATTACCCACGACGTGGATGAATCAATTCTTCTGGCTGACAAGATTCTTCTGATGAGCAATGGCCCGCGTGCCCGCGTAGCCGAAGTGGTGCTCAACACGATGCCTGCAGACCGGCAGCGCGCCACCCTGCACCATGACCCGCAGTACTACAGCATCCGCAACCACCTGGTCGACTTCCTGGTAGCTCGGTCCAAGGATTTGTCGAACGGCCGCGCACCTATCAAACCACCCTACGTATCCCCCGGGTTGGCTACGTCTTCTTCCGTTGTTGAAACCGCTGAAAGCAATTCGCACACGCCGGCCCTTCGCTTGGCATGACACATCCCCCTAAACGCTCTACTGGAGAAATCATGAGCCGTATTGAAGTTACCGAGAAAATCATCGCAGCAAAAGTATCCAAAGGCCTGAAATGGTCTGAAGTCGCGAAACAAGTCGGCCTGAGCAAGGAATGGGTCACCTCGGCCTGTCTGGGTCAAATGACGTTGAACCAAGAGCAGGCAAAAATCCTGGCTGAAATCTTCGACCTTTCCACCGAAGACGCCAAGTGGCTGACCGTTACGCCGTACAAGGGCTCGCTGCCAACTACCGTGCCGACCGACCCGCTCATCTATCGCTTTTACGAGATGGTCAATGTGTATGGCACGACCTTCAAGGCACTTATCCACGAAGAGTTCGGCGACGGCATCATGAGCGCCATCGATTTCAAGATGGACCTGCAGCGTGAGAACGACCCGAATGGCGACCGCGTACGCATCGTCATGAGCGGCAAGTTCCTGCCATACAAGCAGTACTAATGGACTCGGTCCGGCTTAACTCGGCCATCGCAGGCGAGACAGAAGGCTCAGGCCAGAACTGCGAAGACATCCTGGCCCGCAATCGCAAATGGGCGGCACAGATGTGCCAAGAGCGGCCGGATTACTTCACGCGCTTGCTGGCTCAGCAGGCGCCAAAATACATGTGGATTGGCTGCTCCGACAGTCGGGTGCCCGCCAACCAGGTCATGGGCTTGGACCCGGGCGAAGTTTTTGTACATCGCAATGTCGCGAACTTGATGGTCCCATCCGACCTGAACTCGCTCTCGACTTTGCAGTACGCCGTCGAGCGGTTGCGAGTGCACCATGTCATGGTGGTTGGCCATTATGGATGCGGTGGAGTGGGCTCGGCCATGTCTGGCTCGCGAGTGGGACTTGTCGATAACTGGTTGCGGCATATCGCTGTCATTCGTGACAAACATCGAGGTCTCTTGGATGCAGTCGAACCTTCCGTAAGAGCGGACTTCCTGTGCGAGCTCAATGTGCTGAGCCAGGTCGTCCATGTTGCGCAAAGTACTGTCATCGTGGATGCATGGGCTTCGGGTCAAGAGCTCTGTGTCCATGGCTGGGTATATGGCCTCCACAACGGCGTATTGAAGGACCTTTTGGTCACAGTGAATGCGACAACCGATGTGGATGCACTGTACGACCTGGCTGTGGCTCAGGCCTTCGACCGCTGGGTTGGCTCTTGCAAAGGTGCCACTGTGTTACCTCTGCTTGCGACCGTTTAAGCATTTCCCGCAACACTTTCGAGCAAGCAATGTCCCTTGGTCTCATTTATGGTTTTGGAGTCGGTGCCCTGTTGGGTCTGACGGGTGCCGGAGGCGGCATCCTGGCGATACCAGCATTGGTTCTTGGCCTGGGTTTCGACCCTCGTGCTGCCGTGCCAGTAGCGCTTTTGGCAGTCGGAATATCGGCATCAATAGGAGCCGTTGACGGCCTTCGCAGAAAAATTGTCAGATGGAGGGCTGGTTTAGTCATGGGCGTGGCAGGCCTTGTGGCTACACCAATCGGTTCCCGGATGGCCAAAGAGCTGCCTGCACACGTTCTTCTGACGATGTTCGCTATTGTGATGCTTTACGTCGCAGGTCGGCTTCTGTTGCCCCGAGGAACACCGACCTCACTCCCGTCTTTGGATGAGGCACTGGCTGCAACTACGGTCAAGAACTGCATGCTCAATCCTTCCAACGGCCGATTCAGTTGGACCAATCGCTGTGCCGCAACGCTTGCAGGTATCGGGTCAGCTTGCGGACTCATGACCGGCATGTTGGGTGTCGGCGGTGGCTTTGTCATCGTGCCGGCTTTCAAGCAGTGGACTAACGTCCAACTTCATGGAATCGTCGCCACGTCACTGTTTGTCGTGGCCATGGTGGCGATGGGGTCCGCGATTACCTCATTGGCCACCGGAGCTCATGTGGGGCAGACCGGAGTCTTCTTCGTCACTGCATCCGTATGCGGGATGTTCGCGGGGCGGTGTGTTGCGCCCTTGCTTTCCGCGAAGACCGTCCAGACGGCATTTTCCGTACTTGCAATGTCGGTGGCAATGCTGCTTTTGTACCGCGCATGGTTTGGCTGAGGAGGTCGATGTGACAATCTCAACACACCCGAACATTCAACCCTTTTTCGACGCTGGGTCGTCTACCTTCTCCTATGTCCTATTCGACCGGCAGGGTGGAAGATGCGCCGTCATCGATTCAGTTCTGAACTTTGACAGCAAGTCAGGGAGGACGTCGACTGAAGGAGCAGATGAGGTCATACGTTTCGTGCAGGCTAATAACCTCTCCGTGGACTGGCTACTGGAGACGCACGTCCACGCGGACCACGTTTCTGCAGCACCCTATCTTCAGTCCCAACTAGGCGGGCTGATTGGAATTGGAGCAGGCATCCGCACGGTGCACGAAGCTTTTTCGTTAGCTTTCATGTTGCCCGAGGATTCTAGGGAGACGTTTCAACCCTTTGGTCGCTTGTTTGAGCCAGACGAGCGGCTCAAAGTTGGCGAACTAAACGTGCGTGCAATGCACGTTCCTGGTCACACACCTGCCGACTTGGCATACGTGATTGAGCCCATCGACGGTACTCCTGGCGTCGCTTTCGTGGGCGATACGTTGTTCATGCCGGACGTTGGTAGTGCGCGCTGTGACTTCCCTGGCGGCTGCGCAAAAACCCTATTCGCTTCTGTGCGCCGATTGTTGCAACTGCCACCGGAGACGCGGCTCATGATGTGCCACGACTATCCCCCCCCGGAACGTGAGCCCCTCTGCGAGACCACCGTGCGGGAGCAATTGCTTCACAACATCCACATACGTGACGAGGTGGCTGAAGATGAATTTGTGAGGCTGCGACAGACGCGTGATGCATCGCTCGCAATGCCAACACTTATGCTCCCTGCAATCCAAGTCAATATTCGGGCTGGCATGCTTCCAGCAGCTGAGAAAAATGGCATCCGCTACCTTCGTATTCCGTTGAATGTGTTTTAGCGAAATGCCCAGCGTCCTCAATGACGGCCATCCGCTACGCCCCGCTGGTCGGGACGCTTTGCATAGCTAAGCTGATTTGGAGTGTTGGCTATCGAGGATAGACACAGCGCTCAAGGAAACTGAGCGCCAGCTTGTTGTATTCGGCAGGCTTCTCAGAATATGCGGAATGTCCGGCGTCCTGGACGACGGCCACCGAACTGTCGGCGACGAGCTCTGCAGCCTCTTGCATTGCTGACACGGGGACAATGGGGTCCTCGCTGCCGACAACGAAGAGCGTTGGGCATTTCACGTCACCTAGCACGTCCATCGGTAGTAGAGCGTCGGGCCTCATCATGTCGGCCAGCGCTTGGCCCCATTGCTCGGGAGGAAGGCTGTGCGCACTCGGATTGAAGTGATTGATTTGGGCGTAGAGAGCGGCCTTTTCCGGCTCGTTCTCGAGAAACCAGCGACCGAGTGAGCGCTGCTCTACGGTGACAGCCTTTTGGGTGATTTGTCGGTCACGAATCCTTTGCAGCATTTCTGGATGGTCAATCGACAGCGACGTGTCTGACGCAATAAACCCAGCCACCAAGGCTGGATGCGCCAGAGCCATGCGCAGGCCAATCATGCCGCCCAATGACTGACCGACGATGGCTACACGCTCAATCTTCTCTTGCTCCAGAAGCTGCTGAACATCCTGCAGTAACTGCGGCCACTGGAATTCTGTCAACCGGGCCGCGGAGCGGCCAAAGCAGCGGATATCTGCGGTGATGCAGGTGTATCGCTTGCTGATATGCCGCGAACCGGCGGTGATTCCCGAAGAGTGCGAGTTTCATCCTCTCATTGAGGACCGCTTCGCGATAGTTTGCAGGTCGACGCATCCTTTAGCACACCAACGCCAAGTGCGCTGGACGGATTTGGAGCGCGCTTTGTGGCTGGCTCTGCCGGCAGGGCTCGGAGTGCGTACCAAGTTTGACGCACTGACCGAGCGGCATTTCAAGGTCGCGCCAACTACGTTTCCCATCGTGACTCAGTCATTGCCTGTCAACATGAGGCTGGTTGGTGAGTTCGACGTCTTGGTAATTCTTCCTTTGAACCTTGTCCGCCCGCAACTTGAATCGGGTAGCTTGGTCGAGCTCAAAGTGAGGGAAAAAATGCTCATGAACCCTATTGGTATGCTTCAGCCCAAGCTGCAGAGCAGCGAGGCTGCACTGCAACTCGTGGAGTTCTTTGGGGCATTCGGTCGCTAGAGCAGAGACATGAAAGTACGCCTTAATGGAAGGCTTTAGGCTTGATGAGCTTTAGTCACTCACTGACTCGTCATGGGCTGCTGCCGGTCTCGTTGACACCGACCTAAGCTTCTTGAGCTTGCTCGAACTGTACGGGACTGAGATATCCGAGCGTCGAATGCCGACGCGTCGGGTTGTAGAAGCACTCGATGTAATCGAACACATCTGAGCGGGCCTGCCCTCGTGTCCTGTACACCTTACGGGCCGTGCGCTCGGTCTTCAGAGAACTGAAGAAGCTCTCCATGGCCGAGTTGTCCCAGACCTCACCAGCCCGACTCATACTGCAAGTGATGCCCTGTTCGTCCAGCAGCCTCTGGAAGTGCTCGCTTGTGTATTGGCTACCCTGGTCCGAGTGGTGCAGCAGTGCCACTGGCCTGCCCCGGCGCCACACAGCCATCATCAGCGCGTCCACCACGAGCTGCGAGGTCATGCTCTCCTGCATCGACCAGCCCACGATTCGACGGGAGTACAGGTCCAGTACCGCAGCTACGTAAAGCCAGCCTTCTGCCGTCCAGATATAGGTGAAGTCGGCCACCCATTTCTGGTTCGGACCATCTGCCTGGAACTGACGGTCCAGCACGGAGGGTGTGCAGAATTTTGTGTAAACGGACAATCAACCGCCGGCGCAAGCCGGCCTGTCCGTAAGCACAATGAGCACCAAGAAACACGACGTACCCGAAGAACTGCTGTCTGGCCTGCTGGCCAACT